>CBDUCG010000103.1:0-7197 GCA_965365595.1 uncultured bacterium
CTTGCATGATTGGACTGAGTTCTTGCGGTATAACAAAGTTCATAGGATATTATGCATCCGCGGATGATGACAAGTCAGGCAGTTTAAATGGGCAGGTATTTCAGACCGACGACACATCATACCGGATTGGAACGCTCCCTTCTCCCTGGAAAAAGAATAAAGTTGAAGGTGGCGATCTAGCCTTCACAAATTCAACTATCAACGCAACTTTGACGGTTAATTCAACTTGTAACGAGAAGAAGAAGAATTACAGCCTAAGGGCACTGTCGGAATCACTGCTTATCGGTATTAAAGGCAAGGAAGCTGTTGAGCGTCAGAAAACGACGGTTGACGGACTGCAGGCGCTCAGAACCATTTATACGGGTAGTTTAAATAATGTTCCAATCAAAATAGCAACTGTTGTGCTCAAAAAAGACATCTGTATTTACGATTTTACATACGCATCCTCTCCTCAAAATTTTGATTTTGGAATAGTGGATTTTGATAATTTCGTATTCCAGTTTAAGGCCTTATAACAATGCTAGGAAACAATATAGAAAGATTAGGATCATATATACTTAGCCTGATTGAGAGTCTTGGAGAGATTCTTGTCTTTCTCTACAAGTCAATAACAGCAAGTTTTAGCAGCCCTGTAAACTTTAGACTCGTTCTTGAGCAAATTGACGAGATTGGCTTTAAATCGATTCCAATTGTAATAGCGTCGGCAATGGCGATTGGTATGGTAATGGTGGTTCAGCTGGCTTGGGGGTTTGCATGGTTTGGCGCTAAAGGTGTGGTAGGCCCTGTTGTATCGCTTTCCTTCGTCAGGGAGCTTGGCCCTGTTGTTACATCGCTACTCGTTGGGGGCAGGGTAGGAGCCGGTATAACCGCTGAAATAGGGTCGATGAAAGTTACAGAGCAAATCGATGCTATCAGGACCATGGGCGCTGATCCGATGAAAAAGCTGGTTGCTCCAAGATTATTGGCGGCTATTATTTCTTTTCCTTTTCTCGCTATGATTGCCGACTTCTCAGGTATATTCGGCGCCATGATAATGTCTAATATAGATTTGGATGTACAGCCCAGACTATTTATTTCAAGCATACTGGAATGGGTGGCAATAGACGACTTCATTAGCGGTATAGCAAAAACATTCTTCTTCGGCATAATCGTTGCCATTACCGGATGTTATATCGGTATGAAGGCCGAAGGCGGCACGCAAGGTGTTGGACGAGCAACAACAGAGACCGTAGTGGTGGCTCTACTGCTCATTATTATCGGCGATTTTATTCTTACGAAAATCTTTTTACTTCTGTAATAAAGAATCTGAATTTTATTACTGTTTATCTCTAACTTTATCAATTCCTGTTACAATATTTATGATGATACACATGCACTCTAAAGTATCGGAGGGAATACTTTTCACTGATCAGTACCAGTTGACTATGGCACAGCTGTATTTCAAGATGGGTATGCATGAGAAACATGCCCAGTTTGACCATTTTTTCAGAAATTATCCTGATTATGGCTCCCACCAGGCGGGGTACTGCATTAACGCAGGGCTAGAGTGGGCGGTGGACTGGATATTGAAGTCCGATTTCAACGATCAGGATATCGACCATCTGAGGGGTCAGAGAGGTCAAGCCGGCGAACCTCTATTCAGAGAGGATTTTTTGAGCTGGCTCAGGGAAAACGGAAATTACGACGGCATAACTATGCATGCTATTCCCGAAGGGAGGGTTGTGCATCCTAATGTTCCGCTTACTGTAATAGAAGGTCCTCTGGCCATGGCTCAGATTCTGGAATCAGGACTACTTAACAAACTCAATTATCAAACTCTTATAGCGACCAAAGCAGCCAGGATCAAGGACACGGCAAGAGAACAGCCTCTTTTGGAATTCGGACTACGCAGAGGGCAGGATTCGGGAGTTAATGCCGGCGTTCGCGCAGCTCTTATAGGTGGCGCGGATTTCTCGTCCAATGTGGGGATATCGCATTTTCTCGGTTACCCGCCCAAAGGAACACACGGACACAGTATGGTGCAGTTATTTATTTACATGGGCTTAGGTGAATTAGGGGCATTCAGAGCTTATGCAGATCTTTATCCGGACGACTGCCTTCTTCTCGTGGACACCATCAACACAATTGAAAGCGGGGTTCCCAACGCAATAAAAGTTTTTGAGGAGCTTAAGCGAAAAGGGCATGAACCTGTGGGCATTAGGCTTGATTCCGGGGACCTAGCATATCTCAGCATACAGGCAGCGGCCATGATGAACAAAGCCGGATTCCCAAATACGAAGATAATACTATCAAACCAGTTAGACGAGCTTGTGGTCTGGCAGATAATAACACAGATAGAGAGCGAGTCTGCAAAATTCGGCGTGGATCCCGATCAGCTCATTAAGCGTTTGGTTTACGGTGTGGGTACTAATTTAATCACCTCGAGCGGAGCGCCCGCTTTAGACGGCGTTTACAAACTGGTTGCTTTGTCTAACGGAAAAGAATGGACCCCTTCTATAAAGCTATCGGAATCCCGTGAAAAGACTCATAATCCGGGCACAAAAAAAGTCTGGCGCATTTATGACGATAGAGGCATGTCGACTGCTGATTTGATAACTACCAGCGATGATAATCCTGCAAAAAAAGAGGGGCTCATCTTACATCACCCCACAGATCATACCAAGGTTAGAGCAATTAAAGGAGAGGATATTAGTAGAGCAGAACCGTTGTTGGTGAAGATTTTGGATCGGGGAGAATTGGTTTACGACTTTCCCTCAATAGACGAGCTTAGGGCTAAAAGAAAAAGTGATATGAACTGTCTGGATTCGGGCATAAAGCGAATCGTAAACCCTCATATATATCATGTTTCTTTATCAGATGAGCTCTGGAACCTGAAAGAAAGCCTGATTGAATCATCGGAATAAAAAATAAACCGTAATTACTCTTTGATATTTAGTTCCAGTATATCTGGTCTTGAGAAATGACCGACTGCGTCTATGACAGCTTTTGCCCTTAGTATCATATCCATATCTATATCGGCATAGATAATATCTTTTTTTCCGTATACCGGTCCTGCTATGTATTCGCCTCTGGGGTTAATAATTCCGCTACCACCTGGGTAGTCCCATAAAGTATTTTTTTTGAGTGGAAAACTGTCGGGAATCATCTTTTCATTGATATATCCCGATGATACTATGGCAAAAACCTGTCCCTCAAATGCATATTGTTTGCTTGCGAAGTCCATTGTAGGCTTAACAAACCCATGCCCTGCCCACAGTCCGGCGTGAATCTGCTCACCTTTTTTAAACATGGCGTAACGGGCAAGAGTAAGATGGTGCTCATAGCAGAAAAATCCGCCGATTTTTCCGATATCGGTATCAATAACTTTTAAGTCTTCCGCTCCACCCATTCCCCAAATACATTTTTCACTGTCTATAGACATCAGCTTTCTGTGTTTACCCAGTATCTCGCCTTTTTTGCCAAAGTATAAAATAGTGTTGTATAGCGTTCCGCCCTCTTTTTCGTTTACTCCTATGACTACATAGCTTCCCGCTTTCTTTACGGCTCTCCCAATTTTTTCGGTATCTTTACCTGGAATTTCAATTGAGTTTTTATGAAGTTCCAGATAGGCATCGATGACTTGTTTTCTTCCTTCTATGGATCCAAGGTCCTTGGGCCAGTAGGGGTAACACGGGATAGTGGCTTCAGGAAACACAATCAAACTAGCCCCATTTTTAGCAGCTTCAGCTATTAAATTGTTAACCTTTCCGATTGTCTCGTCTTTGTTTAAAAACACTGGGGCCATCTGAACTGCCGCTGCCGTGAATTTGTTGTTTCCATTATCCATTTTTTGCCTCATCTTTTAATATCTTTGAAATTAAGGTCATCTTATTATCACACGGATGATCTATTGAAGTCAATCCGATATAGTTTAAAAAATGATGTTTATTATTTATTTATAATATTACGAATGACTCCCTTACTCATTGCTCTCTTCTGTATTGAGGCAAAAGTTTCAATAAAATCTCATGTCAAGTCTTTTGCTCAAGAAAGCGATATAAGCAATATAGCTATCCCCGTCTCACTTTATCTTCATGACGATGAAAAGGGCAGACTCTAAAGTCCCAGTAACAATATGAGATTAATTATTGTATTTGATAAAGTTAATGAAATTTGGGCTCAGGCCGGAATTAGATTCGATATTAAATATATAGGGAGAATAACAGTTCCAACTAATATTATCAGAGAGATAGTAAATGGTAATTATAAACCATGTTTATAAGGTAGAGATTCTGAATTTAAAGTCCCGAAGCCATCTAATAATATTTTTTTAAGCTAAGGAAGTGGGTTTGTTAAATGGAGTTACTTTGGATACAAATATAGTCATTATTAAAGATTCTCCCGGTTCTCAGACTGGCAGAGTAACTACGCATGAGTTAGGACATATTTTTAATCTCGATAATGTTCATGGGGATAAGGCCATGCTTATGTATCTGGGCACAGAAGGAACGGCCATAACCCACAAAGAGATTAAGGCCGCCCGAAATATTGCAAACGATAGGTAAATACTACTTGTCGTCTGGGTTCATGGCCTTGAACGCCACTGCCGCTACTATACCACCCAGGAAGTTTGCCAGTAGAAATACCCAGATGCTTGTGATATTTATAAGACCCATCATGATAATTCCTATAGCAACTGCCGGATTAAATGCCCCTCCTGAAATACTCCCTACTGCGTAAGCTCCGACAAGCACTGTAAAACCTATTGCTAAACCATAAAAAGAATTACCCTCGGTCCTCTTTGATGTAGCTACATTTAAAACCACGAAACATAGTGCAAATGTAAATAGAAATTCAGAGATCAATGATGGTACCGGAGCTATCGGGCTTTCCACCACAGGTACATTACCTTTGATCAGGAAAACTGCGAAAGCAGCTATAATTCCCCCTGCAAATTGAGAAATCATGTAGCCTGGCACATCACTTCCTGCGCATCTCCCTCGCATCCAGACCGCCAGAGTCACCGCTGGATTGTAGTGTCCTCCGGAAATATGACCACCTGCGTAAATCATAACCATCAGCACCGAACCTATTGCAACCGGCGCAAATGTCCCTGCTCCTGGCTCTATTACTACCATGCCTATTGTCAACACTAAAAAGAACGTGCCTATCAATTCCATCGCGTACTTATTCATAATGACACCCTCCTATCGTCATCTTGGATTTATTCATACCGCCTATATGGATGATATCAAAAATTGGAAAAATAATAAAGCCTAATATTATTTAAGATTTTGGTGAATCCGGGTTTAGATGAGGGATTTGATTTCTTGAGAAAATATTTTCATTGAATTTAAAACACCTTCTGATGTGCCGCTAAGAAAGTGCAATAACAAATGATCTACTCCAATCCTTTTATACTCTTTGATACCTCTGACTATTTTTTCAACTGATCCTCTTAATATTTCTTCTTGGCTGAGATCCTTGTTTGTAATTTCTATTGTTCTTCTGAGTGAAACTTCAAAATCTGGATTCTTATGATTTTCGAGTAAGCTGTTTAAATAGAATATCTTCTCTCCAAGCTCCTCAGGTGTAAGCCCCACAGGATGCCAACCCTCTCCATACTTTACAGAACGCTCTATAGCCTTTTTTGTTCCGCCTCCTACCCAAAATACAGGGTGAGGCTTTTGTACGGGTTTGGGTAGAAATTTGATATTTGAAAAGTTGTAATGCTTCCCTTTAAAACTCGGATTATCTTCGGTCCATAGTATTTTTAAAACTTTCTGTATCTCATCTGTTACCTCCCCTCTTTTCTCATATGCGATTCCCAGTGCATCAAATTCGTCTTTAATCCACCCCGTTCCCACTCCAAGGATAATTCTCCCTTCTGATAAATTATCCAGTGTTGAAATCATTTTGGCCAAAACAACGGGATTTCTGTAGGGGAGCACTATTACGCTTGTGCCTAATTTAATTTTTCTGGTTTGAGCAGCTATATACGAGAGAGTAATAAAAGGATCGTAGAAAACATAGCCAAAGCCCTTATGAGTTTCGGGAATTATCACATGGTCACTTACCCAGATAGAGTCAAAGCCCAGCTCTTCTGCTATTTGAGCCATTTTAACTATTTCGGTTTTAGCGGCGTATTTGCCGTAGTTAGGAACTGCTACTCCAAATTTCATATAATGAACATATCATCAAACTGATGTTCAATCGAGTAACAATTTATATTCTAGCTGTTCTTGGCAAGCAGGATACTTTCTTCTTCAAGGAAGCTCTTGAAATTGAGAACTTTCTTTACGTACTTGGGGGTATTGTTGGACAGGGTTTTGCTGTTGGCAAATTTTGAGGGGCCGTAATTATACGCAGCCAGAGCATTCTCGACACTATCAAACTGATCGGTTAGAAAGGAAAGATAGTGAATACCTAGCTTAACGTTTAAGAAAGGGTCATATAATGAGTTTATACCTTTATATGAAATTCCTCTATCCTTCGCCACATATTCGCCTGTTTTGGGCATTACCTGCATTAACCCGATTGCGCCTCTGGGTGAGACTGCTTTTGGTGTGAAATTGCTTTCCGTTTGAATTACTGCAAGTATGAGAAACGGGTCTAGCTCATAGGTACTGCACTCATCTACAATAACTTTCGCAAGTTTGCGTGCTTCGGGCGGTGTAATTGAATTGGACAATCTCAATATAAATAGAAAGATTTCTGCCTCTTCGGATGATATATCCTGTATGTCCAGCTTATTCAGGTCTGCGGATGGAATTGCTTCTTCCAGATGAGTATTTAACTGGTTAATTTCAGACACACCGCTGAATAGACTGGATATACTTGAAACACTGTAAGCTGAAGTATTGTTTGATTTAAAAACTAATACGGCGGCTATGCCAAAAAAAAGCAAAATCAGTGAAACTTTAAGAATCCCCAAAAAAGAAAACTTAATACTATTATATTTAGCCGTAAACATTTATTTACTCCCAGACCTTAACTTAATTCAAGATACTTATGTATGAAGTAGTTCTTGCTAATATCTTTTCAATCGGTCTTTTTTTCCAACTGCCTGATTTACTATTGCCAATGTGAAATCAGTCAAAATTAACTATTACCCATATATTTTGAAATACCATAAATATTTATTCGAGCTGTATACTATATGCATGAAACCGGGGTTGTCAAGGGGGGTTCTTCGCAGATGCGAAATGAATGATAGGA
>CBDUCG010000104.1:0-7133 GCA_965365595.1 uncultured bacterium
CAGGTATTAGGCGGTATTGGGCTTTTTCTCCTGGGTATGATTGTCATGACCGAGGGGCTAAGGGCACTTGCGGGAAGCGCCATGCGCTCCGCCTTGATGCGATTTACAAAAAGCCCAGTATCCGGCGCTCTTACCGGAGCCGCAAGCACCGCAATACTACAATCCTCAAGCCTCACAACTGTTGCCGCTGTCGGTTTTGTGAGCGCGGAACTTATAACCTTCCCTGACGCTCTCGGAATAATTTTCGGAGCAAACATCGGAACTACATTCAAGGGCTGGATAATCGCTCTTTTGGGATTTAAATTCAGCGTCGGCATTATTTTCATGCCTCTTGTATTTATCGGCGCGATCCTCAAATTATTCACAAAAGGCCGCTTGTCCACTATCGGATACAGCATAGCCGGATTCGGACTCATCTTTGTTGGGATTACCTATATGCAGTCTTCAATGTCCGCTCTGGAAGGTTTTATCTCATTTGATAATCTGCCGGCGGACAGTTTATCAAGCCGACTTCTCCTGGTTTTAATCGGAGTAGTTTTCACCGGTATTACACAGTCCTCAAGCGCGGGCGTGGTTGCTTCCCTTACAGCACTCTATGCAGGGCTTATTAATTTCAACCAATCCGCGGCTCTGGTAATTGGAATGGACATTGGGACTACAATGACCGCGGCGCTCGCGACAGTAGGTGGCTCAATCGGTGTTAAGCGAACGGGGTTCTCTCATGTTATCTATAATCTGCTGACCGCGACCGGAGCGCTGATCTTGCTGACTCCCTATACTCAGACATGGGAAGCTATCTCCCCCGGCTCACTTGTAAGAAACGCGGAGATCGGACTTGTCGGATTTCATACGTTTTTTAACACTCTTGGAGTAATCGTTATTCTTCCTTTCACTAAACACTTTGCAAGGTTGATGGAGCGGATTTTTCCAGATAAACCTTCATCCTATATAGATTCATTGGACAAGTCACTCCTTATTGAATCCGAGCTTGCACTTGGCGCTGTACACCTGGCCGTTAAAAAAGAATCCATAGCGCTTTTCAGACATGTAAGCGCCATTCTTGGGGACAAAGAGACAGGACATAAGGCCAATCTTCAGGAACTTCGGTCAGCGCTCAATGCAACACAATCTTTTGTGGACGATATTAATATAGATAGCAGGCAAGATTCAAACTTGGAAAGACTGGTTAATACGATTCATACTATGGACCACTTGCAGAGACTCCATGAGAGGTGTGAAGAAGATGAAGATAGAGCCGTGACGGCGAGAGATACACCTCAGTTGAGAGAAGAATGCAGTTTGCTGACAAATTCAATTAAGGAAATTATCTTAGATATAGAAGAGGATAACTGGCAACATGCGCACCAAGTTGCTAAGAGTGCCGGGGATTTAATACATGAAAAGGTGAGGCCTTTTAGAGCCGAAGTTGCCCGTAGAATGGCAAACAGTGAGCTCGATGCTAATACCGGAACAAGCAACCTTGAGGCTGTCAGGTGGCTCAGAAGGGTAAGCCGTCATATTACGAGAATCACGCAGCACACTTATGCTTCACTAACAGTTGTTGAAAAGACGGATAAAGAAATCATTTAATTCCTTATGATATAATATTCCAAAATTCTATGGAGGGAGTTACGAGAAATCTAGTTATCAGTATTACTTTTTTGCTAATGGCAACGGCAATGGCATATGCCGTTGAATCTACAGGCCCTGATTACTTATTTGTCATAAACTTCGATAAAGGCACTTATGAAAAAGGGAAACTTGCTCTTAACGGCAATGGGCAGAGCAACGTTATATATTTCTCAGAGCGCCCGGAAGTTGAAGCCGGGCACATGGGTATCAAAAAATTCGTATCCATCTGGGGCCAGGGTGAGGAGAACTTTAATTCCACCCCGCCAAACTGCACTCTTTCCGTAATTAAAGATGAAGTTGAGACTAATAGCGTATTTATACTGTCTAACCCCAAGGTTGACGGTACGGCAATAATATTTGACGCGGAGCTTGTCTCGGGCAAACCTGCTCCAAAGTTTGAAGCCGGGGGACTTTTCATAGATACAAAACTCGGCAATACTCAAAGCGATTAAGAAGGTTTTTTAGCTCTGGTAACAAATGTTGTCGGTGAATAGTTGTTAAGCAGCGTGTCGTCTCTGGCCCACCAGTCCTCATAGAGCTCTATTATGGAGAACCCTGCCTTAGTCTGACTGCCAATAAGCGTCTCAAGACTATGACTCCATACCAAAGGCACATTGTCATCAATAATTCTCTTAAGCTCTTTTTTGTCGAGACTATCGACATCAGAGTAGGGTAGCTTATGCTTTACTTCGAGCGTGCCTTTTTCAAGAGCTTCTCCGTGGTCAAACATAAAGAACGAAGGGTTCATCATCCCGGCTAAAAGCTCTCCTCCGGGTTTTAGTACTCTATAAAATTCTCTCCATACTTTCTCCACATCAGGCACAAAAACGGTTGAAGCGGCATTTACGACATAATCAAAAGTTTCATTCTTAAACTCTGACAGATCGGACATGTCCGCTCTAACAGTTAACAGCTTAAGCCCGTCTCGGTTAGCGACAAACATATCTTTATTGAGCTGCTCCTGTGAGAGGTCAACGCTTATCACACTTGCCCCGGCAGCAGCAAGTACAGGCGCCTGCTGTCCGCCTCCTGAACCTACGCAAAGAACTTCCTTCCCCCTAATTTCTTTTAGCCACGACGGAGGAACTGTCTTGTTTGGAGTTAATTTTAATTGAATATCTCCTTTCCTGGCGCTTTCAATGACTTCTTTAGAAACAGGAGTGCACCACGGGCTTTCCTCAATAGACTCCTCGTCCCAAGCCAGAGTGTTGTGTTTTGCTACATCAATTTTTTTCATATCTAACCTTGGATGAGTATTATACAGAATGTATTTTAACTATTACTACTAAATCTAAAAAAACTGTCCGCTTACTAACAAGAATGTCTTGACGATATAGTTCGCAACAAATTAAACAGGAGGACGATGTGTATGTTATCTACAAAGTGTTTCAAAGTTTTATTATGCGCAGTTTTATTGCTGAATATATTCATTTACCACTGATTCAAAGAGTAATGACAATGTTAAAAAGATAACAATATAATCAGATGTAGCTACCGGACTAGTTAACAGCAGTGGGAGTGGTCCATCGGATACTCATGATTCATAAGCTATTGAGCTTATGACTACATATGTTGCCGCCAAAGTACTAGCGGTTGTTAGCGTTAAGAGAAACATATAGGTCCCGCTACTTTTTTTACTGCTCAGGAGACATTCGTTAATTCACTGGGATTTTGGGAACGGGCCGGTGTTTGAAGGAGCGTTGCTTCCTCTCGCTGTTCCGGAGCATGTAATTTGGACAGGCAACATCGATGGAGATTTATTCCTTCTGTAGCTTTGCGTAAATGACGGTGTGTTGGAAATGGCGACTTTACTTCAAGAAACCGAAGAAAATCTAACAATTCTGGCGCTCGGTCCTCTTACGGATGTCGCCTTTATTGTTCTAAATTTCCCCCAAGTGCTGGATAAAATAGAAGAGATTGTTTTTCTACATCCCAATCAAAGGGGACACAGAATCGTAGCGACATACATCTACGAATATATGAAAGAGAACATTTTAACTCAACAAACTGGTCAAAGAAGCCGTTTTATTGTTGACCCCGCATATAAACTAGGGTTATATAGATATTCTTAATGAGACCTACCTGGGCAGAAATAGATCTGGAAGCGGTAGCGCATAATTTTAGGCTCATGAAAGAGCTTATAGGCGATAGTGTGGGTGTGCTTTCCGTAGTTAAGGCCGACGCCTACGGGCACGGGGCGGTTGAGGTGAGCAAAGTGCTTGTGGAGTCAGGCACGGATATGCTAGGTGTGGCAACTCTTGAGGAAGCCCTTGAGCTCAGAGACTATGGCATTGAAGTCCCCATACTGATCCTTGGAGGCGTCAGGCCGGAAGAAGCCCACTTAGTAGTTGAGCACGATCTCACTCCTTTCCTTTTTTCCATAGATGTAGCAAAAGAGCTCGAGAGGGAATCCGCCAAAGTACACAAAAAAACCGCTTACCACCTCAAATTCGACACCGGAATGACAAGGCTCGGCGTGATGAGGGAAGAATGTGAGCAGTTCCTAAATAAACTATCCGGGCTTGATAACATTTTTATGGAAGGCGTGCTCACTCATCTGGCAACAGCTTTCACGGATTCGGACGAAAACACCTATAAACAGATAAGTGATTTAAATAATCTGGTAGAACTTGTGAAGAGTAAAGACTTCCGGCCCTCATACATTCATGCAGCCAATTCTGCCGCGATTCAAAAATATCCCGAAAGCCGCTACAACCTGGTGAGGCCGGGAATAGTTCTGTACGGCTTTGGAAATTATTTGGGCCTGGATTTAAAGCCTGTAATGAAGCTAAAGTCGCGTATTATAAGGTTAAGCCGCGTTCCTCAAGGTACTCCTGTTAGTTACGGCGGCAAGTTCGTAACAAAACGTCCGTCCGTTATTGCCACCATACCCGTAGGATACGCAGACGGTTATACGCGCAGGCTTTCAAGCAAGGGAATGGTCTCCATTCATGGAGCGCTCGCTCCTGTTGCCGGAGATGTATGTATGGATTTTATCATGGCTGACGTTACGGATATTGCGGATATAAAAGTTGGTGACGAGGTTGTACTATTTGGGGACGAACTCGTATCCGTGATCGACCTTGCTCAGATTGCCGGGACAATCTCCTACGAGCTTCTATCCAATATAGGCAAAAGAGTTCCACGCCTTTATCTATAGCAGTTTTTTCCTTTTTTATTAAATTTTCATAGATATTGCAACTATTTAAGTTACATTTAATGCCATGAATCTAAGAGCGGCACTATTATCACTCTACATTCTGACCACAATGCTCACACTGGCTCCAGTGTTCTCCGCTTCAGCCGTGGATACTATTAATCTCGGCCCGCTTTTCTATATGGAAAAAGACGAGGAGACCGGAGAAAAAAAGATTGATGCCCTGGGTCCTTTGATTTCATACGATAAAAAAGCGGATGAAACAGGATATGGATTTAGACCTATATTCTATAATTATAAAAACATAAGAAAAGATAGAAGCGCATTTGATTTCATATATCCTTTGTCTTCCTACCGAACATTTGAAGGCGACACAAAGTTCCAGGCATTGATTTATATATTTTATTACAAGTCCGATCTCCAGGAGAACGGATACAGAGAGCATGAGTATACCCTGTTCCCCTTTATTTTTGCCAGACACGCGGAAGATCCCGACAGGAGCTTTTTTGCGGTTTTTCCGATATACGGCAATATGAAGAACAAATACGGAAAGGATAGAATACAGTTTTTTCTCTTCCCGTTATTTTTACAGACCGAGAACTACGGAGTTAAAAACTCAAACTTCATATGGCCCTTTATAGGTTATTATTCAGGCAACGGCGCTAAGGGCGGGAGGCTTTGGCCTGTCTACGGGCAAAAAACTGTTGGAGACTCTCTGAGAGATGAATTTGCGCTATGGCCCATATATATGAAGAGAGACAGGGAATTCTACGGCGCCCAGATTAATTCACTTGCCATACTGCCGTTTTATTACGGTCTCGATATGCCAGGGAGGAAACAACGGACATACGGCTGGCCGTTTTTCACATATATCGAAAATACAAACAGAAACTTTAAACGTTATGACATGCCATGGCCGATTGTTACATTCTCAAGAGGAGATGTAAATACAAATAGAATTTTCCCGTTTTTTTCGGTTAAGAAAGAAGAAGATTTTGAGACGGGTTATGCGCTTTGGCCGCTTTACAGCTGGCGCAGTCACAAGCTCGAAGATTATGAGATTAAAAAAAAGGCGATAGCTTATTTCCTCTACAAGGATGTCCAGAATATCCCTCGGTTAGAGGGGGGCAGGGACAGCAGGGCCATAAATCTCTGGCCGCTATTTACATACAGAAGACTGCCCGACGGGACTGCGTATTTTAATTTTATCTCGCCGCTTGAAACTTTTCTTCAGGACAACCCACCCAGGGAAAGAAACTGGCGCCCTCTATGGACCATATTTAGATGGGACAGGGATGAAGAAGGTAATCATGTTTCCTCATTTCTCTGGAATACTTTCCGGACAGAGAGCACTAAAAAAGGCGTTAAAGTCGAACTCAGGCCGATTATTCCTGTAATCTCATATGAAAATTCAGTTGAGAAAGACAAATTTCATATTCTGGGCGGATTATTTGGCTACAGTAAAGACAAGGAAAATAATAAAAAGATACTAAAATTTCTGTTTATACCTGTTAATATTTCCTGATGGGTCGCAATGTTAAAATCTGTAAAGGAGTAAATATTTGAATAGCGTTATGGGGTTCTTCAGAGTTGCCGGCGGATTGCTGGGACTGTTTATGCAAACACTCTATTGGTGTAAGGCAGCAATAAGAAACAGTGACAAGGTTTTTGACCAGCTATACATTATCGGCAACCAGACACTTCCTGTAGGCGCTCTCATCGCACTATTCTCGGGAGGAGTCCTTGCGCTACAGGCGGGACCTACGCTTGCCCAGTTCGGGCTGGAAGAAAATGTAGGCGGTCTTGTTGGCCTATCGCTTGTAAAAGAGATCGGCCCGATTATGGCGTCCATTCTAATTGCCGGCAGGGTTGGCTCGGCAATGACGGCAGAGCTTGCGTCGATGAGCGTGTATGAAGAAATTGACGCTCTTAAAACAATGGACATCAACCCCATTCGCTATCTTGTCATGCCCAGGTTCATAGCAACTACACTTGCGCTTCCGCTCCTTGTTATATATATGGACGTAATAGGATGGTTCGGGGGAGCGCTTGTTTCAGTTGTTAACCCTGAAATACATCTGTCCTTTGATGTTTTTTACCGCAATTTGTCCGAACTGGTTGATTTTGTGGCTGTATTAAACGGACTAATTAAAGCTATGTTTTTCGGTATAATTATCTCAATAGTATGTTGTTATGTGGGTCTTAATACCAAGGGAGGGCCGAGAGAAATCGGAAACTCCGTGACAAAAGCCGTGGTGATGTCTTTTGTACTTGTTTTGGTATCGGACTATTATATTACAAGGATACTGCTATTCCTCAATTTAGATTAGAAACGGGATAAAAA
>CBDUCG010000105.1:0-7127 GCA_965365595.1 uncultured bacterium
GTTCCGTATCCCCAAACGAAGACACTCTCAAATGTATTTCCCTGAAATGCGCTCTATACCCGAGCTTAATGCCTTCCCTCTCAATCCCCTCCAGCCTCTGGGCAACTTCAGACTCGGGGAGCCCAAAAGTCTTGACCAGCCTCATGCACGATTTTTTCATTTCAGGATGTCGTAGTTTAAGCTCCGGTATCACATACTCTTCCATCATAGCCCTGAATTCTTTTGGGACTCCGGGCAGAAAGAAAAAAACCGTACTCTCAATTTCACTGCTGAAACCGGGCGCTGTACCCCATTTGTTAAGCAACACATTTGCGCCTTGTGGGAGATAAACCTGTTTCATGTTCGTTTCGCTTACCGTCCTGTTTATCTTCCTAAATCTCTCAGCCATCATGTCCAACGCCTGTTGATTCAGTTCAAGCCCGGTATTAAAAAACTGCGCTGCTACTTCAATTGTTAGGTCATCCGGTGTGGGCCCCAGACCCCCCGTAACAATTACGGCATCAGCTCTATTTTTTGCGGTGTTGAATACGGAATGTAGTGTTTCCCTGTCATCGCCTACTGTAGTGTGAAAAGCAACGTCAAATCCAAGCGCGGTCAGCATTTCACCTGCCCACTGAAAATTTCCGTCCCTTGTTAGCCCGCTCATGAGCTCATCGCCTGTTGTAAGAATTTCTATTCTCATAGTAGTTCAAGACCTATGTCCAGAAAACCCAATAGCCTAATATATGAACAGTTACACACGCATATACTCCGGCAGCCACATCATCTATTACTATCCCCCAGCCGCCGGGCAGTTTTTCAAATTTCCTCACCGGATAAGGTTTGGCTATGTCGAAAAGCCTAAATAGAAGAAATCCGAGGAAAATATTACTAATTGTAGCCGGAACAAGAATCATGGTTACCAAAAAACCAGCTACTTCATCCGCTACCACCTGACCAGGATCGGTTTTTTGAAATATTTCCTCCGCAATAGTCGAAGCCCAGACAGAGATTAATATTACTGCTACAGTTATTGCCAGGTAAATGTATATCGGAGTAAATGAAAGCGCATAAAAGAGAGGTATAGCTGCTAACGTGCCAAAGGTGCCCGGACCAACCGGGATTAATCCCACATAAAAAAAGGTGGCAATTGTTTTTGCAATATTATTCTTCAATTATTTGTCTATCCAATGAGCTTTAATCTGCCGACAAGAAGGAGTTTGCATCATTGGCCGAAGCTGTCAAGAAGATATCGCAACTAAATGACATTTGTCGATAGCTCACAGTTTGATTGCCTTGAAATTCGCTCTAAACAACGTAGAATCTCTACAGAATTTTTAGAACCTAATTTCGGGAGCATACTAATTATGTCAAAAGCACTGGAGAATAAGTGGGCAATTATACTGGGCGCCTCAAGCGGTTTTGGAGAAGCAGCTGCTATAGAACTGTCCAAGCAAGGGATGAACATATTTGGAATCCATTTGGACAGGAAAGCGGCATTACCTCATGTCGAAGAAATTAAAAATCACATTAAAGAGCATGGAAGAGAAGCCGATTTCTTTAACATTAACGCTTCAGATCCGGACAAAAGAGATGAAGTGCTCGGGGAAATGGAACAAATACTTGATGAGCATGGAAATCCTGGAAGTGTAAAAGTTTTAATACATTCTCTTGCTTTCGGCACATTGAAACCTTATATATCTGACGATCCTAAAAAACGCCTATCTAGCAAGAACTTTGATATGACTCTGGATGTAATGGCGCATAGTCTGGTTTACTGGAGTCAGGAAGTTGTCGCCAGAAATCTAATGGGAGAAGGTGGAAGAATTTTTGCCATGACCAGCGCGGGAGGACACAGGGTTTGGCCTACATACGGGGCAGTGTCAGCATCAAAAGCCGCTCTCGAGTCCCATATTCGCCAGTTGGCTTACGAGCTTGCACCGAAAAAAATAACGGCTAACGCAATTCAGGCCGGTGTAACATTAACACCGGCTCTTGAAAAAATTCCAGGTAATGAGGAAATAATAAAACACGCAACATCTGTAAATCCTGCAAACAGACTAACAACAACAGAGGATGTCGCGCAGGCGATTGCCGCACTAAGTGGAGAGGGAACACACTTCCTAACAGGAAATGTAATTAAAGTAGACGGCGGCGAAGATCTAATCTAATCAGGAAATCATATGAGTAAAAAAGTAACTCTCTACAATACACTGGCTCAAAAAAAAGAAGAGTTGGTGCCTTATGAAGAAAATAAAATCAGAATGTACGTATGCGGGCCTACTGTCTATTCATCGGCTCATCTGGGACACGCAAGGGCCGCTGTAACTTTCGATGTAATTGAAAGGTTTTTGTCATATCTTGGATATGAAGTTACGTACGTAAGAAACTTCACCGACATCGATGACAAGATTATTGCCAAAGCAAAAGAAACCGGACTATCCGCTGAAGAAATATCTGAAAAATACATCCAAGAGTACAAAGAAGACATGGCCTCTATTGGGGTCAAACCGCCGACTATACAACCGAAAGTGACGGAACATGTTTCAGAAATAATAGAGATGATACAGAGAATCATCGAAAACGGCCATGCCTATCAATCGGGAGACGACGTATTTTTTTCAGTCAAGAAATTCAACGGCTACGGCAAGCTTTCCAGAAGGGATCCTGATGATATGATGGCCGGGACCAGAATCGATATAAATGAAAAGAAAGAAGACCCGCTGGACTTCGCATTATGGAAAGGAGCTAAACCTGGAGAGCCCTATTGGGAAAGCCCATGGGGCAACGGACGCCCTGGATGGCACATTGAGTGTTCGTTAATGAGCACAAAATATTTAGGTGACAGTTTTGACATTCATGGGGGCGGTAAGGATCTTATCTTCCCTCACCACGAAAACGAAATTGCTCAGTCCGAGGCTGCCACAGGAAAACCATTCGCAAAATATTGGGTGCATAACGGACTGATTCAGATTAACCGGGAAAAAATGTCCAAATCAATTGGGAATATCTTGAACGTCCGGGAAGCTGTGCAAATGTGGAGCAAAGAAGCAATCAGACTGTTCTTCCTTTCACATCAGTACTTAAACCCGGCGGATTTTTCCGACACAACGATGAACGAAGCGGAGGCCGCACTGGAACGACTCTATATGACTCTAAAACGCGCCGGGGATTTGAGCAAGAATGACAACTCAGAGGACAAAGAGTTGTTAACAGCTATTGAAACATTCAAGGAAAGATGGGTTAAAGCGATGTGTGATGACTTCAATACGGCTGAAGCTCTTGGGAATTTGTTTGAGCTAACAAGAGCAATCAACCGATCAATTGACTCAAATGGATGGACTCCGACCTTAGACACCGCGCTTAAAGAGATTAATCAATTTGGCAATACACTTGGCATTCTAGAATATGACCCCAACGAGTATCTCCAATCGCACAAGCTGGAGAAAGCTTCTACGGAAATTACCGAAGAAGAAATAGAAGCTCTAATTCAGGAAAGAATATCTGCCCGGAAAGAGAAAAACTGGGCCCGTGCCGATGAGATTAGGGACGAGCTTGATGAAAAAGGAATTTTACTGGAAGACAAAACCGACGGCACAGTCTGGCGAGTCAAATAGTTAGTTTATTCTAAGATTTTTAGATATATATCTGTAGTTTGAATTACCCGGAAAGAAATTAAACCCACACACCCATATATTCTAGCGCTCTTTTAATACTAGCAGAAGTTTGAGTTTCTCCCCTGCAGCTATACCAGCATTCCGTGCATTTGGTCTTAGAATATAGTTTAGGATGATATTCGGTGTAATGTGCTGTAACAGGCATTTCCGAACAGCGTTTCAGGTGACCGCTTGGCGTTACCTGTATGTGGCTAATCCCGGCAGTGCATCCGGGGATACCGCCCGACTCAAAGTAACGTGGAATCTCGTTTAAGTAGTACTCAGTTGAAAGTATTGTTCCTTTGTACTCTCTTCTCATACGAATCAGCTCGTCGACAAGGTTCTGTACTTTTTGTATTTCTTCATGTGGAACAAAATGCTCTTCATTATTGGTTTTCATAACACAGTACGAGCTGAATGATATACCTACTCCCCACTCATGAGCCTTGCGGGCCAATTCGGGGACCTGCTCCAGATTATCTTCCATTATAATTGTATTCATTGTTATTTTCTGGTTTGGAAATCTTTTCCCCAACTCAGGCATCAGTTTTGAAAGTTTAGCCCATAGCCCTGGAACTCCGCGGTAAACATCGTGCTGTTCGTTCGGAAAATCAAGAGACACGGCAATCTGGTTAATTCCAGCGTCAAAGAGCTCCTGCGCCTTATCAATCGTAAGCAAATCACCTTTGGTAACCATCGAAGTAAAAATGAAATAGGAGCACTCTTTTATCTGCCTGATTATGTCGGGAAGATCTTTCCTTAGCATGGGCTCACCTCCTGTGACAACAACTACAAGAGGGTCAATTTTCTTAATTACCGGGCGGTAGTCATAAATGCGCTCTTCATGTCTGGTCTGCCAGTAATCACAAAAATCACATTTGGCGTTACACAGCTTTGTTATCTCCAAATTAAGGAGCTTTGGACTGCCAGTGGCTTTTGTTTGGAAAAACTTTATCGCGCCTTTCAGGCTTTCTTGAGGTGAAATCATTAGGGTATTTTATACATTACTGCAGGGTATTTATCAAGTAGTTAACAAGCAATCAGGCAATTCTTTGAAATATGAGGCGTGCAACCCCTGTTAATCTTTCTGCAATACTTATTCCTTGACCACTAATCACTTTATTTATTTGTTTAAAAAACTCACATTTAACATAAGCACTCAAAAAGATGGAAATACTTACTCGAAATATGTATACGACTTTTATACTACTTTTTCCTTCTCGAACAGAGATCAGCAAAATACATATCACTGGTCAATAATTTTTTAATTAGGTAGTAGTTCATTTAAATTTTAAGTTGATATTCTATAAGGATACTGCTATTTTTTCGCAGTATATTGACTTAGCTTAACGAATTTAGTTTAATAGAATCAGGAAGAAAAAAGTTTAAGCACATGGGTAAAAAGTGTCGAAAAGAAACGTAGAATTAGAGATTGTTAAGTGTGATTACAAAGATGAAAGCGGTCTCAGATGCACTAAAGAGGGGTCCAGAGAATCGATAGGCCAATGTTGTATATGCGGAATTGATGTTTGCAACTCTCATTCCGATCTCACATCCGTTACATCCAGAGTTCTTAATAACAGCATGCTTGTTGCAGGTCAACATCGTTATACTTTTAATTTCTGCATTGAACACATGGATGACCTTATGAAAATGGTAATAGAGAAATTCGGCGATAAATATGAAATTCCTCCGAGTTATTACGGCGGTTTCCCGGGAGCTACCGGAACACCAAACGCTAAGCCCATATTTTTCAACAAACCAAGCAATGTAAAACAAGCCGATGAAAGTTGACTTATGTCCTGCAATTTAGTTAAATACGTTCTTATGTCTAAAAGAGAGATACAGAGAGAAGTATTCCAGTGTGACTACGAAGAAAGCGGAGAACAGTGCGCAAAAAAAGGTGACAGGGAGGCTATAAAACCCTGCAGCGTTTGCAATAAAGACCTTTGCATAACTCATTACGATCTTACTACAGTTACGATCCAGGGCACCCGCGACCATTTCACATACTATTTTTGCCCAGATCACAATGACCAGTTTATGGAAACTCTTGTTAATAAATTCGGCGACACAAGACCTATTCCTCAATCCGGTTATGGCTATAATCCAAACTAAATCGTATATATAAATACTTTACGTTACCAAATCATATTGACATATTCTCTTGGATTTAGTTTAATTGGTAAAGGGGCGCATCAATATTTTTACTTTTGATGCATTGGGTTTGATTCAGCAACTTTTTTTACGCAAAAGGAGAGCACTAATGTCCACTAAAACCATAACTGTTGAAATGTACCAATGCGATTATGTACATCCGGACGGGACAAGATGTGAGAGCGAAGGTGAGCGGCAGGGAATTAAACGCTGCGCGCTTTGTAATAAAGACCTATGCAGCAGGCACTACGAGCAGGTTTCCGTATCGAGCAGAGGCGGCAGAGAAACTTTAATGTATCATTTCTGTGAAGACCATACACAGGAATTTATGGATACGCTGATAAATACTTTCGGAGACACTCGTCCGGTCGCATATGCTGGGATGGCAAAATAGTAACAGCAGAATAATTGTGTATTCTTTAAGTTGTGCGATATGTAATACTAACTGTTTTAGTATTTTTTAATTTATCTTTAATCCCAATAGATGCGGCATTAAGTAAGAAAACCGAACGATTTGCTCTGATAATTACTATAGACGGTTTGAGACCCGATGCCATATCCGAAACAAACGCACCAATCCTTATCAGACTAATAAAATCAGGTTCCTATACACCCTCGGCAAAAACAGTAGACCCTCCCAAAACCCTGCCGTCTCATACATCAATTGTAACCGGGCTTGCTCCAAAAAGACATTTAACCTTCATTAACGAATGGATTGACAGTGTTGGCTATACGGAATTTGAAACCATATTCACAGTTGCAAAGAACGAAGGATTCTCAACTGCGCTATTCGCTGGAAAAGACAAGCTAACCTACATAGCTGTTCCGGGAAGCATAGACAATGTACGGATATTTGAATACAGCCCTTCCAGCGTTAAGGAAATTAGAGAAAGCTTTACAAAATATATTAAGAATAACCAACCCCGTTTAACTTTGATTCATTTCCCCGAACCTGACATTCCTGGACATAAACACGGGTGGATGTCTGAGGAATATTTACTTGCGATAAAGAATGTGGACACTGAAATCGGCAAAATAGTTTCAGCATTGAAACAACAAGGTATATACGATGAAATATTTTTGGTTATAACATCAGACCATGGAGGCAAAGGAGATAACCACAAGGGAAACGACCCACAAGTTACAACTATTCCATGGCTTGCGGTCGGAAAAGATATAAAAGGAGATTACACTATAAAAGAACAGGTTTATATCTATGATACAGCACCCACCGTGCTAAAAGTGCTTGGGCTTCCGAAAATCAAGAATATAGATGGACATGTAGTAAATGAAATATTCACACAACAGTGATATAAGTTAGCTTCTATACAATCC
>CBDUCG010000106.1:0-7086 GCA_965365595.1 uncultured bacterium
AAAACAAAGTCATAGATATATTTAATCATCTGAAATAGCTGTTTATTACAAAATACTCTTTCCCTCAAGTTTCAGTGTGGGTAAAATACGGAACACTTAATTTAAAAGAAAGGAGAAATAATTTGCCTAAAGTACTAGTTCTTCCAGGTGACGGAATAGGGGTTGAAGTCACAGATGTCAGTATTGCAATACTAAAAATTATTGGTGAAAAGCACAGTATTAATTTTGACTTCGAAACAGAGCTTTTCGGCGGATCTTCAATTGATGAGCATGGGATTCCTATAACAGATGAAGTCATTGCCAAGGCAAAGAGCTCAGACGCTGTTTTAATGGGAGCTGTGGGAGGCCCAAAGTGGGAAAACCTTCCTCACGAAAACAAACCCGAAAGCGGTCTTCTCGCTCTTCGTAAAGAGCTTGACGCTTTTGCGAACCTAAGACCGGCTGTGGTATACCCCGCTTTGGCCGATGCTTCGACTTTAAAAAGAGAAGTTGTGGAAGGCGTGGATATAATGGTCGTAAGGGAACTCACAAGTGGTATTTATTTCGGGCAGCCTCGGGGAGTTGAAAAACTTGATGACGGACAGGAACGAGGATACAACACTCTATCCTATACAACTTCAGAGATTGAAAGAATTGCACGAGTCGCATTTGACATAGCAATGAAAAGAGATAAAAAACTGACCTCTATAGATAAGGCTAACGTGCTTGAGGTTAAACAGTTCTGGAGAACAATCGTTACAAGAATTCAGGAAACCGAATACCCTGAAGTGGAATTGGACCATCTCTATGTAGATAATGCAGTTATGCAGCTGATAAGAAGACCCAAGACATTTGATGTGATCCTTGCCGGCAATATGTTTGGTGATATCATAAGTGATGAGGCCGCTCAGCTTACCGGCTCTCTAGGCATGCTGCCGTCGGCAAGCATAGGCGCTGGAGCCATATATGAGCCTGTACATGGAAGCGCCCCAGATATTGCGGGGCAAGATATAGCTAACCCAATTGCCATGATACTGACATCTGCAATGATGATGAAATATTCCCTCAATCTTGACCAGGCGGCAAGAGAAATCGAAGAAGCCGTAGAGAGGGTCCTTGAGAAAGGATTCAGGACCGCAGACATCTACCATGAGGGCACAACTAAACTGGGCTGTAAAGAGATGGGAGAGGAAATAGCCAAAGAAATCAAGGAACATAAAGAAACTCCCTTACTATAAGCCGTGAGCAAAAATAACAGCTTTGAATCGATATTCAAGAATCTCAATAAAAATGAGAATTACAGCAACCTGATCAATAAAATTAACGCCGGAGAAAAAACGTTATCACTCTCCGGTTTAAGCGGTTCTTCCAAATACTACCTAGTTTCGGCAATCTACCAGAGTACTAATAAACCCTTTTTAATCTTGTGTCCCGACAGGAGAAAAGCAGAATCCGCTGCGAGAAACAGTTCATTTTTTCTTCATGAAACACCCCAAGTATTGCTAAGGAAAGAACTTGGAATGGGTGAGGCAGTATACTCATCAAAATCACAATTCCTGAAAGAACGGAACAACTGGCTATACTCCGCAAGCATTGGAAAGCCTGTCATTGCTGAAATCCAAGCGCTTTTTGAAACCACCATACCGAAAAAAGATTTTGATAATTTTATCATGAAGATTGGCAAAGGTGATCTGCTGCTAAGAGAAGACTTGTTAGCTCGTCTAATCAATACAGGTTATGTAGAGAGCGACTTTATTCAGGGGCGCGGGGAGATCAGTATTAGGGGTTCTATAATAGATGTTTTCTCACCAGGCCATACAGACCCGGTCAGGCTCGAATTCATCGGAGATGAAGTTGGCTCTATAAGAGAATTCAGCCTCGAAGACCAAAAGTCTACTGAAAAAATAGATATTACAACTATATTGCCAGTAAGCAATATAGCACTTAACCCGGAGTCCATAGGTAAAGCTATGAAATATCTGAGGGAAAAAGCGGAAAAAGACGGAATTCCGGCGCGAGTCAAAAATGGGATTCTAGAGCTGATAGAAAAAGGCGAGAGAATACCAAATATGGAATGGCTGATTCCGGCATTTTATTCTCGCCCGGGCTCAGTTCTGGACTATCTGCCTTCCGATACGATAATTATAGAGGATGATGTTGAAGAAAACTCAAATTCTATTGAGGCTTTCCTGGATGATATGCAGGAAGCTGAAAAAACACTAAAGAAACAACTCAAAATCGCACCCCGGATAAAAGATATTTATTTGAGAGAAGATATTCTAAAGAAAAAAATTAAACCTTTTCAAAAAATACTCTTCAGAGAACTTGAACTTGGGGGAAGTAAAGTGACGACTTTTTCTTTTGACACAGATCCCGTTTCAGTTATTAAGCCTCAGGCAAAACATTCCCCGATAGACACGCTTATAGAAAAGATAGATGAATCGAATACAGAAGGTTATTCGCTTCATCTGGCTTTTAAAACTGTAAATGAACAGAAAAAAATACTCACTCTTCTTAAAGAAAGAGGTTATGAAAAGATAAATTCAAGCATTGGCAGTCTTTCAGTCGGTTTTAAATTCAAAGAGGCCAAACTCGAGATACTGACTGAGGAAGAAATTTTTGGAGAGAAGAAAGACCGTACAAGTTATAAAAAAGGGAAGAATGTACCCTCAGCATTTATTACGTCTTTCAGCGAGCTAAAACCCGGAGATTATATTGTTCATGTTGAGTTTGGAATAGGTATTTTCAGAAAGCTGAAAAAGCTGAACATTAGAGGTAACGAGGGTGACTTTATACAGTGTGAATATGCCGGGGGAGATAAGATATATGTCCCAGTCGACAAGCTAAAACTCGTTCAGAGATATATTGGCGATGGAAAACCCCATAAAATAGACCGGCTCGGTAATGAAAGCTGGAACACTCGCGTAAAGAAAGTAAGGAAAGCCGTTGAGAGCGTGGCAGGAGAGCTTCTAGAGCTCTATGCACGGAGAAAAGCGGAGAAGGGATTTAAATATTCACCGAGAGATGAAACCTATAAGCAATTTGAGCTTGAGTTCGTTTACGAGGAAACGCCCGACCAGGAAGCAGCAATTGAAGACGTTATGCAGGATATGGAATCTTCAAAACCCATGGACAGGCTTATTTGCGGAGATGTCGGGTTCGGAAAAACTGAAGTTGCTTTGAGGGCTGCTTTTAAAGCGGCAATGGACGGAAAACAGGTAGCGTTCCTGGTTCCAACTACCCTTTTGGCCGATCAGCACTACAAAACCGCTCTAAAGAGATTAGATGGATACCCCGTAAATATCGGAACCCTTTCAAGATTTGTTGCAGGCAGAGAGGAGAAAGATATAGTGGGAAATCTTGAAGACGGCAAGATTGATATAATCATAGGAACTCACAAACTGTTAAACAAAAAAATAAAATTTAAGGATTTGGGGCTTTTGATTATAGATGAGGAACACAGATTCGGCGTCGCTCAAAAAGAAAAACTTAAAAAGTTAAAACACGGTGTTGATGTTCTTTCTCTGAGCGCAACACCAATTCCAAGGACCCTGCAGCTATCACTCGCCAAGATCAGGGACATAAGCCTTATTACTACTCCTCCTGAGGGTCGGCAATCAATTGAGACCCAGGTATACAAGGCCAGTGCCGATATTGTTGTAGAAGCACTATCCAAAGAAATTAACAGGGGTGGTGCAGTCTATTTTATTCATAACCGGATTAAGGATATTTACAGAGTAGCTGATCAGGTTCAGCAACTTGTACCGCATGCGCGGATCGAAGTTACTCATGGAAGAATGAGGGAAAAACCACTTGAAGAAAGCATCGCCCGATTCATAAACGGTGAGATAGACGTACTGGTTACAACAGCCATTGTTGAATCAGGACTGGATATACCAAGGGCCAATACCATTGTGATAGATGAGGCTAATACATTCGGACTAGCGGACCTCTATCAATTAAGAGGCAGAGTAGGCAGATCACAGGAAAAAGCTTATGCGTACTTTCTTATACCGGCATCTAAACCCCTTACGGACGAAGCCAAGAGGAGGCTCAAGGTAATTTCTGAGTTTAAGGAACTTGGATCCGGCTTTAAGCTCGCTCTGTCTGATCTTGAAATAAGAGGAGCAGGACATTTGTTTGGAAATGAGCAGTCGGGTCATATAGCTGATGTGGGCCTTGAGATGTATCTGGATATGCTAGAAGGTGCCGTGAAGAGACTTCAGGGAGAAATTCAGGAAGAAGAGGTTGAACCGGAAATATCTCTAAACCGCCCGGCATTGATAGCCGCTGATTACATATCCAATGATGCCGAGAGACTTCTGGTATATAAAAGACTCTCATCATTGAGCAGCAAAGAAGATATACTGGATTTGAAAGTAGAGCTTAGAGACCGGTTCGGAGAAATTCCCGAACCTACATCTAACCTGATTCAGCTCATGGATTTAAAACTACTGATGAAGGGTCTGTCTATAGAAAAAGCTGAGATAAAAGACAAACAAACCGTTATAATATTCTCGGAAAATTCAAGGTTCTACCCAACCTTTCCCCCTAAAGGAAAGATGGAAGTATTTCATGAAAACGATGATTCTATTAAAGAAACAAGGAACATACTTCACGATCTGAGAAAACTAGAGAAATCAAAAGAAAAAACTCATTAAAACCTGAAGAGGAAATCTTAATATATGAAAACTGTTATTTTAATCATTTTGGCCGGTCTGATGTTTGGATGCAACGAAAACGACAAGTCGCCATCGGAGACTGAAATATTGGTTGAAATTGGCCCAGATTATATTACAAAGGACGACCTTAATAAAGAATTGAATAAATTGTCTTACAAACAGAAATCGATATACACATCATCGCCTGAGAAACTAAATGAATATCTCCAGACTCAAATAAACGAAAAAGTGCTGTACAATGAAGCGCTCAGGAGAGGGATACATAATAGAGAGGAAATTCAAAATGATTTGGAAAATTACGAGAGAAAACTGATAGCAAAAACACTCGGAAAAGAATTACTGCAGGAGCTGGAATTGAGCCAGGAAGAGATCAAAGAGTATTATGATGAAAATAGAAGGGATTATGAGCGGATAGATATTAGCAAGATATTTGTCAGATTGGATATGAAGGAGGAAAATCCAAAAGATTCAGCTCTGAAAAAAGCGGCCCTCATTGCAGAGAGAGCCCAATCAGGGGAAAGCTTTGAAGAGCTTGCCATTGAGTTCTCAGATGATCCTGTCTCAAAGAAAAAAAGTGGTAAGGCAGGCTACTTAAATAGAGGCAGGTTCTCTCAAGATATGGACGAGATTATTTTTACATTAAACAAGGGAGATATTACAAAACCGTTTGAAGTTGACGGTGGGTACCTTATAATTAAAGCTAATAAAGAAGTTGAACTTCCAACCTATGATCAAGTTGAGCGCAATATACGCTCTAAGCTTATTAACCAAAGGCTTCTTAATTATATTAATAGCCTGAGAAAAGAGTGGGAAGTTCGAGTATATGAAGATAGGTTAGAGGAGATATCAAAAAGTGAATCAAATCAAAAATAAATTTTTACTTAGCTTGGCTGTAATAATCATGGGATTTGTTATATCAGGCCCCCTTAGTGCCCAAGAGGTAATAGATAGAGTTGTAGCAATAGTAAATGACGACCTGATTACACTGTCTGAGCTTAAAGAGGCTTCCCTCAGTTTAGATCCCACGTCCGATCAGCCCATTGACGAAAGGACAGTATTAAATCAGATGGTCGAGTCCAAATTGTTCGAGCAAGAGGCCAAGCAAAGGGGTCTGACTGTATCGGAAGAAGAGCTTGACGCCAGCATAGAAGAAGTAAGAAACAGGTATGGATTATCAGAAGAACAGATGGAAGAGGTACTGAAGAAACAGAACCTGACACCTGAATCTTTCAGGGAGCAGTGGCGTGTACAGCTTCTGGGGAATAAGCTTCTTGATTCCCAGCTCAGAAATAAAATTGTTATAACCGACGAAGAAATTAATCAATACTACAAAGAGAATTACGGCAATATAGATTTTTCCGCTCCGGCAGTAACTTCAGAGGAAAAAGTGGAAATTGCACATATTCTTATTTCATCCGACACACCAAATGCGGAAGATAAAGCAATGGAAGTCGCAGAGCTGGCTAAATCAGGAAAAGATTTCAGTGAGCTCGCAAGAGAGTATTCAGATGATACTTCAAGCTCATCTAACGGTGGAAGTCTGGGAACTTTTTCCAAAGGCGATCTGATCGCACCTTTGGAAAACACCGTAGGAAGAACGCCTGAAGGCGGTGTTGCAGGGCCGGTCCAATCACCATCGGGATATCACATAATCAAGGTGCTCAACCGGACAAAACCAAAAAGCACTGCGAGCAATTTATCTTCTGAAGATGATGTAAATATAAGCGAAAGTGAAAGAGAGGAAATAAGAAAAATAATCCACAGGCAAAAAGCCCAAACACAGTTAAAATCGTGGTCAGAGGAAATAAGAGAAAAATCCTACGTTGAAATTAAACTATAATCTATTTATTGATCGTCAGTCTGTAAGTTTGATAATGAGTTCCTCAGCCCCGCGATAGAGTTGAATTAACTCGTTTCTATCTCCGATTTTATTATCCACAAAATCAAAACCAGGAGCCATTGTCGTTCCCATCAAAGCATATTTACCGCCTTCAAGCAGACATGATCCCTGCCAAACATTTTTGGGCACGGTTATTTGCACTGACTGCCCGGCGTTAATATCTTGCCCTAGAATTACTTTTTTAGTAGAACCGTCCGGATAGAGCTGCAGCATTAAAACCGGATCTCCCAAATAGAAATGATAAATCTCATCTGTGGGTAGACGATGAAGAAGCGATTTAGTCTCGGGGGTGAGCATATAATATATTGCAGTGCTGAGCGACCTGTCGGAATTATAATTGTCCGGCAGCGATGACTCGTGCAAGATATGGTTGGCCCTATGAGTTTCAGAGTAGTATCCGCCTTCAGACGGGTGCGTCTTCAACTTGAATTTCTCAATTATTTCCTTTGCATTCAATATAATTATCCTTTTTGAATTTTGTTATACAATAACCAAAAAATTTCACTAAAAAAATATCTTGACTAT
>CBDUCG010000107.1:0-7076 GCA_965365595.1 uncultured bacterium
AAGGCGCTCCAGGTCTTCTTTCTCCGGAAGTATGATTTCTATAAGTCTGAGGCTCATATTGTTTCGCCATTTTCAAAGATATGACATTAATGATGATCGATTAACAAACGAATATCAAACAGACTGTTATATAAGATTCTGATTAGGTATAGAGTAGTTATATATTAAATTTAATATTTTATCTTATTACACTATATATTTTTTAATTAATATTATGTTAGTATGTTTCCATGGCTGGTAAACAATAGGAATAGAAGAATGAGAATTTAAGTAGATAGTAAGAATTTTGACAATAATTTTAACAACAGCATTATCAAGCATTATGTTTTATAGTGGATTTATTAAAATTTTGTACTTAGCTAATTAGGTAGGAGTCCCTCTTCAAACCAATAAAACGTGCTTTTTGTATACAAATTAAGTAAGTCTGAGTAATATTAAGTTAATCATGCATAATTCTGAAAATTCCGGTGCCGGCCATAAAATCCCTGAAGATATTTCTACCGAGATATTTATAAAAAGCTGGAAGACCTACAGAAAAATTATAGAAAATGACAATATGTCCCACAGAGCGGGATATTCAAAATTAAAAGAGATTCTTATAAATGAAACAAATGGACCTTTTACATTTCTTGATCTTGCATGCGGAGACTCCTACTACTCATCTATCATCCTCAGGGATACAAAAGCCGTGGAATATATCGGGATAGATGTATCGGCGGATGCACTTTCTTTAGCTAAAGAAAATTTGAAAGACGCCGGTCTTACTTCCACATTTATACAGGCGGACTTTTTTGATTTCGATCAAATAGCAGATCATGCAGTCGATGTGATATGGGTCGGTTTTTCAGTGCATCACCTGAGCACAGCAAAAAAACTGGAGTTTTTCATAAAAGTCAAAAATGCAATATCCGAAAATGGAATATTCGTTTTTTATGAGCCCATATTCACAGAAGGGGAAGACCTGGACAAATATTGCAAGAGGTTTAAGGAAACCTACGACATTCACTGGAAAGGTCTCGACAAAGAAGAGGAAGAGGTCCTCTTTGAACACATAAGGGAATCTGAGAAACCGGAGACTACAGAAAACTGGCTCAGGCTCGGAAAGGAGGCCGGATTTAAAGACGCTCGAAAAGTCTTTTCTGAACAGACCGGTTTATACGAGATATTCAAATTCAGGTAAACCGAAAAAAGTTATATAATGCTTTAAGTTTAAATTGCCGGGAATAAATAATCTTGAATATTAATTTGGCTAAATATCTATTTTTTCTGATACTGTGTGTTACTGTGCCGTGGACAAACGCATTTTCCTGGCATGACCGTTGCGAAATCCCCAAAGAGTATATAGACATAAAACCGACTCCGGGCAAAGAGCCCGTGAAGTAGGTGTTGGTGTATATCTTATCGACCTGCTTGATATTAACGATACTGACGAAACATTCACTGTCGACGGAGCCGCCCTTGGCGTTCCACAGCCCTAAACACAGTACGCCTCTGAATTATCCTGAGCGCAGCCCTCTAAACAGGCAATACTGACCCGGCGTTTATTTCTACTGCAGAGGCGAAGGAGCGGGTGAATATAGTCTCGGCAAGAAGCTTTGCACGACCCTCCACTCCAATTATCGCCGGATGAAAATGGACAGGATAACAAAGGTATGAGAGCATTCCAAGACGGAAATCATAAACAGCGTCTTCCCATTTGTAATCCATTATGCCTTGTTGTAAAAGGGTATCGTACCATCTCCTAAGGACTTGGAACTCATGCCCCTTTCTTTCATTAGCCAACTCACTTCCTCCCAAAAGTCTTGCGACATCAAAGGCGCCTATGCTCCTTACCGCAATCTGCCAGTCTAGAATCAAGATTGAGCTATCTTCTCCCGGTGGAGGAAATAAAAGATTGTCCTCCCTTAAATCGGAATGAACTATTGTCCTTGGCCTTTTCATTATCTCATTTTTTTTCCAATCTATTGAGCGCGCCAGCCTCGCGCAGAGCTCTTTCGCATTATCATTCAAACAATAGCCGAAATTCTCGATAAATGACTGCCAGTTATCTACGTACGTATCGCTAATGTTGTTCATATACGGCATCCATGCAAGTTTTTCAAGCGCCTGATTATTCCAGTACCGGGCCTGTATCTTGGCTATCTCCTCAACCGTGGTCATGACCTGCTCCTCATGCATACCGACAACCTGATCACCCGGTATATAAGAACTCAGGTCCTCCATTACCATTGAGTATGCGGGAGGTTTATCAACGGCGTAGTATAATTCAGGAAGACGGATCGAAAGATTTGCCGCAACTTCCTTGTAAAAATAAATCTCTCTCTGAAAAGCGTTTAGCTCATCACCAAAATCTTTAAATTCCCCTTCTTCAGGCTCAATTTTAACAACCACGGAATAAGGGGCGTCTTTTTCCATTGTATCGTACTCGATCCTGGCCTGCACAACTGAGCTAAGAAAACCTTTTGCGTCTCCAAGAATCTTTTTTTCAATTGATTTAACAGAAGCATTTTTCAGATAGCCACCCTGTTTAAGAGCATAGGTTATCCACTCAGGGGTAATTTCATCCACATGCATCGGGTCTTTTACGGACATACTATGGATTATATAGATTCATGCTTAAGTTTCAATATGTTTCTGAGGATTATTACAGCCCGCCCGGCACTAGGATACTCCGAAAAAAGGATTAAATTCTATACTGTCCGAGTTTCGTTTTGTAATGGCTTCATGGTCTATGAGCTTAAGCGGGACCCCTCTCCTCTTGGCGCGGGTTACCATGTCGTGGGCCATGGTGCCGAGATTGAGTTCATAGACAAAAACCAGCACAAGGTCGACGTGATGCTCCTGGAGCATAAGCTGGTTTCTCCTCGGCCACGCGCTGTCTCCGTATGCTCTGTTGGCAGGATGAACAATGCGGTCAATTCCCAGATCAACGCACGTTTTCTCGGCAACAGTTTCCGGGCCGTTTTCCCCTCCGTGAATAACGAGGAGCTTCTGCCCGTGGAGCCTGCACCAGCGTTGGAGCTTTACTATTTCGTCCTGAACCACGAGATCAAAATTCCAGCTTGGAGAACCGCATACAACAACTCGCATGTTTTTCCCTCCGCACCCCTACAGAGACAAAAACAAATACTTCATTTTAGTATAATAAAGATAACCCAGATACCCAAAACCCAAACCGTTTTCGGCTCATATATAGATATATATACAATTAATAGCGGGTAAGCAAGAGGCTCCGTTCTTTTTCAAGGTTGTAGTCCCCGCGCTCCTTATGCTCAAAGCGGCGCATCGCGCTGTAGACCCTGTAATACTCGCCGCCCAGAGCGCTTTTAAGCGCTTCATCCCGGTCCAGTTTTTCAAGCGCTTCCACAACAGATATTGGCAGAAGCTCAACTCCAAGAGCTTTTCGCTCTTTATCCGACAGGTTGCCCGGGTCGCGCTGAAGGGGTTCGGGTAGCGAAAGCTTGTTTTGAATTCCGTCAAGCCCGGCCGAGATAACGCCCGTGAGCGCGATATAAGGGTTTGCCGAGCTGTCGACAGTCTTAATCTCAAACTGCCTCGGGTCTCCCCCGAAATGGTTCCTCAAAACCCGTATCGCAGCCTCTTTATTATCCAGACCCCACACCCTGTAGGCCCCGCTCCAGAACTTGGGCTGAATCCGCTTAAAGGAGTTGGGTGTAGGGGTGGTAAGAGCCATCAGCGCGGGCAGGTGCTCTAGCACCCCGGCTATAAAGGACTCTCCTTCGGCCGACAGTTTTGAATCTCCCCCGTCTTCCCCAAGGACGTCCCGGCCTTCGGACCATAGGCTCAAATGCAGATGACTCCCGCTTCCCGTGGAATCCTCAAAAACCTTTGGAAGAAATGTAGCAATTAGCCCGTACTCACGCGCAATTGCTCTGATGGTCTCGCGCGCATAGACAATACGGTCCGCAAGCTTCAAGGGGTCTGAGTAATGTAGCGAAATTTCATGCTGGCCCGGGCCAGCCTCCGGATGACAGAAAGCAAGCTCTAGACCCATATTAAAGAGTGAATCCGATATCTCGTCAATCAAATCGCGGCTTGTTTCAAAGGCCGAGTTCTGAGCATAAGCAGTCTTATCAGCCGGATCAAGCTCACCGGTTTTAGAGTAAACCTCTTCGTCAAACAAATAGAACTCGAGCTCAACACCGCACTTTATCTCATAACCCATATCAGCGGCTTTTTTTACACTCCGGCGAAGAAGGGCTCTCGGACACAGTTCCCAGGGAACCTCCACGCCGTCTAACATCATATTGGCTATGGTCTGGGCATGCCCCTCTGCGTAGGGGAGAATTGTCAAAGTATCCCAGTCCGGCACAAGCTGTATCTCTTTTACGGGCTCAAGCTCTGCTTCAGGCACCGGCTCGTCAAAACCGGAGTCCACAGCGGCAGCCGCGCATGTGAGCGTAACAGCCTGCTCGAGTTTGCAAATAAACTCCTCACTCTTTAGCTCTTCCCAACCGTTGTTGTGAAGATGGCGCTTAAAGGAAGGAATATGTATTGCTTTGGAACGGATCACATTTCCGTTATCACACCACATGATTCTTAAAAATTTAATACCGCCGCTTTTTAACAGGTCGGCTGTATGAAGCCTGTTTGCCATAGGCGCTGGCCCCTTTGAGTTTTGAAAAAATCAGTTCTGAGTATCAAGCTTTTTATCGACTTCAAGTTCCAGAAACAAGGTTGAAGCATTAAAAGAATCCGGGACATTTCCTTCAAGAATCTTGGCGTCGAAAGTAAGAGAATTAAGCGTTGAAGAAGGGTTCAATACCTGAATCACTGCGTTAGAGTCCCCTTTTTCATGAAGCACGGATAGCGTGCCTTTTGGAGGGTCGGCTTTATAGACAGATGAGTTCTTGTTCCAAACCTCTATAAAACTCCCTACAAGAAAGTGTCCCGTTTCTCTTGTTTCACCAATATAGTTAAAACTGACAATTGGAACCCCGGTTAAAGTGAGACTGCCATCTTTATATGTCCCTGTATCACCCGTGATTATAAAGAGGTATTCCAGTTTTTCGGTATCATCCGCGGCGCTGTAGTCCGCAGCTCCCAAAACAGCGCAAATGCATAAAACAAGAGCCAGAACAAGAGCGCTCATTCTTGAAGTTACAAAGCGTCTGATCATTTTTTTCATTACTCAACCTCTTTGACGTTGGTAACACCAAAGCCCGAGGATATGAGAATATTTTTTGCAGTATCGGACTCTACAAACATCATCCATTTCTTGGTCGCGGCTGCGTTTCCATTTTTTAACGCAACCATACTCTGCTCTATATGACTGTGCATGCGCGCGGGCACGATCCAAGCCTTTGATTTCAGCTCGTCGCTAAGATCGCAGTAAGCTACAAGCCCGGCGTCAACCTCTCCCAACTCGGCCATCTGGAGAACTTTACCAGCGCTGTCTCCATAGACAATCTGGTTTTGGACCTGCTCGTAGATCTGCAGTTTCTTGAGAGTTTCAATCGCCGCAACGCCGTAAGGAGACATTTTTGGGTCGGCTACACCGAGCTTGGAAAACCCTCCGGGCTGAAGCACATCGAGCCCATTGTGCGTAAGCTCCCTTCCCTTTGCGTAAAGAGCCAAACTGCCTATCGCATATATTTCAGGACTTCCCTCGGTAAAACCCGATTTCTCAAGATCGACGGGATAATCAGTATTGGCTGACATAAAGACGTCAAATTGTTCGCCCTTTTTAATCATCTGAAGAAGCTCTTCGCTCGAGCCTGTGGTGAAATTAACCGGTATGCCGCTCATATAGGTAAACTCTTTCCCTAGCTCTTTTGCAACAGGCGCAAAATCATCCGCCACCGCTATGTTAAGCGCTTCCGGGACTGCGTTTTGGGCAGTTTCATCAGCGTTTACAAACGCCCCCAGAGTTAGAATTAGTGTAATTGAAAGCAATATTCTTTTTAACATAATTACCCCTTTTATTTTTCTTTCCCTTTTATTACCGAGAACTAACATTAACCGCTGAAAACCAGGATTAATCAGTAATTTGTCCGCTTAAACCCACATTTGGAACGGCATCTATAAACAAGGTGGCATGTCCGAAATTCTCAGGCAGCTCGCCGAAGAGAACCCTCACCTTAAAAGAAATTTTGCCTTCCTTCACCATAACATTTGGATCAGACAACTCTAGTACTACGTTATTATCCTTGTCCTCGCCCAATATTGACAGTGTGCCGTTGGGAGGATCTTTTTCCAGAGTTTGAGCCCCTGTGTCCCATCCCTGAGCAAACACCTGAATGCTGAGCTGTCCCGACATACGAGCTGGGCGGTCGGCGAAATAAACCACAAGCGGTACATCGTTCAAGGTTAGTACGCCGTCTGCATAAGTGCCCGCTTTAGCGCTCATTGTATAGAGAAACTCTGGCCCGTCTACTTCGTTAATTACTGGATTGGCCTGAGCAAACTGTGCTGCCGCCAGCAGGAACAGAACTGATAGGATTTTAAGTGTATAGTTTTTCATAGGTATCGCCTCCTTTAATTTGTCACAATGATTATATCAACTTATTCACAAAAATCATTATTTAAAATAAACCGTCCGCAGTATCTTTAGTCTTTTATCAAAAATAACTTATAATATTGAAACGCTTGTTATGATTATCCGGAAGATGGCATGAAGAATATATATTCTAATTCAGCACTGGCGTTGTTTTTACTTCTAACACTAAGCAGTGTCTCCAATGCCCAAAGCATTGACGGCAAATATGTGCTTGAATCCCGCTTAATGGCCGATGGAACAGTAATCAAGCCACCCCAGATAATCGGCCTATACAATCTGGAAGCAGGGTATATAAATTTCAATCTGGCTAATAAAGATGCTTCCGGAAAAGTGCAGTCCGTATCTAAAGTGCAGTCCGTATCTTATGTCGACAAATACAGGTTCACTCCCAAAAAGTACTATCAGGAAATTTTCTTTGTCTCGATTAATGATGAGATTGGCGGGGGGGGGATAAAATATGATTTCGGTAAAAAGTCGGGGACTTCGGCTGTGAAAATCACAGGGGGCAAGATAAAATTCCCGTTCCCTCCCAACAACACAATACTAGCTACTTTCG
>CBDUCG010000108.1:0-7038 GCA_965365595.1 uncultured bacterium
AATGCGACTATCCTCCTGAGGTAAAGGATAAGGATGTAGTCATCATGAGTTTCCTAGATCATAAAAAGCTCTCCAGCAAAGAGATAGACGATTTGGTCACGAAAAATGCGCAGGAAGGAAAAAGCACCTATCTTGTGGATAAAGAAGCGCTTAAAAAAGCAAATCCGGACATTATTTTGACGCAGAAATTATGCGAGGTGTGCGCAGTATCAGGAAATCAAGTCATGGAAGCTGTAGAACTGCTGGGTCATCAGCCCGAGATTATCTCTCTTGAACCGACAACGATATATGAAATCTTTGATACCATCACAATTATTGGAGAAGTAACCGGAACACAGGAAAGAGCCAAGGAAATAACGGACGCGTTAAAAGAGAGAGTTGAGAAGATTAGATCGGCCTTGGAACACGATAGAGACCGCCCAAGGGTATTTTGTCTCGAGTGGCTCGACCCTCCCTTTGTCGGTGGCCATTGGGTGCCCGAAATGGTAGAGATAGCCGGGGGGGAAAACGGAATAGGCAAAGCTGGTGAGCCTTCATTTAAAGCTACTTGGGAGGAAATTGCCGACTTTGCTCCCCATAAATTATTTATCATGCCATGCGGCTTTGACATAGAGAAAACAATTAACGAACTGGATGTGGTAACTTCCAAAGATGAATGGTTCTCGCTTCCCGCAACAAACAAGGGAGAAATATATATCGTGGACGCCAATTCTTATTTCAGCAGGCCGGGTCCGAGGATAGTAGACGGTCTTGAGATATTAGCAAGGGCCATTCATCCAGAAATTATCAAAAACTACAGCCCTCCACCGGATTCAATTATTAACCTTAGAAACTTTATGCAGCTTGAGCTGTTTTCAGGATAATCATGATATCAAAATTAATACAAAGATTACTCATAATCACCTTATTTATTTTAATTACTGCCAGTTACTGCTTTTCAGATAATAGTCCGAAACGCATTGTTTCCCTGTCGCCAAACCTGACCCAAGTGATATATGCTCTTGGTGATTTAGACAGCGTTGTCGGAGTAACAGTTTATGATGAATTTCCTCTGGAAGTTGTCGACTTGCCGAAGGTCGGAGGGTGGATAAATCCAAACTATGAAGCTATTTTGGCCTTGAAACCTGATCTTGTGGTGATAATGAAAGATCAGGACATTAGTTTCGGTGATAAATTGCGTGAACTAGGACTCAAAACCTTCACAGCCAAGAGTAATGATTCTATTAGCGATATCCTTCAGTCAATAACAGATCTTGGTCAGATGCTTGGCAAAGAAGAACAGGCACAGAAATTGACTGGACACATAAAAAACAACCTCGATCAGATAAATGAAAAAAACAAAAATTCCAACAAAAAAAGCGTGCTGCTTGTTGTTGGACGAAACCCCGGCTCACTTGAAGACATATATGTAATCGGAACAAACAATTATATTAACGAATTAATAGAGTTGGCCGGTGGTGAGAATATTATTAAAAATGAAAGGAACGCGCTTAAAATCACCAAGGAATCTATATTCTCGTTAAACCCTGATGTAATTATAGAAATCAATCATCTAAAGTCAGATAGAGAAGCTCAAATTCTTGAGATCTGGAAAAGCCTTAAACAGGTGGACGCCGTAAAAAACAATCAGGTTTATGTTTTATCCAGCAAGGTTCTTCTTCATCCGAGTCAGAGAATAGTAGAGGGCGCACAAATTTTAGTGGATATTCTTAACCCTGAAATTGTAGAAAAATATGGAAATAATAATTAATTGCAGTGACATAGGATTTTCTTATAACGGCACCAGTGTTCTAAATGGAATAAATCTCAAGGTTAAAACCGGTGTGATGCTAGGCATTTTAGGCGCTAACGGAGCCGGGAAATCTACACTGCTCAAAATATTATGCGGTCTATTGAAGCCTAAAACCGGTGAATCATTATTTTACAATAATTCGATATACAATATGGATAGAAGAAAAATAGCCAGGGGTATAGCTTATATACCCCAAGACCCGATGTTTGCTTTCCCCTTTACCGTACAGGAAGTTGTCTTAATGGGTAGAGCGCCGTATACAGGTAGATACGAATTTGAAAGCGTAGCTGATCAGGAAATAGCTCAAACAGCATTAGAGACAGTTGGAATATTGCATCTCAGAAACCGCCTCATAAGCGAAATTTCCGCCGGAGAAAGGCAGCTTGCCTCTATTGCCAGAGGACTTGTACAGGAACCCAAGATTATGATCCTGGATGAACCCGCAACTTACCTGGATGTTAAGCACCGGACTGAAATTATGAATATTCTAAAGAGTCTGAAAGATGAAAGAGGTATATCAATTATCGCGGCCACTCATGATATCTTTTCATCACTTTTTTACTTTGATGAAATCACGATACTCAAAGATGGGAAAATACTTGCCGAAGGAAAAGCTGACGTAATCATAACCAGCGAGCTAATGAGTCTGGCTTATGGGATAGAAGTTACTGTCAAAAAAGAAAATGGGAGAGTATTTGTTTTTCCCAATCACTGACAATACCAACGTAAATATCTGCAATGAGTTCAAATATAAAATTTATCGTATCAATATCAGGCTTATTTATCCTTTGGGTTATTACCTCATTTATTGCTATCTTCAGCGGTAGCTACGATATCAGCCCGTTTGATGCTTTTTCAGATATAAACGAATTAACCCAAACAATCTTTTTTAAAATCAGAATCCCGAGAGTCTTAATGGCCACAATCGCCGGGGGCACGCTTGCAATGGCTGGAGCTGCGCTGCAGGCTCTGTTTAGAAACCCGCTTGCTTCTCCCTTCACTCTGGGAATATCAGGTGGAGCGTCTCTCGGAGCCCTTCTGGCAATAAGGTCCGGCTTAGCCATAGGACTATTGGGATTTTCTATGGTGTCCATTTCTGCATTTGTTTTTTCCATACTTACAATGCTATTTGTATATTCAATCTCAAAAGTAGGCGGAGTTGTCGCAACAGGCAGACTGCTCCTGGCTGGGGTTGTCGCAAACTTTCTCTATGCCGCTGTTGTGATGTTCATACAGTTCTTCTCCACTTTCACAGAATCGCTGCAGACAATGCGCTGGATAATGGGCAGTTTGGATATAGTTGGATTTGACACAGTTTGGAAAACACTTATATTCGTGATTCCCGGATGCGCGATTTTACTTTCATTAGCCAAGGACATGAACCTGTTCGGACTCGGGGACGACGTAGCGTCATCTCTTGGTGTAAATGTCAGGAGAATGGAAAAGAAGATTTATTTCGCAACGTCACTTGCTGCCGGGGCCGTTATAGCCGTGACAGGCCCGATAGGTTTTGTAGGCCTGATAATCCCGCATATTTTACGAATGATTTTAGGGGTGGATAATAGAATTATATTGCCTAGCTCTTTTTTATTAGGAGCGACCTTTTTAACAGCAGCCGACACCATATCAAGAACTATTATTACACCCGTAGAGATACCAGTTGGAATAATAACAGCTTCAGTAGGCGGAGTTTTCTTTCTTTGGCTGCTTATAAAAACCAAAAAAGAAATAATTGTCTAGTTGATAGTTAAAACCTGCAACAGTGAGAAGTTAAGATAATCAAGAAAAATCAGTAACTTCCTGGTGTTTATGATCCCGGAGCCTTAAATGGATCATCATCACCTGATCCACCACTTTCAGCTTGAGCCGGAGCTTCTGCAGCCGGTGCAGGAGCAGCTTCCCCAGATGCAGCCTGGGCTGAAGTAAACTCGCTGCCGTCTGTGGTAGCATTATCTTCCGCCGGCGCAGGCACAGATGGAACTTCCGGAGCATCTGAAGCGGGAGCAGCCTCAGCTACAGCACCAGCTTCTCCTTGTGGTGACATGATATACCAACCTAAAAAAACCAGTCCTAGTACAATTAGTGTCCACATCTTTATCTCCTCCTTATCAAATAAATAATAATTCTAGAATAATACGAAATCAAACTCTTAATTAACCCAATATTAAGATGATTTATTGTCAAGTTATAAAACCCGACCCCTCAAACTATCTATCCTATCCTGTAATTCGTTTCCAACTGATATCTTGATACTAATAAATTTTATAGGCATATGTCAAGCATAAATTTGTAAAATAAGTGAAAATTTACCCCTTTTTGATAAATTATTATTAATCAGATATAGGATATTACTGTAATTTTAAGATAGAATACTATTTTAGATCAACCTTAAAAAAGGCCGGTGAGCGCGTTTGCTGTCTCTAATACTAAAACCCCTGTTAAAAAATTTGGATTTCATTGCAGAAAATGCAGAATTGCCGTTTGATACTGAAATATCTCTGTCCATGATTGAATCGGGCTGTATTTTCGTTCCTCTTGATCAAAAAGCTGTTCTAATTATCAAAAGTACCAGTGAGAAGATTAAAGAGCTTTACAATATTAACGGTATATCTTTGAATTTTGAATTAATAGAAAGACCGGAATTCCCATCTGTGGGTATGCATCTGACAATTAAAACTGTGTCGAATAATGAATTTAACTTTGATTATTTTTTTAATACCGATTCACCTCAAGAATTAGATCTTCTGGAAAAGCTTAAACAGCAAGATCATTTCGATATGCTTTTATTTTGTACAGAAGTCGTCCATATAAAACGGATAGACTTTGGTAAAAATGATAAGTTAGAGTTGAATTCTATGATAGACAAAGTTGTAGTGTAGTTTGACAAAATATGCCTATTACCTGATAATATGAATTCATTCTTAAACATCCAATCAATAACTTGAGGGGTATTTGACAGCTTGACTCATGTAAAGTTTCTTGGAATTGGTTCCGCAGCGCCAGAAAAAGTACTATCCAACTTCGACTTTGAAAAAATGATAGACACTTCAGATGAATGGATTCGTACAAGGACCGGTATATCTGAACGTAGAATTGCTGAATCAGATGTTGCTTCTTCAGATCTGGCCTATGAGGCATCCCTTAAAGCATTGGAAGACGCAGGAATGGAACCTCAAGACCTAGACGGTATTATAGTGGGAACAATTACACCCGATTATATCTTCCCCTCTACAGCATGTGTTCTCCAAAGCAGGCTGGGAGCTAAACAGGCGTTTGCGTTCGATGTGCTTGCAGGTTGCTCGGGTTTCATATATTCACTGCATGTGGCAAAAGGAATGGTTCAGAGCGCTACCGCGAGGAACATTCTGGTAGTAGGCGCTGAAGTTCTGTCAAAAATTATGAACTATGAGGATAGAACAACATGTATTTTATTTGGCGACGGTGCCGGTGCGGCTGTAATTTCAGCATCCGATACACCGGGCATCATGTCTTCGTGTCTTGGAGCTAATGGCGACGACTGGGAACTTCTCTACATGCCTGGGGGCGGCTCACGATTGCCTACTTCCGAGGAAAGCTTAAAAAATGGCAGCCACTTCTTGAGGATGGAAGGCAAAGAGGTTTTTAAAGAGGCTGTAAAAGCCCTTCAGTCTTCCTCGCTTAAAGCCATAGAAATGGCGGATATTACACCTGAACAGATTGACTTGTTCATACCTCATCAGGCTAATTACAGAATTATTGATGCTGTTAGAAAAAGGCTTGAATTACCTGAAGAAAAAGTTTTTAGCAACCTGGACAGATACGGTAATACTTCTTCGGCATCTGTTCCAATTGCGCTTGATGAAGCAGTTAAAAGCGGCAGATTGAAAAAAGGAGATATTGTAGTTTTTTCCGCGTTCGGTGCAGGTTTTACCTGGGGCGCATCAGTAGTCAGATGGTAACATCAGGTCTAATCCATTTTTTTCCAACCAAAAGTTTTCTTATTAGATTTACTTTCTCTATTAAAATAAATATCCTACTCTGAAAAAAATCAGAGGTAAGAGCAAATTTCTATTGTAATTATTAATGTAGTTCTGCCTGTATTTCTTATTGCGACGCTTGGATATCTTTTCGGTAAGTTAAAAAAGATAGATCTTTCCTCCGTCAACGATTTTGTCATTTATCTTGCGACCCCGGCGCTTATACTTTCCTCACTATCTCATGACCAAATAGAATTAAACTTAGCCGCTACCGTATTTGTTTCGGTCTGTATTATAGTAGCTGTAACATCAATTGTCGGATACATCACGGTTAAGAGAATGGGATTACCGATTAAGGTCTATTTGTCCCCGATACTTTTCGCCAACACCGGCAATATGGGTCTGCCTTTGATTTTATTCGCTTTTGGAGAAACCGGATTTGCTATCGGAATACTTTACATGGTCTCAACCACCGTGCTTCATTATTCTGTTGGAATTATGATATTAAATTACGACAAGAGCCCATTTGAAATATTTAAACTTCCTCTCATTTACTCAGCCGTATTAGGTTTGTTGCTTAGTGTTGGAGAAATTCAGATTCCAATTGCAATTGATAGGGCCGTCCATTTGCTTGGAGAAGCAAGTATACCTACAATGATATTTGCTCTGGGCTATAAACTTTCCGAAGTTCACTTAAACCAGGTTGGGAGATCATTTTTATTTGGCAGCATGAGGGTATTGGTTGGAGTAATGGCCGGAGTATTTGTTGCCTGGCTTTTTAATATCCAAGGAGTTGTGGCTCAAGTCGTTATACTTCAATCAGCCATGCCCCCAGCGGTTTTCAACTTTGTATTGGCCGAAAAATACAACCAGGACTCAAAGACAGTAGCTTCTATAATTTTTGCCGGAACAATAATATCAATATTTACCACACCGCTCATACTCGCCTATTTGATTGAGTGATTCAGGTTAATCAAGACAATCAGCTTTTAGAATCGGGGCTTCAAACCAGTGAAATTCAGTGTTATAGAAAAAGCTCTTGCCGCCAGGAGTATAAGCAATGCTCTCCTGTTGGGGTAGTGATTTAAGTTCTATTAAATTATAGTCTTTGCCTTTTTGCAATTGAGCGGTGGGTTTTATTTTTTGCTTTGAAAGATCCACATTAAATTCTATCGCGTCCTCATATGTTAATACCAAGAAAGTCTCTCCATCAGGCGAAATATCAAATGAGGAGACAACCTGACCGTAGGCTGTCCCCGAGGGGTTTAGAGTTTTAAAGTCAATCTCTCC
>CBDUCG010000109.1:0-7011 GCA_965365595.1 uncultured bacterium
ATACAATTTGGTTCCTGTTCTATAATAGAAGTTCTACATCTACGAAATTAAATAATTTAAGTAAGAACTGACGGATTATGATATTCTTTTTGTGTGAGGTGTTATCATGAGACAGGTATATTATTCATTACCGATCATTTTTACCGTGCTTTTTTACTTACATTCCGGGTTTAATTCATTGGCTGATAATGATGAGTCTGAGCAGGAGATGGAAATAAAAAGTCTAGCTTTTGATCAAAGTATTCAGACTCCCATTGTTTTATTAACAGATAAAGATAAAACCTCTATTCTCCCCATATGGATAGGGCTCTGCGAAGCCCGATCAATAGAGCTTAGTTTGTCTGACAAGGTTGCACCAAGACCTCTAACGTACGATCTGATTGCTGCCATAGTAAGGACCATGAAAGCGAAAGTCGAGAGAATAGTAATAGTGGATCTTCGTGACGAGGTCTATTACGCGCAAGTGGAAGTTTCGGTCGACGGGAAGATCTCAAAAATCGATGCGCGCCCAAGCGATGCAATAGCGCTTGCCTCCCGTATGAATGCTCCTATCTTTGTTAATAAAGGGGTTTTGGACAAGGCTGCGTTTTTAGATCCTGTGCAGGAAAAACGCGGTCTATAATTCACTTACTCTTATATTCTAGCTGTAGTTTTTCAAACGTCTTATTCAAACTAATCGTCTTAAGAGAAATGTCATGGTATTGCTGCATATATTTTGGATCAAGCTGCTATTTGATAACCTCTTTGAATTTGCTCAAGTAGTACGCTTAATAATTTCTTAACTTCAGTAAGATATAATAAATATAAAAGTCTATTACTAAGAGGCGCACTAGTATGGCAGATAACTACAATGAAATTTATAGAATGTCTATAGATGAACCTGAGGATTTCTGGGCAAATGCAGCACAACAAATCCATTGGTATAAAAAATGGGATGTGATATTGGATGAATCAGACAAGCCATTTTACAAGTGGTTTAAAGGGGGTGTGCTAAACACCTGCTACAACGCTCTAGATATACACGTTGGGGGCGGCCGAGCTGATCAGACTGCTCTTATCTATGACAGTCCAGTTTCTCAAACAATAAAAAAATATACATATAAGCAACTCTTGGATGAAGTTTCACTTTTTGCGGGAGCGCTCAGCAGTTTAGGCGTAGGCAAAGGGGATACTGTAATAATTTATATGCCGATGATACCCGAGGCAGTAATCTCAATGCTAGCGTGTGCCAGAATAGGTGCAATTCATTCGGTTGTATTTGGCGGGTTTGCTGCTCCCGAGCTTGCCACTCGCATAGATGATGCGAAGCCTAAACTTATAATATCCGCATCCTGCGGTATAGAAGTAAATAAAATAATCGAATATAAACCGCTTCTTGATAAAGCAATTGAATTGTCTCAATCAAAACCCAAAAACGTAATAATGTATCAGCTTCCAGAGATAAAAGCAGAAATAACGCCTGGTCGTGATGTGGACTGGGCGGATGCAGTAAGCGGTGTTGACCCTGTAGGATGCACACATGTGGAAGCTACCGATCCGCTATATATTCTTTATACCTCAGGCACAACCGGGGTTCCTAAGGGAGTAGTTAGGGACAATGGGGGGCACCTTGTAGCCCTTAAGTGGACTATGCAGAGCGTGTTCGGAGTACAGCCGGAAGAAGTGTTCTGGGCCGCATCCGATGTAGGGTGGGTTGTAGGTCATTCATACATAGTTTACGGGCCGCTATTTAATGGTTGCACTACAGTGCTTTATGAAGGTAAACCTGTGAGGACCCCAGACCCCGGAGCATTCTGGAGAGTAATTTCGGATCATGATGTTGCCGTTATGTTTACAGCACCAACCGCGTTTAGAGCCATAAAGAGGGATGACCCCGAAGGCGCTTTCATAAAAAAGTACAATCTGGGGAATTTCCGAGCACTATTCCTTGCGGGTGAAAGATGTGATCCAAACACCCTTTTGTGGGCCCAAGAGCAGCTTGGCGTTAAAATAGTAGATAACTGGTGGCTTACTGAGACTGGCTGGCCTGTAGGTGCCAATAGTCTTGGGCTTGGCGACACACCTGTAAAGCCTGGCTCCTGCAGCAAACCTGTTCCTGGTTATGATATTCATATTTTGAGCAAAGATGGGGCAGAAATGAAAGCCGGAGTTATAGGAAACGTAACAATAAAACTTCCCTTGCCTCCAGGCTGCATAACTACACTTTGGAACAATGACTCTCGTTTTGTTGAAACTTACTTGCATCAATACCCGGGGTATTTTGAAACAGGTGATGCAGGATACATTGATGAGGATGGATATTTATGGATAATGAGCCGTACAGATGACATAATTAACGTAGCGGGTCATAGGCTTTCAACTGGAGAGATGGAAGAAATTTTATCCTCACACAAAGACGTGGCTGAATGTGCAGTTATAGGAGTTGCCGATAAACTTAAGGGTGAAGTGCCTCTTGGTTTAGTCGTGCTGAAATCTGGAGTAGAGAGCGGCCACGGGGATATTAAATCCGAACTTATACGCCTGATCAGGGAAGAAATAGGACCGGTTACTTCTTTTAAGTTAGTTGGGATTGTGGATGTGCTGCCTAAAACCCGTTCGGGTAAAATACTAAGAGGTACTATGAAAAAAATTGCAGATGGGTCGGAATACAAAGTGCCTGCAACTATAGATGACCCGCAAACACTCCAACATATAAAGGAAGTTTTAAAAAGCCTTGGATATGCAAAAAAATCATTAGCTAATGCAGTGTGACCATGCATCATAAAGTTAGTGAAAAGATGGAGTACTACACAATTAAGAGGCTGAGAGTCATCTTAAACTACCGGCATTGATAGTATTTGACTTATAATTGGGCTGTTGCTATCATTCTCTCATTCCTAAAAGCGGGTGTGAAATGGGTTCTTCAAAAAGCTTCGACAAACTTAGACAGAAGATAGATTCTCTTGATAACAAGATACTCGATCTCTTAACAGAGCGCGGTGATATTGCTCTTGAGATCAGAGAACTTAAAGAAGAGAATTCCGTTGGAGTATACGATCCTGTAAGAGAGAAATTAATTGAGAAAAAACTAGAAGAGCTAAACAAAGGACCTCTTAGTGATGAAGCAGTTTTAAGAATTTTCAGAGAAATAATCTCAGCGTGCCGCACGCTTCAGCAGCCGACAACAGTTGCATATCTTGGGCCAGAGGGAAGTTTCTCGCACCAGGCAGCGTATAATGAATTTGGCGGTTCCTCAGAACTTATTCCAGTCGCTAGTTTTGAAGAAATTTTTGAGGAAGTTGAGAACGGCAGAGCTTCATTTGGAATATTGCCTATTGAAAACACTATCGGAGGCTCGGTAGGCATAGTACTGGACCTGCTTTCTAGATCAGAACTTCAAATAATTGCAGAGCTCTATGAAAGAATCAATCACTTTTTATTATCAAAATCGGGTGATATAAAAGATATAAAAATTGTAGCTTCTCATCCCCAGTCAATTGCGCAGTGTAAAAAGTGGTTGAACAAGAATCTGCCCAGAGTTGAAATACTTGAAACCTCAAGTACGGCGGAAGCAGCGAGACTGGCTTCCAAAAGGAAAAATCTTGCCGCTATTGCGAGTGAATACTCAGCTTCTATTTACAAGCTTGGTGTAGTGCAAAAGAACATAGAAGAAAACAGCCAGAATACGACCAGGTTTTTCGTTATAGGAAATAAACCCAATAAGCCTACAGGGCATGATCGAACTTCAATAGTATTTTCTTTAAAAGATAAGCCGGGTGCTCTACAAAAATCCTTTTTTCAGCCTTTTGCCGACGCAAAAGTTAATCTTACTAAAATTGAATCTAGACCTTCAAAGGAAAGACCTTGGGAATACTTATTTTTTGTTGATTTTAAGGGACATGCCGAGGATCAACTAATAAGTTCTCTTCTTAAGAAACTGGACAAGAGTTGTATTTATCTCAAAGTTTTAGGGTCATATCCCGCAGGTGCATTAAAGTAATCAAATCAAGTTTCAGATTTTTCTTTTCTAGGCAGGGTAATTATGAACTTACTGCCCATTCCTTCTTCGCTTTGAACATCAATCTTGCCGCCATGGATAATTACGATATGTTTAACGATGCTGAGACCAAGCCCGGTTCCGCCCATTTTTCTTGACCGGGTTTTGTCGACCCTGTAAAAACGCTCGAATATTCTGGGCAGACTATCTTTTGGTATACCGATACCAGTGTCTGAGATTTCTATTCTGAGATTGTTGTCCAGGATAGTAATCTGGATATCAATTTCTCCCAAATCGGTATTGTATTTAACAGCGTTATCTATCAAATTGATAAACATCTGCTCGAGGAGAAATCTGTTTGCGGTAATTAAATGCACGGGCTCAGATGTGTTAAATGATACTTTAAGCCCTTTTTCTTTTGCTTTTGACTTTAGCGCTTCTAGAGATGACTTGATAACTTCATTAATGTTTATATCTTCAAAATCGTCACTCTGATTTTCTTCACTTAAAGTGTCACGCCCTTCAACCTCTGACAACACCAAGAGATCTGACACTATATTTATGAGTCTGTCTGTGTGCCTTTTTATAATTCGCAAAAAATGCTTTTGATCCACCGGGTTTTCAAATGCGTCATCTTCCAGAGTTTCTGTATAACCCTTTATGGCCGTAAGAGGTGTTCTTAGCTCGTGGGACACATTGGCGATAAAATCTGCTTTTATATTTTCGAGTCTCTTGAATTCAGTAATATCGAACAATACCACTATGAGTTTCTTTTCGGGTGAATTAAGCGGTATTACATTAGAAAGATAATATCTTTCCACGGGGTACAGATTGAATATTTCCCTGCTATCCGGCTCCCAGTTTCCAAGCGCACCCTCTATAATGTTAACAAGGTCCCTGTTTCTGAACACTTCCCAATACGCTTTGTTTACAGGATCTTCTATAAGATTGAGCATTTTTTTGAGAGCATCGTTAATGATAATAATCTCTCCTGTAGTGGAAACCACCATTACTCCTTCACTCATTGCGCTTAGCACAGCCTCAAGCTGATTCTTTTCAAGAGAAAGCTGTTTAAATACTTCATTTAACTTCTGCGTCATGTGTCCCAGTGCCTTGGTTATCTTGGTTATCTCGCCCTTGTTTTCAGATGCGGGTATTTCAACATTCAAATTCCCTTTGGCGAGCTCTTCTGAAATATTTATTATCCCTGTAAGTGATTTTGTAGTTGTTTTTGATACTGCCAATGATAAAAGAAGCGCTAGTATGGTTAAACCTATACCCATATAAATAACTTTTGACTCGAGCGGTATAAGGGTTTGCTGAACAATGCTAAGTGGCAGAGAAGTGCGAATTACTGTAGTAGGATTTCCATTTACATTATTATATGGAATAGCTACATAAAACATTTCTTTTTGAAGAGTAGAACTATACCGCGTGCTTTCTCCGAAACCCTCGAGAAAAGCCTGTTTTATTTCAGGTCGCTCTGAATGATTTTCCATTTCCCGGGGATTTTTCTGAGAATCACCCAACACCAAGCCATCTTGGTCTATAACAGTAATCCTTACGCCGGTTTTTCCTCCAAGTCTGGCAACTAACGGTTGGATCCCTTCTATGCTCGGTTTGTCGAGTGTGGGCAAAAGTACCTCGGTGCTCAGATTTGCAGCAGTGAGTAACCTCTCTTTTGTGAGAGACTTGTCATACTTGTTTAATTCTCCGATAATGAGGAAAGTGAATATGGATAATACGAGGACAATGATGAGAAAGCTAGATATAAACTGTTTCCAAAATATACTCAACTGATTCCTACTCTTCTAATTTATATCCTATACTTCTTACTGTTTTAATCATATTACCGGCTATGCCAAGTTTTTCTCTCAGATTTTTGATGTGCACGTCAATAGTTCTATCATATACTAATTTGTCATCACCCCAAAGCCTTTTCTTTTTTAAAAGCTGGTCCCTTGTAAATACGCGACCCTTTCGCTCGGCCAGGACTTCAAGGATTTTAAATTCAGTTGTGGTGAGATTCAGTTTATTGCCCTCTACGCTTACTTCATATTTTTCTGTGTTAACTACAAGCGGTCCAATTCTTATTACATTTCCTTGATCCTCTATTGCAGTGGTTCTTCTTAGCACAGTTTTAACCCTTGCGACCAACTCACGGGGGCTAAAGGGCTTAACAATGTAGTCATCAGCTCCGAGCTCAAGCCCCACTACTATGTCAGCCTCGCTTGCTTTGGCAGTTAACATTATTATGGGTACCGAGCTTGTGCTTGTTTTGCTTTTTAACATCCTGCATATCTCAAGCCCGTCTATTCCCGGCAGCATGATATCCAAAACGGCAAGGTCAGGGACTACGGATTCAAGAAAAGACAGAAAGTCCCGCCCGTTATGGAACTCTTTAACTTTAAAACCTTCCCTCTTTAAATGATGGCCCACAAGCTCAACTATGTCTTCTTCGTCATCGACTATAGTTATTAATTGTTCTGACATAAGTACTCTTCCTGAAATTATATTTTTTTCCTAATATACTTTAATAGACTAATCAAAACCCCTTTTCTTGCAAGAAGCCCGGAGCCATCTTAATCCAATCTTAACATTAATTTCACATCAAATTTATTTTACCTCTATATGATCTAGGTCAAATCTATTTATAAGGAGGAGTTCGAGAGATGAAATCAGTACTTAAGCTGCTTTTGATAGCTGTGCTTGCAATGCCTTTCTTGGGTGTTGAATCACAAGCACAATCAACAAGAGCACAAATACAAGATTTGAAACAGCAGATCGAAGCGATCCAGCGCCAGAATCAGCAGCAGATCCAGCAGCTACAGCAGCAAATTGAGCTGATGGAAAATGCCAGACAGGCTGATCAGGAAGCTATCACTCAGATGAAAGAAGAACAAAAAGACGCTTGGTACAACAAGTTTAAAGCTCAGTACAAGAAAGGTCTTACCTTCCAGGCTGGGGATAAATTCAAAATGCGTTTCAGAATCAGAGGCCAGTTCCGTCTGACTGTAGATGATCCTGATAACGGA
>CBDUCG010000110.1:0-6915 GCA_965365595.1 uncultured bacterium
TCATGACACTTGGCACTGTCGACCGTACACACAGCAGTAAGTAAATCCTGTGTAGATATGAATCCACTTCTCTGTTGACTGTCTAAGCATATCTTTTGTATCCAGACGTTTTCCTTGACCATCATATAGTTTCGTGTTAATTTTAGGTTCTCAAAATATATGGGTTTATTTGGAAAAGGTCGTATAAGAAATGAAGAGAACATATCAACCTCACGTTAAGAAGAGATTAAGAACACACGGTTTTCGCGAGAGAAATAGTACCACTGGCGGAAGGCGTGCTCTTAAAAGACGTATTGCAAAAGGTAGACATAGTCTTACGGTTCAACGCCACAAGAAATGATCCTGCATTCGAATTATTCATTTCCAAAAGAATTGAAAATCAGGAAATCCTCACAGTATGAGGAAATCTTTAGAAAGAGCAATAGGCTCAGAAGCAGGCATTTCGATATTCTTTATGTTCAGAACTCACTTGGTTACAGCAGAACCGGAATAGTCGTAAGTAAGAAGAATGTGCGTTCCGCGGTAAAGCGGAACAGGATTAAAAGGGTAGTTAGGGAAGTTTTCAGGAATAATAAATCTCTCTTTGATTCACTGGATGTTGTTTTTTTAGCTAAAAAGGGTTGCGAAGACCTTAACTATTGTAATGCTAAAAGAGAGATTCAGGATAATATAAGGTCCATTTTGTCATGAAGACAAATTATTTGGTATATTTTGCAACTAAACTTATCAAGGCCTATAAATATCTGATTTCTCCTCTCCTGCCTAATTCTTGCAGATTCTATCCGAGTTGTTCCGAGTATGCTCTGGATGCGTTTAACAAATACGGATTTGTTAAAGGTTTGTGGCTTACTCTCAAAAGGATTGGAAGATGTCACCCGTTATGTGACGGAGGATATGATCCGGTCAAGTAAAGGATAGAGGATGGAAAACAGATTAAATTGGATTATTTTTTTAGTAATAGCCTTTCTGATACTGATAGGCCACGCCTATTTCTTCAGTAGCCCCCCGCCAGAAACCCAGAAACAGAATTCAACTTCAGCTCAATCAACAACTACTCCGTCTGCGAACCAAGCTACTCCCGCTACAGATTTTGATAACTTTGATACTGAACCGGATCCTTTTAAAGAAGCCGACACGGCTCCTAAAGGAACGCTTATCACAGTTGATGCGCCCTTATATAGAGGCGTAATAGATACGGCTGGAGCCAGATTTGTTTCATGGGAGCTCAAAGACTACAAAGTAAGCGCCAACGGGGAAGGGAAGGAGCTAGTCAATCTGTACAGCGATGTTAACCCTGGATTTAATGCGCAATTATTAATTAAGGGGATAGATGTCCCTGAGTTTATCCCTTACCGGTTTAGCGGTGGGAGTAATGTAAATGTATCTGAAGGCGCTACCAAAGAGCTTAATTTTACCTGGACCTCGCCAGAGGGGATCAGAGTTAATAATATTTTTGAGCTTGATTCGAGTACTTATGTAGTAAAACAAAGATTTGAAATCACCAATTCCAGCGGCGACTTAATTCAGGAGAAGCTTTTAGTAAACTGGCTGGGCCAGCTTATAGCGGAAGGCATGTCCGGAGGAGATAGTAAAGCCTTCATAACTCAAGTGTCTGACAGTGTGGAGAGAGTTGATAGCGAGCCTGATGAAACTGAGCAGTTTAAAGGTGTTATAAATTGGTTTGGCTATTCAGAAAAATATTTTATGTCGTCATTCCTTCCCCAGACCGGAGCAGAGACAGTAATTAAATTAGCGCCATCAGGCAAAGAAGGAGAAGTATTTTCCCAGTTTTCATATCCTGCCAGCTCAATTCCGTCTGGTAAAAGCTCATTAAAAACCTGGCAAGTCTATATGGGGCCGTTAGAAGCAAGCTATCTTAAACCGATCGGATATGATCTGGATGAGGCTATCAACTATGGCTGGTTCGGGTTTCTTGCCCGCCCCATGCTCAAGTTTCTGGAGTGGCTCAACAGCTACTTCCACAATTACGGCATATCTATAATTGTAATAACTATTATAATTAGAGCATTATTCTTCCCGCTTACAGTCAAGTCTATGGTTTCCATGAAAAAAATGGCTTTAAAAACTGAAAAAATTAAGCCTGAGATGGACGCCCTTAAAGAGAAGTACAAAGATGATAAAGCAAAACAGAATTCTGAGTTAATGGCTCTTTACTCAAAGCATGGTATTAACCCGCTTAGCCAATTGGGCGGCTGCCTGCCGTTATTAATTCAGTTTCCTGTCTTTATAGCTATTTATGATATCTTACGCCACTCTATTGATTTAAGGCACAGTCCTTTCCTATGGATTCCGGATTTGTCTCAGCCTGATATGCTGTTTATGATCCCTTATATCGATATTCCGTTCAGATTGTTACCGATAATAATGGGTGCTGCGTGGTTCCTGTCACAGAAAATGACTCCGATGAGCACAGCTATGGGAGGGGACCAAATGCAACTTCAAATGAAGTTGATGCAGTATATGCCAATAATTTTTGTATTTTTATTTTGGAATCTACCTTCAGGCTTGGTGCTTTACTGGACAGTGAGCAATATACTTTCAATCGCTCAACAGGTATACGTAAATCGAAAAGTGGCGGGCTTACAAGGAGGATAGTATGGGAATAATATTAGAAAAAGAAGGAAAAACCGTATCTGAAGCGACTATCAGCGCCTGCGAAGAACTGGGGGTTGCAAGGAATGAGGTTGATGTTGAAGTTTTGCAGGAAAGCTCAAAAGGGGTTTTGGGTATTGGGGGCAGAAACGCGATAGTACGGGTTTCTGTCAAGAATGAAAAATTAAGCGAAAAGGGGCTAAAATCGAAAAAAGCCTTGGAATCAATTTTGGAATATCTTGTTCCCACTTATTCCGTAGGAATAAGAGAGACAGCTGACAGGATTAAATTGGATATCAGAGATACCAACGACAAGGGACTCCTTATTGGTAAACGGGGAGAAATGATTAAGTCGCTTGAATATATTGTTGGTAAAATTTCGGGCCGTGCATGCGAAGACGGCAGGGAAAAAAGAGTCAACATTGATGTCGACGGATACAAGAGGAGAAGAGAAGATAAAATCTCTAAGTTAATAAAAGATACCGCCAGTAAGGTAAGAAAGATAAAAAAACCTATCTCACTTGATTCCATGACTGCTTCTGAGCGCAGGATGGCCTATATAGCTCTTAAGAGAGAGAGAGGGGTGAGTTATGAAACAAAAGAAGAGAAAGATCAAAAAAGAATTATTGTTACACCTCATCAATCAAGAGGGTAAAATAATCATATAACAAGATTTCAACAGGAGAAGAACCATGGCTCCAGATAAAACAAAAAGAGCAGAAGACGAATACATAGCAAAAGAAGAAGCTGAAAAAACTAAACGATTGAAAGAACAGTTGAAAGCCAAGCAGTTAGAACAGCAAAGAGAAGAGACAAAAGCAGTCTGTTATATGAAATGCCCGAAGTGCGGTTCAGACCTTAACGAAGTGACCTTTAGAGGTATCAAGATAGACAGGTGCCTGAATTGTGATGGCGTATGGCTTGATGAAGGCGAGCTTCAAAAATTGGCAGGGGATGAAGAAAGCAGTACGATTAATAACATTCTGCATATCATTACAGGAATGAATTTACCTTCAAAGTATTAATATAGAAGAGAATAGCTTTAGATCCCTTATAACCTGAGTTTGCTAAAGAAATCTTTGAGCAGTGCGGAACATTCTGTTTCGAGCACTCCTTCTCTAACTTCAACACTATGATTTAGTTTTGTATCGGTTCCGATATTGAAAACAGAATATACGGCTCCGGCCTTGGGATCCCTTGCACCAAAAACTAAGCTATCTATTCTGGCTAAAACTATAGCTCCAATACACATAGCGCAAGGTTCAAGAGTCACGTATAAGGTAGTTTTCTCCATTCTCCAGCTTCCAAGTTTTTCCGATGCATTTCTTATAGCTATAACTTCAGCATGCGCGGTTGGGTCTTGACTTGTTTCTCTAAGATTGTATCCGGATGAGATAAGGTTATTATTTTGGTCTGTGATTACAGCCCCAATAGGAACTTCACCGATGCTCCTGGCTAATTGAGCTTGCTCAATAGCCAGGAGCATAAATTTTCTATCATTTTCTGTCATACTTGGTGAATAGATATGATCAGATTCGATTTACTATTTTCTTGCACTGAATTTAATACCAGCTTTGTTTCTGTCCCAGGTTTTATCGGTGATTTCCTTAATCTCGGCAACTTTGATTTTTTGTGTCGCAGTTACAGGGAAACCGTCTTCATAAACCTCAATAAATCTTGGAACCATAGCGACCATTACTTTCTCTGCCATCCAGTGGCTAAACTCAACAGGGTCAAACTCGGCGCCTGATTTTAGAGTTACACAGAGCTTGATCTCGTCATCTGAAACGTTGGGAAGCCTTATACCAACTGCAATTGCTTCCTGAAGCGCTTCATACTGAATAGCAACGTCCTGAACAGCAATCGGATCGACGTTTTCACCGGATACCCTGATTCTGCTGAATCTTCCCGCGAAATAATATCTTCCGTCAATTCCTCTTGCGAAAAGGTCGTCTGAGTTGAAGAAGCCGTCATCATCAAATGCTTCTCTGGTTCTTCTCTCGTCTTTAAAATACTCATTTAATGTTGTGTGTGGTACGAGGGGTTTAATGTACAAGAGACCTTTAGCCTCGTCAGGAGGTGTAGGGTCTTCATAAGGATCCCAGAAAGGTCTCATCACTTCTGAAATATCTTCAGGATTTCTAAGCTCGGTGTAATATCCGTCCATCGGGAATCCTGATGATCCCGGTCTGTGGTCTTCTGGATCTTTCCAAAGTACCATACCCATCTCTGTTGAGCCATATCCGTCAATTACTCTTACGCCAAATCTCTCCTGGAATTCAACCAGGTTTCTTGGGGCAGGGGATCCGAGCATAATTCTGATTTTATGCTTTTTATCCCACTCGCTTGGCTCTGCGGCCCAAAGGTACTCCGCAACGGCTCCGAGCATGTTAACACAGGTAGCTCCGCAGCCCGCAGCCCATTTCCAGAAGCTGGATGCCGAGAATCTTGTGAAGAACACGGCTGTTGCACCTGCTCCCATAGCGCTGAAAAGACACATAACCTGAGCATTAGCATGTCCCAAGGATAAAATACTCATTAACGTATCTTCACTCCTTACTCCCTGTTGCTGCAGGTAGGCGCGAACCGTCATTACTACGCCGCCGTGGTCTCTTGCAACACCCTTTGGCATACCGGTTGTACCTGAGGTGAACATACATCTCTCCATATCATGAGTTGTTACTTCTACACCAGTGTTTTCGCTTGACGCATTATCGAATGCAGTAGCGAACGGCAGAGTCTTGATTCCACCTATATCAGAAGGAACATCTTCCGGCTTACCTGTCATAAATATTACTTTCAAGTTTTCCAGATCACCCGCAATTTCCTGCAACAAAGGCAAACTGCCGGGGTCTACAATAAGTGTTCCCATCTCAGAGTAGTTAATTACATATGCTAGTCTCTCACCTTTTTCGTCCTTATTAATAGGGACCTGAACACCGCCTAGTTTATGGATAGCAATAATAGATGCTACATATTCTGAACAATTGAGCATATACATACCGACTTTGTCACCTTTTTTAACCCCAAAGTTGTTAATTAGACCGTTGGCAACTCTGTTAGCCCAATCATTGGTTTCTTTATATGTATAACTTTCAGCCACCTCTCCATCATTATTTGCAACTTTAAACATTGCTTTGTCGGGAAACTGCTCTGCTCCCATTTCAAGGCATTTTGTAATTGGCTGCCATTCAGTAGTATCTTCAAAGTTACCAAAGGGCAGTGTTCCCTCTCCCAGGTATTTTGTATCCCTGGGTCTAAATAATAAACGCATTATAAGCCTCCTTTCTTAATTTCTATATTTCAGACCAGCGAATAATATAAGTGCAATAAGATATATTTGTCAAACCAAGTAAAATCTATATTGCAATTCACAGCTTTAACCTAATATATTTAACCGTGTATGATTAATACACTCAGTCTGGATATAGCAAAAAACATTTTGGAATAAGCATACAACAAAATCGTGGGAGTATTAAATTTTATGAACGTGGCTCTTTCAGTTGTTTTATTGGTAACAGGGATCATAATGCTCTTTTTTGGGGGCGAGGGATTGGTTAAGGGTGCATCCCGTTTAGCCCGAATACTGGGCATTAGCCCGATTGTAATTGGACTTACAGTTGTCGCATTCGGCACATCTGCGCCAGAGTTTGTTGTAAGTCTTATAGCTGCACTGAAAGGCGCAAGTGATGTTGTCTTGGGAAATATTATTGGTAGCAATATCTCCAATATAGGATTGATTCTTGGTATAGCTGCTTTAATGAGCCCAATAGTAATCCATGGGAGACTTATAAAGGCGGAAGTCCCAATAATGATTGTACTTTCATTTATTTTTTATGGTTTAGCCTGGAAATACAATTTTGGATTTATACAGGGTGTTTTTCTCTTTGGGGCATTATTAGTATTTAATGTATATAGCTATTTTGCATCTAAAGAAGAATCCAAGTGGGTGCAACAGGAGTACAGGGAATTTGTAAGAGGTAGCGGTTCGATTTGGAGAAATCTACTCTTTATAGTTTTCGGGCTTGCCGGATTAATTATTGGTGCCAGATTTGTTGTCGACTCAGCAATATTCATAGCAAGGATTATGGGAGTGAGTGAGCTTGTTATAAGTATCACTGTAGTGGCGATTGGAACCTCGCTCCCTGAGCTTTCAACTACAATCGTTGCCGCTCTTAAAAAGGAGCACGACATAATAGTCGGAAATATTATTGGTAGTAATATTTTTAATATCGGTATCCTGGGATTGGTCTCAATAATTCACCCGGTATCGGTGAATAAGCCGCTCCTTAAGTTTGAGTT
>CBDUCG010000111.1:0-6745 GCA_965365595.1 uncultured bacterium
TAATTAATCTTGTATCAGATTTAGTGTGTTCTGGGACAGGTGGTCCACAAGAATATAAAGGAATGAGTATGCTTGATACCCATAGAGGTATGAATATCTCTGAAGCTGAATTTGTTGCAGTATTAGACGATATTCTTGAAGCAATGACCAAGCACGGAGTCGGGGATGGTGAAAAAGCAGAGGTATTAGCTATTGCTTACAGCATGAAGGGTGAAATTGTTCATGTTTGATTTTTTCATATCCAACTAAATCGTGTTATAAAAAGGAAGCAAAATAAAAAAATATATATAAGGTATGTTGTACTATGTATAACAGTGCTCTCGAAAGGGACAATCTGACCGCAGGTTGTCCCTTTTTTTGTTTGAGAGTTTAAACAAACAAAAAAAAGGGAGCCGAAGCTCCCCTTGTTACTTTCAAATTACAGTGTTGTTAGTTTATAACTGATTTTTTCCTTAGTTTGAACTCTAATTTTGTTTAGCCGTTAGTTTCCATTTGCCCCATTTGAAAACAGCCTTGTTTCCATGGTCCGTCATTGTGGCGGTGTTCTTTGAAACGCCCTCAGGGGTATGCACCTCATAGCCGTTGCTCTGCTCTATGAATTTATAGGTATCACCGTTACCAAGCTTGATGACAAATTTGTTTGAATCATCAGTCATCTTCTGTTTAATGGTGCAGCTGCCTTTGTATTTATTGTTGTCGCTCTTTTTATTATACAATTTGCAGTGCCCCTCAACAGTAGCCGTGACAGGCTCTGATTTAGCTGTTGTTCCGTTTTTACAATCAAATTTTGGCGTGTAAATAATTGATTGATAACGGCCGTCCGCAGTGCGTATGGTAACACACTTACCCGAATCATTCTCTGTCCAGTAACTATAGGAACTTCCGCCTGATTTATCTGTTTTGACCCAAGTGTAACCCCTTGACTTAACCTCAGTCTCGGCTTGGCCGCCTTTTGCGCCTACCAAGTCAGACAATGCGGCTACTGTGTTTGGATCCTGCTCAGGTTCAGATGACGAACCCTTCTGATTCTCACAGTCAGATTTCGGCGCGTAAACGATTGACTGATAGCGTCCGTCCTCTACGTGGATAATCACGCACTTCCCTGTGCTATCCTCGGTCCAGTAACTATATACACCAGCGGACTTATCGGTATTTACCCAGGTGTATCCCCTTGACTTAAGCTCACCCTCAGCCTGCCCTCCTTTTGCTCCAACTAGGTCTGATAATGCATCAACTGGCTCTTGAGCATATACAGAGTGGACACCATAATTAACTGTAATACTTAAACAAACAAATATAAATGTAGATAATATAAATCTATTCATTTTCTACCTCCAGAAAATTTTCCGTTTAAGTATACTAGAAACTTTATTGAAACTTAAGAAATATTTTAATTGGAGCAATACAATTAAAACTCCTTATATAGTTCAAACAGTCTTATATCTAAAGCTTGCTTTCTTAAACACTCACCTTCAGCATGCACCGGTGTTTTAAATACAAATTCTCAATTAAAAGGCTGGTACTGAAAGTTAGTTATCACCGCATCCTGAGGCTGTTCGTTGCTAGGTCCGGGATTGAGTTTATTTACCGCCTTGCCGAAATTACCCATCCAGAAATTCATGTGAAATCGCTGGCAATTACTATCCGGGACAAATATATTTTGAGCCTCAGTTGAGGTAAACATATTATCCGGAGTAGGGGGCAAGTTCCCCAATGTAAATATTCCGTTATATTGCTTGAATGTTACCGGTTGATGTGCGCCTGTCCACTCCATAACAAGGGTTATTTCCTGTACATTATCAGCTATTGTATAGCGATGAACATTGCTCCGGTTTCGGTCATATATCTGTAGAGCAAACTGAGCATTGCCCCCCATATCACAAACCCAAGGCAAAGCTGAACAGGGGTTGCCCCATTTGGAAATCTCAGCAAGATCAAGTTCCCGGTACGGATTGTTTTCATCATTGCTTTTATCTTTTTGATAAGTGAATAAACCTAAGGCTACGTTGGGATCCAGTTCACTCCAGGAATGAGCAGATTTTATTCTCATAGAAACAAGATAGGTGCCGAACCCTAAGTTGGCTTGTGATCCATCTGCGTTTTGAACTAGGACAGCTTCCGCGCCGGACCACTTCAGTTTACCGTCTCCTAGGTCTTGTTTTGTTATCTTTAGATGCAAGCCCTCTGAGTCCACGGATACATTTTGCGGAGCGAAAATAGTTTGTAAGCCTCCGTTATAATACCAGCCGTTTTTTGGATCGAAATGATACTGGGTCCACCATTTATATCCTGCAAAATCTACGAGACAAGTGCTCGGATTACAAAATTTCCCCCCTTCTGGAGCACCAGTAAGGTTTGGCATAGGACATGATCCGTTTGTCCGGGTTGCTTCTGATGATGCAAGTAAAACCTGCTCAGGTTCTTCGTCAGGAAGAAATTCACCATGAAAGTCAACGAAATGCAAGCCATCTCCATTGAATGAAATTTTGAATCTGCCCAGTTCTTCCTCCCCATCCATTACTTTGCCCTTGATCTTAATTCGGCAGTTAATCAACTCCTCATCTCCTATGTTTTTTGGAAAAAGGACTTTACTTGGATGCGGGTAAACGACTTTAGCCTTAAATTTATTTAGAACCAAGTCTACGTTTTGTCCTCCTAGTTGTTCACCTAGAACAGCTTCAAGAAACCCCTCGGCAAAATCTTCATCAGGAAATAAGTTGAATTTTCTATTCCCTTCCCTCTCGAATGTTCCGGTTAACTCAAGTTCAATATCGTCCTCAGGCTCGTCATCGAGAAGGAATAAAAGAAACTCACCCTCATCAAGAAAATCCCCGTGCGGACCTGTGAAGAACAAACACCTTCCACGATCCTTGTCTCTTCCGTCAACCGGGTTAAGCTCCTTCAGCTTACCGGTACCGTGGAAACTACTGCTATAGACATTTGTCGATAATGACATAGTGAAAAAAAACATTAACACTAATGATCCTATGATATAAGAAAAATTCTTCGTCATTTTAAACCCTCCTTGAAACAAGATCTTTATATATAATACGTTTTAGAATTGAAAGTGGATTATTCCAATTCCTTCTAATTGATACTATTTATACGGAACTATAGGTACATATTAGCTCTACTGCTCATCTTTTGTCAACCAAGATGTCATGTGTGAAGTGCTATTTCTATATTACTCTACTTCTGCTTGACTTTCTGAATCTCCATTTGGGTTGTTAATACATAGGCATTGAGTTCTATTAAGCCAGTCAATCAAAAAAAGCAATAAATACAGTATGTTGTACTATATACAACAGCGTGCTCGAAAGGGCTACGTCGATCTCAGCTTACACATTTTCTTTATTGTCTTAATAATAAGAGAGCAAGTCTATTTTGAATTGGCTTTTTTATAATCGGCAATAAAACTATCAAGCATTGGATTGAGAGCAGCCTGTACATTTTTCATCAGATCCTCAGGCAAAGCCCCCCCGGTAGTTAGAACAGTCCATGTTGGTGAAACCGCAGTAAGTCCGTTATTTCTTGAAAGCAGGACTATCTGATTTAGGTCCAGCGTTAAAGAGAATATATAAATTGGCCCAGGCTGTTTTGATGTATTAACATTGATTAAAAGCATGGGCTGGCCCGCAATAGTGGGTAATTCAACTTCAGTATAAACTTTAATTCCTGAATTTTTCAGTTTTTTCGTAACTTCAGATAGAAGCTTGGGAGAATTAAGCCCGTCTGCCGTAGCATCGGGATCTATATCTCCGATTGAAACTCCAATACCTTTTAGACCTTTAAGAGTATTGACCTGAGCCTGGTCCCCTTGCGCGTAGGAGAGAAAAGAGACTATAAATACGGAACCTAGCAAGACTAACAGACTTATAATTGAATATCTAACCATATCAAATACTCCAAAAAAATTACATTTTAAAATCAGTCGGTCATTTTAACCATTAATTGTGAAGATCGTATTAAGATTAATATGAATATGATTAAGAATAAAATATTTCTCAGCATTAAATAGAGAATGTTTTCTATATAATTTTTTTCCCGCGGCTGTGCAGAAACGAGTAGTACGCCACATACAAAAACCCAAATTGCAGCATTAAAAGAAATGGGACAAAACCATAGTCACCCTCAGAAACAGCATATAGCATCCGGACTAAAAAGATGATTCCCAAAGTAATTTCAATCATTACGGTTAATTGTTTAGACGACACGTAATTTCTTGAAAGCCAGGCGTCGTCTTTTGAAGTCACCGCATACTTGGGAGTCCTTACAAATGCCGAGCTTTTGCCCATAAAAGCTTCAATCACTGCTTTTGCATTATTTATAGTAAGCCCCACACCAATAGAGAGCGTAATTGGCACATAGAGCACATACTGATACCACTTGTCTCTGTGAGTCTCAAACAATGTCATTAGATAAAACAACACAAAACTTAGAGTACCGGCCATAATCGCGGCCATATTAAAAACAACTGAGTACTTTATACCAACGGATTGCCAGAAGTAGCCCATGGGAAACATGAGCAGCAAAAGCATTAGAAGCGGTAAATATGATATGTATCCAAAGAAATGAAATAGAGCCTCCGCCTTGATCTTAATAGATAAATCGTCTCTTTTTAAGATACGGGGTAAAAGTTTGATGGCTGTTTGCGCTGTACCTTTAGCCCACCTATGCTGCTGGGATTTAAATGCGTTCATATCCACCGGAACTTCCGCGTCGGCGATAAGGTCTTTGAGATAGATTAGCTTCCAGCCCTCAAGCTGTGCCCTGTAGCTCAAATCCAGATCCTCAGTTAGAGTGTCTTGCTGCCAACCGCCTGAGGTTTCAATGCAGCTTTTTCTCAAAACGCCGGCTGTACCGTTAAAGTTGAAAAACAAGCCGTTATTGAACCTTGAGGATTGCTCAATCATAAAATGTCCGTCCAAGAGGATTGATTGGGCCTTAGTTAACATTGAGTATTCAGGATTCACGTGTCCCCATCTAACCTGTAGGATCCCGACTTTTGGATCGTAGAAATAATCAACGGTTTTTTTGAGGAAATCTTTGGGTGGTATAAAATCTGCGTCGAATATGGCTATTAGATCACCCTCGGCGCTCTTAAGACCTTCACTGAGTGCCCCGGCTTTATATCCATCACGGTTATCCCTGTGAAGGCAAACTATATGAAATCCCATATCTTTAAAATACTGGACACAGCGATTGGCAATTTCGGTTGTTTGATCATTGGAATCGTCAAGCACTTGAATCTGCAGCAGTTCTTTAGGATAATCAATTTCACAAACGCTTGAAATCAATCTTTCGACAACATACATCTCATTAAAGACAGGCAGTTGAATTGTTACTTTAGGCAGTTTAGAGAAACGGCCTTTTAGTTTTGGAATATTATTTTTCTTCCTGCTATAGATATATAACAGGTAATACCTATGAATACCCAATGAGCAAAGAAGTAACAATGAAAAGACATACACCACTGTTACGAAGATCTTAGAACCTAGGAAGAAGTATTCCAATTATTATTTACCTGTTGTTAATGCAAAAGATTAAAATTTGGTTTCCTTTAATCTTTCAACAGCCTGTATTATTCTTTCGGTACTGAAAGTCGTTGACACCCTTGCGTACCCTTCTCCATATTTACCAAAACCATTTCCCGGAGTTACCACTATGCCCGATTCAGACAGGAGCCTGGATGAAAATTCTGCGGATGTAAGCCCCTTGGGGACATCAAACCAGACATAAAATGTTGCTTTGGGATGATGATATTTGAGTCCGGCTTCATCAAGTCCTTTACAAAAAATATCCCGGCGCTCCTGGAATATTTTGATCCTGTCGTCCAAGCCCTTTTGATAATTTTGAAGCGCAACAATGCCAGCGTACTGAACCGCCTGAAACGCACCTGAGTCTATGTTGGTCTTGATTTTGCCAATACCCGCGATTGCTTTCTTATTGCCCACAGCAAAGGCAATTCTCCAACCGGTCATATTGAATGTTTTTGAAAGTGAATGGAATTCAATCCCTACGTCTTTTGCTCCGTCAGTTTGAAGGAAGCTAGGTGGTTTGTACCCGTCATAAGCTATTTCCGTGTAAGCCGCGTCATGACAGATGAGAATGTTATTCTTGGCGGCAAAAGCTACTAAATTTTGGAAGAACCCTTCATCAGCTGTGGCTGTAGTGGGATTGTTCGGATAGTTTAAAAATAAAAGCTGAGCTTTTTTTCTTATGTCTTCAGGAATTGAATCTAAATCAGGCAAAAAATCATTTTCTTTATAAAGCGGAAGAGCATATGGTGTTCCACCCGCAAAACTGATAGAGGTTGGATATACTGGATACCCCGGGTCAGTGTACAAACCCACGTCTTCCGGATCGATAAAGGCCATAGGCGCATGAGCTATGCCTTCTTTTGAGCCTATCAAAGCTACAACTTCCGTATCCGGATCTATGTCTACATCAAACCTTTCTTTATACCATTGTGCTACAGCAACTCTAAAAGACCGCATACCCTGATAGGAGGGATATCGATGATTTGCCGGATCCTCAGCCCCAACTTTAAGTGCGTTAACAATAAAATCAGGAGTGGGTAAATCCGGGTCACCAACACCCAAGTCTATTACATCTATACCTTGTGATTTGAGTTCATTTTTTTTGGCATCTATTTCTGCAAACAAATATGGCGGTAGTTCTGCTATTCGACTGGACCATTTTACATCCATTATTATTTCTCCTTCATAGTTCTTTTGAAAATTTT
>CBDUCG010000112.1:0-6736 GCA_965365595.1 uncultured bacterium
CACCGTAGCCCCGTCATATGCGACTGGAGAAAATAGAATTTTAGCAATTGGCGCCCTGTATCCCTGTATCCCTGCACCGGGAATATATTCGGGTTTTTTGTTGCATCCAGAGATTACTAATATCATCAGAACAGGTAAAATCACTAAACTCTTTTTGAATAAATCCTTACATATTTTCAAATATACGCTTCCTTGATTATTTAACATAGCTATATATTTTACCTGCAAAGAATGAATAATCTTAATATTTTATGGCATACTAACTAACTCAATATAAAGATCGATAACAGGAGAACTTCAAATGGATATATACACGGGCAAGGGATACGGAATAGCGAGAATACGCATAGAAGACAGCGACAGCAACTACAACTATATTGTCTGGTGTACTGAAACCAATGAGTGCGCCGTTATAGACCCTATTGATCCAATTACAATTTTAAATTTCATTCGGGACAAAGGTCTGATGGTAAAATATGTAATAAACACCCACTGCCATCCCGATCACATAAGCGGCAATGATCCCATACTGAAAGTAAGTCTGACCATGATCTCCAAAGCTTTAATACATCCTCTCGGAGGCGAGCTTATCGGAACAAGATACGGTACAGTGGATGAAGGGGATGTAATAAATATAGGCGAGTTGGAAATTAAAGTTATTTATACTCCGGGCCACTGCCCTGAGCATATCTCTTTAATACTTGATAATAATATTTTCGTCGGCGATACAGTGTTTTTGAGCGGGTGCGGCAATACCAAACACAGGGGTGTGGTTGAGGACTTATATAAAAGCGTGGCAAGAATAAGAGAGCTGCCCGATGATCATAGGATTTTTATAGGTCATGATTATGCTGAAGACAATCTTAAGTTTGCATTGGATCTCGAGCCTGGCAACGAGAATATAAAAAATAAACTTGAAGAAGTTGAAGCGTCCCGGTCGGAGGGAATTGAGATTCCTCCAACGACAATTGGAGATGAGAAATCATACAACCCATTTATGCGCTATGACATACCGGAAGTCGTAGAAGAAGTAAAAAAGAGGACTACAGGACTAGACCCTAAGAACCACGCAGAGGTATTCAAAGCGATTCGCGAACTTAGAAACGAGTGGACATCATAAACCCGATAGAGCCACAAATAACAATTAACAAATTTTAGTCAGGTAAAATACCCATATGAATAAGACTTTCTCAAAATCATATGAAGCCATAGCTGCACTTCTAAAGGAGCGAATCCTGTTTCTGGACGGAGCTATGGGCACAATGATCCAGCGCTACAAACTGGAAGAAGAAGATTTCCGCGGAGATCAGTTTCAAGACCATAATATCGACCTGAAAGGTAATAACGACCTCCTGTGCCTGACTCGCCCTGAAATTATCACCGAGATTCACACTAATTACCTGGAAGCAGGAGCGGATATTGTCGAAACAAACACTTTTAATGCCAACAGGTTATCACAGTCAGATTACGAGCTTGAGCACATTATACCTGATCTGAACAAAGCAGCAGCAGAAGTTGCCAGAAAAGCTGTTGATCGCTATATGGATAAGAATCCCGAGAGAAAATGTTTTGTAGCCGGAGCTCTGGGTCCTGCTAACAAGACCGCTTCCATTTCGCCCGATGTTAACGACCCGGCATTCAGAGGAGTTACTTTTGACGAGCTTGTCGAAACATACTACGAACAGGTCAAAGCGCTTGTTGACGGCGGAGTCGATATAATCCTTGCGGAAACCACTTTTGATACTTTAAACCTGAAAGCGGCTATATACGGAATTAAAAACTTTCTTGAAGAGCACGAAGAGCAAATTCCTCTTATGCTTTCTGTCACAATTACTGACGCTTCCGGGAGAACTCTTTCAGGACAGACAATAGAGGCTTTCTGGAACTCTGTCAGGCACGCAAAGCCTCTTAGCGTTGGAATAAACTGCGCTCTGGGGGCTCTGGAGATGCGCCCCTATATTGAAGAGCTTTCTAAAATTGCAGACTGTTATATCAGTTGTTATCCAAACGCGGGGCTCCCAAATCCGCTTAGTGAAACCGGCTACGACGAAACCCCCGATGACACATCAGGTTTTCTTGAAGAGTTTGCCGATAGTGGGTTCATAAACATCGTCGGCGGATGCTGTGGAACAACCCCTGATCATATAGCAGAATTAGTAAAAAAAGTCCTGGATAAAGAGCCAAGAGCTGTGCCAGAAATATCTGAGGCTACAAGACTAAGCGGGCTTGAGGCTCTTAATATTGGAGAGAATGCTCCCTTTATTATGGTGGGTGAGCGTACCAACGTGACTGGTTCTCCAAGATTTGCGAAATTAATAAAAGAAGATGATTTTGACACAGCTCTCAGCGTTGCAAAGCAGCAGGTAGAAAACGGTGCAAACATCATTGACATAAATTTTGACGAGGCGCTCTTAGACGGCGAAGCATGTATGAGAAGGTTCTTAAACCTTGTAGCTTCAGAACCGGATATCGCAAAAGTCCCGATCATGATAGACAGCTCAAAATTCACAGTAATCGAAGAGGGATTAAAATGCATACAAGGTAAAGGAATAGTAAACTCCATCAGCCTGAAGGAAGGAGAGGAGAAGTTCCTGGAGCAGGCCGAGAAAGTTATGCGATACGGAGCTGCCGCTGTTGTTATGGCTTTTGACGAAAAGGGTCAGGCAGCTACAAAAGAAGACAAAGTACGTATTTCTAAACGCGCATATGATCTACTCACTGAAAAAGCCGGAATGGATCCCAATGACATTATTTTCGACCCCAATGTGCTCACTGTCGCAACAGGAATTGAGGAACATAATAACTACGCTGTAGATTTTATTGAGGCAATAAGAGAAATAAAGAAAGTATGCCCCGGAGCAAAGACAAGCGGCGGTATTAGTAACGTTTCTTTCTCATTCAGAGGCAATAATGTTGTAAGAGAGGCAATGCACAGCGCATTTTTATACCACGCCATAAAAGCTGGGCTCGATATAGCTATCGTGAACGCCGGGATGCTCGAAGTATATGAAAATATCGACAAAGAGCTACTTACAAAAGTAGAGGATGTTCTTCTCAATCGTAGCCCAGATGCCACAGAAGTTCTGCTGGACTACGCGGAAAAGGTGAAAGACACGGGGAAAGCAAAAGAGAAAGATACAGAGGTATGGAGAGAAGGCACGGTTGAAGAGAGGCTTTCTCATGCTCTGGTTAAAGGAATTGTGGATTACATTGATGAAGACACGGAAGAAGCGCGACAGAAATATGATAAGCCCCTTGATGTAATAGAAAACCCTCTTATGAGCGGCATGAAAGTAGTGGGCGAGCTTTTTGGAGAAGGAAAAATGTTTCTGCCGCAAGTCGTTAAAAGCGCCCGCGTTATGAAAAAAGCTGTCGCATATCTGGAGCCCTATATGGAAGCTGAAAAGGCCAAATCAGGAGGAGGTCAGGTAAAAGGCAAGTTTGTGATTGCGACAGTCAAGGGTGATGTTCATGATATTGGAAAGAACATTGTGGCTGTCGTACTTGGCTGTAACAACTACGAAGTGATTGATCTGGGCGTCATGGTTGCATGCGATAACATCTTAAAGACTGCAAAAGATATGGATGCCAATATCATCGGACTTAGTGGTCTCATCACCCCATCTCTTGACGAGATGATTTATAACGCAACCGAGATGGAAAGACAGGGTTTTAAAACTCCTCTTTTAATCGGTGGGGCCACAACAAGCAAAGCCCATACTGCAATAAAGATTGCTCCAGCCTACAGCGGCGTTGTGAGTCACATTAAAGACGCCTCACTTGTAGTTAATGTTTGCAACGATCTCTTAAACCCTGATAAATATGAGAAGCTAGCAAATGAGTTACAAGCTAAGCACGAAGAACTTCGCAAACTACATTCTTCAACCCAGAAAAAAGCAAGTTATATACCTATAGAAGAAGCACGGACAAAACACTTTGATACAGATTGGGAAAACATACGGATTGACGTACCCGAAAAACTGGGAACAGAAGTAATTGAAGTTCCAACTGAAGAAATAATTCCCTATATCGACTGGTCTCCTCTTTTTTGGGTTTGGGAACTAAAAGGCACATATCCCAAGATTTTTGAACATAAAAAATACGGGAAGCAAGCGAAAACTATCTTTGATGAAGCCCAGAACTTACTAAAACAGATTGTAGAGGAAAAAAGATTCAGACCGAGGGCTGTAGTTTCATTCTGGCCTGCAAACAGTGTCGGCGATGACGTAGAAATATATGCGGACAACGACAGGTCTAAATGTATAGCGAAATTTCACACACTTCGTCAGCAAAAAGAAAAGGGTGGGAATGAAAATTACACTGCGCTTTCGGATTTTGTTGCACCCATAAATTCAGGGAGGGAGGATTACATAGGCGGATTTGTCGTAACAGCCGGAGAAGAGGTCGAGGAATTTGCCGGATACTTCAAGAATAAAAACGACGACTATTCAGCTATTATGGTTCAGGCTCTCGGAGACCGGATTGCAGAAGCTATGGCAGAAATGATGCATAAGAAAATGAGGGACCTCTGGGGATATGGCAAAGGGGAAAATTTATCACCTGAGGATTTAATAAAAGAAAAGTACAGGGGAATAAGACCTGCTCCGGGCTATCCGGCATGTCCTGATCACACGGAAAAAGAGACATTATGGCAATTACTTGATGTTGAGAAGAATATAGGAGTAAAACTCACCGAAAATTTCGCAATCTATCCCCCAAGCTCTGTCGCGGGTATTTATTTCGGGCATCCTGAATCTAAATATTTCCACGTGGGCCAGATAGACAGAGACCAAATTGAAGACTATGCAAAACGAAAAGGGATAACTATAGTTGAGGCCGAGAAATGGCTAAGACCAAACCTAGGTTATGATTCATCAACGGAGAAGAAAGCTGTGTGACACATCTGGATTAATTATGATTTACCATAATTCTCCAAGATAGAATTCAGCTCTTTTGAGAACCTGGACCTTGGCATAACCATATCGCATCCTGCCGTGATTGATTCTTCTTTAAGTTGTTCTTCAACATGAGGCAGATAGCCCAGAATCGGCACAATCTTGAGTTCGTCTGAAGACTTTATATCTCGGACCAGCTCCAGCGGCTTTAACTTTTCAGAATTAAGGTCTATAACAATAAGCCCTGGTGTAGACTCAGTCAGAGTATCTAATAATCCCCTTGTATTTTTTACAATATCAAGACTTACTCCGGCTTGTTTTGCGGCTTGTCTTATTTTTGATGCGAAAAACATATCATCCACAACCGCCACAACCCTTGTCTGATTAGCCTCATTCATTTAACATATTCCTTTAAAAGGTAATTCTATAGTATACATTACCCATATTCAAAAAGGATAAGGCCATGAGAAATGGAAACATTAACACAATATTTTTTGATGCAGCTGATACGTTATTTTACATTGACAAAGGGTTGGGAAACACTTACGCATCAGTGGCTAAACAATATGGAGCGGACCCTGATCCCAATCTCTTGAAGAATGCTTTTTCAAAAGCATTCACCTCAGCTCCACCCCTGGCTTTTGGCGGAGTATCCGATGAAGAAAGAAAAACGTTGGAGAAAGATTACTGGAAGAATATTGTAGACACGGTGTATCAGGAAGTCGGCATGTTTGATAAATTTGACGAACATTTTGACGAGCTTTTTGAGGTTTTTAGAACTGATGCCTGGACAATTTTTCCTGAAACAAAAGAAGTATTATCAACACTGAAAGACAAGAATTACAGACTTGGAATAATTTCAAATTTTGATTCAAGGGTTTACGACGTGATGCGGAACCTTCAGATTAATGAGTACTTCGACAAATTTGTAATTTCAAGCGAAGCGGGTCATGCAAAACCCGATCCGAACATATTCCATATAGCGCTTCATAAAATGGGAGTCGATCCGAAAGAATGTCTCCACATAGGAGATAACATATATAATGATTTTCATGGTCCAAGGGCACTTGGTATTCAAGCACTTCTTCTGGACAGGGAAAACGAATATGAATCAATCGGAGATCAGCATAAAATCAAAAGTTTGAACGAACTCGCTAAATTGTTGGAGTTAAGCTAGTTTATTTTTTAGATAGCAATTTTGCCGCGTCTTTTGCAAAATAGGTAAGTATTAAGTCAGCTCCTGCCCGTTTTATACTTATAAGAGTTTCCATCATTACAAGTTCCTCATCTATCCAGCCAAGCCGTCCTGCAGCCTTAACCATTGAATACTCACCACTGACTTGGTAGGCAGCAACCGGATGATCAAACTCATCTCTGGCGGCCCGGATAACATCCAGATAGGGAAGGGCGGGTTTTACCATCACAATGTCTGCTCCTTCCTCAATATCAAGTTCTATCTCTCTAAGCGCTTCTCTAATATTTGGTGGGTCCATCTGATAACTGCGCCTGTCACCAAACTGCGGAGGAGATTCTGCCGCTTCTCTGAACGGTCCATAAAAAGCCGATGCATATTTTGCCGAGTATGCCATAATTGAGACATCCTTAAACGCTTGACCGTCAAGCTCATCCCTAATAACTCCGACTCGCCCGTCCATCATATCAGAAGGCGCAACCATATCAACCCCAGCTACCGCGTGAGATACGGCCATTTTTGCCAGATACTCAAGCGTCCCATCATTATCAACGTCTCCATTTGTAATTATCCAAGGGTGCCCTTTTCCTTCGATTTCATATTTTTTTAAGAGTTCTTGTTCTCCTTTTTTATCATTTAATTGATATAG
>CBDUCG010000113.1:0-6664 GCA_965365595.1 uncultured bacterium
TTACCGGAGATCAAGCTCATTTGATCGAACAGTCTTTAAACCATTTAAAAAGCAAGGTTCTAGGGGACTCTAATGATATGAACTATATAGTTTTCCATGGAGAATCGGCGTCAGGAGAAGAGATAGTGGGAGACGCTTCTACTGTGGCAATGTTTAGCGGCAGAAAGGTAGTTGTAGTCAAAAACGCCGATAAATTAAAATCCAAAGAAATGTCTGTAATAGAAAAGTATTTGGATTCACCTTCACCTTCAACGTCGCTAGTTCTTATATTCTCGGACGGCAAAGCTCCTAAAATCAAAAAGAAAAAACTTCCCAGATACGATTTTAGCCTTGAGAAAGGAAATACAGTCGCCTTAGTTAAAGAAGAAGCTAAAAAACTTGGTTTTACAATAACCCCTAAAGCAGCTCAAACACTTATATGTCTTGTAGGAGAAGATTTAAAAGAACTCCACAATGAACTAGTAAAACTCTCACTCTACCGCATCGAAGGAAATACAATAGAAATAGATGATATTGAAAAACATACAAGAAAAGCCAAATTTGGAGATGTGTTTGCGCTGATTAACGCTATATCCAAGAAAAACAAGAAAGAAGCCCAGAAGGCTCTTTTAGATCTTGAAATGCAGGGAGAGGAGCCGCTGTCCGTGCTCAGCAGACTACTCTGGAGGTTTAGGCTAATCTGGAAAGCCAAAGAGTTGTCGGATAAAAATATCCCGAAACAGCAAATTCTGAATGAGCTTAAAATGTCTCAGGGGGCATTTTACTATCTAAGCCAGGATTTAAATAAATATAGCTATAAAGAAATTAAAAGAGTAATGGATTTGCTTTTGGAATGTGACAAGAAATTAAAAATGAGCTACGTACCCAGAAACTACCACCTTACAAGGCTTGTAACGGAATTGTGCGGAAAAACCGGATAGTGAATTACTTTCTCTGAAACTACCTTTATGAGGAAAGAGCTGCTACTTTCTTGGATATTCTGGAAACCTTGCGTGAAGCCGTTTCTTTCTTTATAACACCCTTTGATGCAGCTTTGCGGAGTTTTTTCTCGGTCTCTACAAGAGTTTGTTTGGCAAGAGCTACATCTTTGCTCTCAAGAACTGTATCAAACTTTTTTAGCTGAGTCTTGAGATCGGATTTAACAACTGTATTTCTATCTCTTTTTTTTATACTCTGACGATGTCTTTTAATACCAGATTTAGTTCTTTCGGCCATTAATCAATATTCCTCCGGGAAATAATTCGCTATAGTTTGCAGGGAACTAGCGATTTGTCAAATGAAATTTATCAACCGGATCTATCTGCGACTATCAAGAACTCCTTGTTTCCCTGCGTTCCCAGAATGGGGGAAGGAATCACGCCTCTAATATTGAAATTGAAATCCAAATCCTGAACATACTTTTTTATTTTATTTATAACTTCATTGTGTTTATTTTCATCTCTTATAATCCCGCCCTTACCTACCTCTCCCTTGCCGACCTCAAACTGCGGCTTGATCAGCGCAATTAGCATACCCCCGGGTTTAAGAAATTGGATAACTGCAGTAATTATCTTGGTAAGAGAGATAAAGGAAACATCCATTACTATAATATCAATACTTTCCGGAATATCTTCAGCTTTCATATGCCGGGCGTTCACTTTTTCCATTGAGACTATACGGCTGTCATTTCTCAGTTTCCAATCCAGCTGGCCGTAACCTACGTCCACTGCATAAACTTTTTTAGCCCCGTTTTGGAGCAGACAGTCGGTAAAACCGCCTGTAGAGGCGCCGATATCTAGCGCTATTTTTTCAGATACATCTATTTCAAAATACTCAAGCGCGGCTTCAAGCTTGAGGCCTCCACGGCTTACATACTTCATTGATGATTTTTTAACATCTATTATGACGTCACTTTTGAATGAAGTTCCCGGTTTATCAGCTTTTTGTCCATTAACGTATACTACACCTTCCATTATTAATGCCTGAGCATGGCTTCTTGACTGTGCCAGACTCCTTTGAAATAAAAGAACGTCCAGCCTTTGTTTATCATTTGATTTTGACATTGGATTTTTTGTATACTGTCACTAAAAATTTCGGTTGGATAAGTATACAGCGATCTCTCTTAACGGAGTCGCTTTATCATCCAAATCTTTGATGGACTTTAGCGCTCTCTTGGTGAGGTCTTCAGCTTTCTTTTTGGATTTTTTAAGACCCACAAGCTTAGGGTATGTGATTTTTTTATTACGGGCATCCGCTCCCGTTTCTTTTCCTGTATCTTTACCGCCTTCAACATCCAGCACATCATCCATGATTTGAAAAGCGAGCCCAAGAGACTTGGCATATGTAGATAATTTCTTGATTTCCTTATCACTCGCTCCGCCTAACTTTGCTCCTATAGTTACAGCGACTTCAATTAGGGCACCTGTTTTCAGCACATGCATCTTCTCTACCTGATCCACAGACACATCGTTGATTCCCTCAAGAGCCAAATCGATAGCCTGACCCCTGATCATACCATTTGATCCGGCAGCATGAGATAGTTCAGCCACGACTTCGATAAGAATTTTAGGACGTATTCCGACTGACAGGCCTTCTTTAGTCACCAGGTTAAAGGCGTCTGTGAGAAGCGCATCACCAGCCAGTACCGCTACCGCTTCACCATAAACATTGTGATTTGTAGGAACCCCCCTTCTTAATGAGTCATCATCCATACAAGGTAGATCGTCGTGGATAAGTGAATATGTATGTATCATCTCAAGCGCACAGGCTATTGGGAGCACAGTTTCGTCATTACCGCCGAACGCTTCGGTGGAAGCAATCATTAAAATAGGTCTCAACCGTTTTCCACCCGAAAGAACACTGTACCTAATTGATTCCTCAAGCGGTGTAATTGACTTGGGAGAATACTTCAACAGAGAGTCCAGTTTTCTATCTACTAACTCTCTTTTTGTTGCCAGGTAACTTTTAACATTAAATCCCATAACGGTTATTATTCGGTATCGAAATTTTCAGTTGTTAATTCACCATCACTTTGTTCTACAAGAATCTTTACTTTCTTTTGAATCTCGTCCAATTTTTTATGCGAGTACGCAATAAGTTTAGTTCCCTCTTGAAACAATTTTATTGACTCTTCAAGTTCAAGGTTTCCTGTCTGCAGTTTGTCTACAATTTTTCTAAGATCATTCATTGATTTTTCAAATGATTTCATAAAAAAGTATTTTATCTTTGATAGAATCAGTATACAAGAATGCTTTTATTTTGTTGAATGTTATAAGAAAATAAATATCTAGAGTTAACTGCCAAACAAGAACAGCGCTACGAAGCAATCGTGCTTGATGAAATGACTTCTCCTTTAATACAATGAAGGACGTGGTACTACAAAATAGAAAGTAAATATTACTGCACTAAAAAAGTTTCCGGTTGCCGCTAAATCTTAATAAATGTTATATAGAATAAGGGGGATAAATATTATGCCCTCCCCTTGTTCATTTTATATATTCATCGATGATGAATATTGATTACATGCTGTCGTCTCCACTGCCATCTCCGGAGCTGCCATTGCCTGAGTCTGCAGGTGCTTCTTCCATACTTCCGGAATCGGCAGGTGCTTCTGCAGGAACTTCTTCAACTACAACTTCTTCAGTTACTTCAGCATCACCCGCAGGTTCCTCTGCCTGTTGTGGGCATCCTGCGAGTCCTAAAGCTAAAACAAGACCAGCAAACAATATGAAGCTTCTTAACATAGATACAATACCTCCTTTAAGTTTTTCATACTAGTTTTTATTCAACAGGGTTATAAAACTCACCCTATATATCAATCTACAATATTTATTTAACGAAATCCATAACAATTTGAAAATAGTCAGACCAATATCTAATTGTAGTTTTGGTCTATATCCGTTACATCATCTGACTGATCATACTCACCGGGCTCAACTTCCTCCATAAATTCCGGATCCGGGTCTTGATAATCTTGCTCAGTATACTCTTCATTTTCGATATATTCCTCATATTGAGGTTCTTCATAATTTTCTTCCATATCCTGATAATACTCCTCATCCTGTGCAATCACAGGAACAGTATATAGAAATGTTACGCTCCAAATTAAAAAAATTCCAACAAACAACAAAAACCATCGAATATTAACTATTAATGACATCCTTCTTGTAGTCATTTATCTGCTCCTGGATTTATTACAATAAATTTTTATATGATTTTAATCCTTTTTCAGTCAATCCACAAGCATTTCTTTAATAGTTCATCACAAACAGGATAATTAATATTAATCCTGTTATGAAAGCACATTTTGAGCTAAAAAGATTGATCCGGAATATAGGCAATAAAAGCTATGATTCTTACGAATCGATAGAGGGAACATACCTATTTAACAATTTTGTTCTTTTTATAGAATTTGTACAGAAATATTCAAACGATCCGCCGGGAAGGTTCAGGATAAAAATAGATCAAGAAATCGCGAAGTTTCCTCCGGACACATTTTCAAACCGTACGAGGGAAATAGCGCTCAGAGATTTTCTAACACGTACTTTTTATGATGCAATCACTGAATTTTCATCAGATGAATTTATTTCATTTGAATATCCAAAACAGGAAATTTTAGAACGAACGTCGGCCTTCGTCGATTCTTCATTTGTAGAGGTTAGATTTGAGGTAAGGCTACACACTAGCGGCAATATCCTTAGTAATGATGATATAGAAGATTTTCTATTAAAAAGATTACCTCAAATTGTCGAATCATCACTAATATTTGACAATCTTGAAGAAGACACGTTGTACAAGCATATTGAAACATCAGAGGATGCTGATTTTCTCAGAAATGAGCTTGAGAACTTAAGACTAATTGCATTTGTAGCAGAAGGCAGTAGTTTGCCTCGTGAATCAAAGAGCAGCTCACTGCCTATGGCAACAAACGCAGTTACCACGTTTTCATCTCCTGAGACATTAAAAATGGATGTAGAGCTACCAAATAAAGGGCAGATTACCGGGATGGGACTTCCCAGAGGTATTACATTTATCACAGGTGAACAAGGCAGCGGTAAATCTACCCTATTAAACGCTATACAAATGGGCATTTACAATCATATTCCAGGCGACGGTAGAGAATTTGTGGTTAGCAATCCAAATTCTGTTAAAATACGCTCTGAAAAAGGGAGGAGTATTAATAATTTAGATATTTCAGCTTTTTTACCTGCCCTGGAAGATGCAAACTGTTATTCGGCCAACCATGCTGACAATATTACTTCTGAAGCGGCTAACATAATCGAAGCCATTGAAATTGGCGCAGATGTTCTATTACTCGATGAAGATACTTCGGCTCCAGGTTTTTTATTAAATACTCAAGAGAAAGCAGAAAATAATTCAAACGAAACAGTTTCTCTAATCCCTTATATCGAAAAGGCTAAGAACCTGTTCAGAGAATATATGATTTCAACCATTATGGTGATAGAAAATCCACTAGGCTTTTATGAAGAAGCAGATTGCGTAATCCATTTAAATGATAAAAAAGCTGAAGACATAACACTAGAAATAAAAAATGAAGGGGGACATGCCGGAACTAATGGCATTTTTGGTTTTATTCAGGAACGAATACCTAATTTTGTCAACATGGACGATTTAAAAGAACCAGACAATATTATTAATGAAAATATGGCGTTATTTTCGAAAGAAGATGTGGCATACATAGAACAAATTGTCTCAGTTTCTCAGCTTAATACAATTGAAAAAGCTATTGAATATTAGAAGAAATATATGGACGGGAAAAAGACGTTCAGGCAGGTTGCAGGTCTTGTAATGCTTGATATCGGTCGGGCCGGACTAGACATTCTAGACTTGGACTTGCCGGGCAACTATGCCGAATTCCGGAAAATAGAGCTAGTTTCAGCCCTTAACCGGTTCAACTCTCTGAAAGTTAAGAAAAAATAAATAGACCTTTCTGAACTTGTACACTTTTAACAGCGGAAGTAAATAGTTTATATAGATTTACATAAGTGTATATATGTCTATACTCCATATATCAACTTTTATTAATGCAACAAACCCGCTCAATCTGTTTTTTAGACTAAATGGGTTTGTGCTTTAAGATTTAGAGTTTTTAAAAAGTCAACCGGAATAAGCAACTACTGTGTTCTGCATTACCTCAACATTACTCTGCTTGCCAGCAGGGCCCGGAACTATGATTGGAAGATCAACTCCAGAGTCACGGTATACCTCCAGTTTAGCGCGGCAGCGGTCTGCAGGTCCGACTAGAGCAACAGAGTCAAGCATTTCAGTTGTGAATACATCGGCAGGTTTTTCTCCAGCTCTGATTTTATCAATCGCATCCCCGTAACCGTTATTAATCATAAGCCTCTGATAGAACGGGAAGTTTAAATATGGCGAGAAACCTCTGATTCCGGCTTTCTGCGCAAGTTCGAGATCGTCTGAAACAATTGACGGTATTCCAAGTGTGATATCAATTTCCGATGGATCGCGTCCTGCAGCTTTTGCTCCTTCTGCGACATATCCCCTGAGCTTTGATACATAATCAGTTGTGGCCATATAAGGCATTAGACCGTCTGCAACCTCACCGGCAAGGGTAGCTGCACCCTTTGACAGACCTGCTATGTAAACAGGAACTTTCGGCTGCTCTCGTTTCAGGGTTAACTGCGGCGCGCTTCCATCCAAAAAT
>CBDUCG010000114.1:0-6596 GCA_965365595.1 uncultured bacterium
TCATTCAGGAACAGGTCGAGGAAGAAAAAACAGCGCAAGAGATATTAGACAAGGTAAAACTTGCAGGCGACAACGGGTCCGCTCTCCTTATTTTGGATACTCAGCTATCTGAGAGGAGTTCAGCTCAGTAGCTGTAAATATTGTTCAATTAATGAATTCCGATTTAAATCACAATCCCGTCCGGGACTAATCCCCCTGACGGGATTTTTTGAATATATGCTATGGGTAAAAATAGTTTTGAATTCTGGTTTGATTTTGCAAGCACTTATTCCTACCTATCTGTATACCGTATTGAAAACCTTGCACAACAATCCGGCATAGATATAGACTGGAAGCCGTTTTTGCTTGGACCTTTTTTCAACAGCCAGGGTTGGGACACATCGCCGTTTAATATTTACAAAGCAAAAGGAGACTATATGTGGAGGGACATAGAGCGCAATTGTGAAAAGTTTGGAATTCCCTTTACAAAACCCTCAGAGTTTCCAAGAAACGGACTACTCGCATCTAGAGTAGCCATTGCTTTTGATAGTGAGAACTGGGTCCCCGAATATACGAGATTATTATTTAGAGCCAACTTTGCCGATGATAAAAACATATCAGATAAAGAAGTTATAACTTCAATTTTGAAATCCCTGGATTTAGATGCTAATAAAATATTGCAGCAGGCTACAACCCAGGAAAATAAAGACAAATTAAGAGAGCGAACTGAACTTGCAACAGAAAAAGGCATTTTCGGTGCGCCTACATTTGTCATAGGGGATGAAATGTTTTGGGGAAACGACAGGCTGGAAGATGCTTTTTCCTGGTACGAAAAGCGAAAATAATGTCACTACATATTTCTTCTGTATTGACCTCCCACATCATAAAGCGCGTGGGTGATTTCTCCGAGCGTACAGTATTTAGCAGCTTCCATTATACTCTCAAAAGTATTTCCGTTGTTTAAAGAAGCAGTCTTAAGCTCATCCAATGCCAGGTCTGATTCTCTTCTATAGCGGTTTTTTACAGATTGAGCACATTCCACCTGGCGGGCTTTTTCAGCCGTAGTCGAGCGTGTAATTCTGTCAGGAGTAATTGTGGGCGAGCCCTCGTCCGACAAATAAGTGTTTACACCTACTACAGGGTATTCGCCTTTGTTTTTAAGGGTTTCGTAATGGAGAGACTCTTCCTGTATCTTGCTCCGCTGATACATTTTTTCCATTGCTCCCAAAACCCCACCTCTCTCGGTAAGTCTGTCGAATTCTTCAAGTATCACCTCCTCAACAAGCCCTGTAAGCTGTTCAACGAAAAACGAGCCTTGCAGCGGGTTTTCATTTTTAGCCGACCCAAGCTCCTTGTTTATAATAAGCTGTATCGCTATGGCCCTTCTTACAGACTCTTCCGTAGGTGTGGTGATAGCCTCATCATAGGCGTTTGTGTGAAGGGAGTTGCAGTTGTCGTATATCGCTGTTAGTGCCTGCAGTGTTGTTCTGATATCATTAAATGATATCTCCTGGGCGTGTAGGGAACGGCCTGAGGTCTGAATATGGTATTTCAGTTTTTGGGAGCGCTCGTTGGCTCCGTATTTTATTTTCATCGCTTTTGCCCATATCCTACGTGCAACTCGCCCTATAACTGTGTATTCCGGCTCAAGGCCGTTTGAGAAAAAGAATGAAAAGTTGGGAGCGAAATCATCCACATCCATACCGCGAGACAGGAAATACTCGACAAATGTAAAACCGTTCGCAAGCGTAAAGGCGAGCTGGGTTATGGGGTTGGCTCCCGCTTCTGCCATGTGGTAACCAGAAATGGAGATAGAGTAAAAGTTATGAATCCTGTGGTTTATGAAGTAATCCTGGATATCTCCTTGTATTCTGAGGGAAAACTCGGTTGAAAATATGCATGTGTTCTGGGCTTGGTCTTCTTTTAAAATGTCTGCCTGAACAGTGCCTCTGACTTTTGAAAGTGTCTCACTTTTTATTTTCTGATATATATCCTCAGACAGTACCTGATCGCCTGTGACGCCAAGGAGCATAAGACCAAGTCCGTTGTTGCCCTCGGGTAGATCTCCCTCATATTCAGGAGCCTTCTCTCCAAGTTTTTTGTATATATCCTTTATTTTCTTCTGCGTTTCCTTTTCCATACCGTTTTCCTTGATGTACAACTCGCACTGCTGATCGACAGCCGCATTAAGGAAAAACGCTAGAATTATGGCTGCCGGCCCGTTTATAGTCATTGACACGGACGTCGATGGATCGCATAAATCAAAACCACTGTAGAGTTTTTTAGCATCGTCAAGCGACGCAATGGACACACCCGAGTTCCCTATTTTGCCGTATATGTCAGGGCGATAGTCGGGATCCTCACCGTACAGAGTTACTGAGTCAAACGCTGTCGACAGTCTCTTGGCTGGAGTGTTCAGAGAAACATAATGAAATCTTTTGTTTGTTCTCTCGGGTCCGCCTTCTCCGGCAAACATTCTTGTGGGGTCCTCATTTAATCTTTTAAAAGGGAAAACACCCGAAGTGTAGGGAAACTTACCCGGAACATTTTCCTGAAGGAGCCATCTGAGAATATCTCCGTAATTCTTATAAAATGGGAGGGAAATTCTGGGTATGCGGTTGTTTGACAGAGAAGTGCTATAGGTTTTGGTTTCAATTACCTTCCCCCTAACTTCGTAACTGAATATGTCATCGTTATATTTTTGAACTGTACTGTCCCACTTATCAATGATCTCTCTGTTTTCCGGCGCTATCTGGTTAAGGGTTTTTTCATGGAGGCTCTCTAATACAGCCTGAGTCTGCTGTGTAGTTTCACTATCCTTGACGCACTCAATAGACTTCTCTATTCCGTACAGTCTGTCAGCCTTTTCGGACTGCCGCTCTACCCATGCGTTATAATCGCGCACAGTGTCCGATATCTCAGACAGGTATCTACTTCTCTTGACCGGTATTATATTTTTTGCACTCCCAACTTCGGCCGGTTTTGTTCTTCTTTCATAATTGGAGTCAGAAAATGATTCAGATCCATGAGAGACGGTAGTAATAACCGCTATGTATAGAGCGTCGACTCCCGTGTCGTTAAATATGGAAGCTGTTGTACCGTATACCGGGAGCTCTTCGTCTTTTAAATTCCAAAGCAACTTGTTGCGTCTGTATTGCTTCCGCACGTCTCTCAGCGCGTCTGCTGAACCGCTTTTATCAAATTTGTTAATCGCAACTATATCTGCGTAATCAAGCATATCTATTTTCTCAAGCTGAGTGGCGGCTCCGTAATCTGAAGTCATTACATAAAGCGAGGTATCGCATAGCCCGACTATCTCTGTATCCGACTGCCCGATGCCTGAGGTTTCAAGAATTACCATGTTAAAACCTGCGTATTTAAGTATGCTGATAATTTCCGGCACATGTTTGGATAAAGCAAGATTTGACTGGCGGGTAGCTAGTGAGCGCATGTAGACGCGGTTGTTGTTCACAGAATTCATTCTGATTCTATCGCCAAGAAGCGCACCACCTGTTTTCCTCTTTGAGGGATCGACAGAGATAATAGCGATGGTCTTGTCGCTGAAATCCGATAAGTACCTCCGTACAAGTTCATCGACAATAGAGGACTTACCGGCTCCTCCTGTTCCGGTGATACCCAAGACGGGTACTCTAGGCAATTCATTTAGGCATGAATATATTTCTTCCATGACCGGGTGGACAGAGTCGTCTCCGTTTTCCACATCCGTTATCAACCGGCTTAGTTCAGATATCGATTTTCCCCGGTCTCGTATGTGATTCAGTATATTTTGGGAATCAACTTGTCCAGCGGGAAAATCCGCTTGGCTCAAAAGGTCGTTAATCATTCCCTGAAGGCCCATTTCCCTACCGTCATCCGGCGAGTAAATCCTGGCTATACCGTTGTCCTCAAGCTCTTTAATTTCACCGGTGAGTATTGTGCCCCCGCCTCCGCCGAATATTTTGATATGCCCGGAATTCTTTTCCTGAAGAAGATCGTGCATGTATTTATAAAACTCCAGGTGACCGCCCTGATATGAAGTTACGGCTATTGCCTGAGCGTCTTCCTGGACTGCGGCATTTACGATTTCCTCAGCCGAGCGGTTGTGTCCCAGGTGAATGACCTCGGCCCCGGAGGACTGAAGTATTCTTCTCATGATATTTATTGCGGCGTCATGGCCGTCAAAAAGAGATGTTGCCGAGACTATACGGATTTTGTTCTTTGGTACATAAATACTTGGTTTATTGCTGATTTGAGTAACCGACATTCCAGGCCCCTATGTAATTAATACACTGAACGTACGTTCAGTGTATTATACAACAGTCAACACAAATATGTCAACTTATATTTCCCTTATTTAGATGAATAATTCAATTATTTTGAGCTCGGCACTGAATTGAAATCAAATTGAACTTACGCTCAGCAAGATGAAATTTGGTCTAAGATAGACTTGCTTTGAGATTCGATATATCTTTCTAAAGTGTAGTTTTTCTGGAGCGCCCAGCGTCTGAATGCCCACATCTGTCCGAGCACCATAATATTATGAGCGGTCAGCGGTATATTTTTATCTTCGATTTTAAAACTCCCCTGCTCTACCCCGTGTCGTAAAATCTTGACGAATATCTCGGTCATATCCTCTTCCGACTTAAAAATATACTTTCTGTTTTCATGAGACAGCGATTTTGTTTCCTGATAGAGAAATATTATATAGTCCTGCATCTCATCTATTATTCTATAGTATATTTCTATTGCATTTTTAAGGCTTTGCGAGCTGTCTTCCGTGATTTCCACAGAAGGCTTTACCCTCATACTAACTGTTGTATTTATGTAGTCGCATACAAGGATTAAGATATCTTCCTTAGTTCTTATGTACTCATATAAAGTACCTATACTCATCCCGAACTTTTGAGCGATTTCCCTTATTGTGGTCCTATGGAAACCCTTGCGCACAAACAGGTCAACAGCCGCGTTCACAATTTCTTTTCTTCTTATTTCTATAAGTTCTTTGTCTTTAACAGATGACTCAATTTCTTTTTTTGCAATTGCCACAATAGTCTCCCAATCAATCAGCTTATATGAGTATATTGAATAGTTTAACTGAAACTGAACATGCGTTCATAAAAATACTATTATTTTTCACTCTAAAATTCAACAATAACAGGTAGTCAGTCAGGAATATTTTACGAATAAAGGCTTAGACTTTTTTTGATATCTGCTAACCTTATTCCAAGATTACCGGAGAACACCGTTCATGGCAGATATCGTGGTTAGCAACGTAGCAGATTTGGAGATACCTGATCGCGCGGATCCCGTGCTTTCAAGGAATAATATCAATGTCACTGTAGCTGCTTTTTATAAATTGATAGAGTGTAAGCATTTGTCACTGTTCCCGACTCTCATGAGTCCTGATCTTAGGATTTACAAAAACAATGACGTGTGGGATTACGATTTAACTCTTCAATATGTGACAGAATTGAACTCAAAATACGAAAAAGTAAGGTTTTTACCATTTGAAATGCTTCTGGTGAATGGAGAATTTGTAACTGTGAGATTTACAGAGAAAATGTACCTTGAGGACGGAAGCGTTGAGTCGGAAAAGTTCATCTCTATTTTCCAGATTGTTGATTCCAAGATTCAAAACATCTGGGAGCTGGCTGTTCCAGTTGAATAGATAATCAATCAATATTTCATCTAAAGTTGTCGTTTGTACGGAAGTAAGACATTAATTGGCATAACCTTAAGTATATAACTTCCTCTTAAAAGTAATTGTTCTTTATGGCATGAGTCTTGCAATTAATATCTACAAAGAGTTTAATTGTTATTTATAATAATTAATTTATCAGGAGGTATAAATGACAAGGGAAAAACACGAAGTAATTGAGATTATTTCATATGTGCCTGAAGTAATTATTGATGCAGCTGACTGGTCTGTAGAAGATATACAGAATTTCGCTTCTGCAAGTAGTATTTCTAAATCGAAATTGGTCATTAAAAACACAAAGCATCTCACATGCGATGAACTGGAGAGAATAATTAAGATCGATGGAAACAGCGCCAGAAATCATAATGTAGCAATTGAACTCTAGTTCTTCACTAAATAATTTTATAGTAGTTGGTGAATAGGTAAACCTGGCACAGAAAAAAAGAATTGTACAGTAATTTATGAAAAATAATTTAGTTGTTGGGTTGAAAATCGGTATAAAAAGTAATCGTACTCCTTTAATTTAAAGAGGAGTACGATTTAAATCAAATCTTAATATAGTTTTTACCAAAGTCCTTGTATTGCTACACCATTATGAGCGGTAATTACCTTGCATTTCCCGGCCCATTCAACAAAAGCGCCGATGTCTCCCCACTGTTCAGGGGCCCTTTTCCAATGATCATCGAGTCCCGCCTGGTTCTCGTACATCTCGTCCAGAACGAACATCGTGTTTCCGGTAGGTGCTGAAGTAGGGTCTATCGGATTTTCTAGCTCTGGTCCCTTTATTATATTATATCGTAGCATAGCAAGCTCTCCGTCTCTGTGATGCGTTTCCTCCATCCACTTAGCGTGGCTGTCAAAGATTCTCTCTCCCTCGTCTACGAGCTCCGGCGGACAGATAAATGTGATGGTAATCTGT
>CBDUCG010000115.1:0-6428 GCA_965365595.1 uncultured bacterium
AAAAAGTTTTCATAGGAAAGCTTTTAGATTTCATTGATCAGACTGTTTCTATTGAAACAGAAGGGGTTGAGTATTTGATACCCTATAACAATATAGAGAAAGCAAACCTGGAATTAGATTTTTAAAGGGAGATTTGCAATGTCAGCACTAACTGAATTAACCCGAGTGATGGATTCTGTCTGTAAAGACAAGGGTATTGAAAAAGAAAAGATAGTTATGGCCGTTGAAGAGGCAGTTTTGTCCGCGGCTCAAAAATTATTCAGAATGCAGGATATGGATAAGGAGCTTGAAGTACATTTCAACGAAGATGATGGTGATGTGGAGCTATTTGAATTTAAGACCGTCGTAGATGAGATAGACGATCCTGAAATGGAAATTACTGAAGCGGAAGCCGTAAATCTCGATCCGGAAGCAGAACTCGGCGACCAGATTGGTGTAAAGATTAACCCTGATTTTACAAGAATTGCCATACAAAACGCTAAACAGAGAATTCTCCAAAGCATAAAAGAAGCGGAAGGAAAAGTAATATATGAAGAATTCAAGAACAGAAAAGGGGAGCTTATAAGCGGTATTGTAAGAAGAGTTGAGAGAAGAAATATTATAGTTGATTTAGGCAAAACAGAGGCTTTTTTACCTCCGGAACAACAGGTTCAGAGAGAATATTACAAGCCCAAAGAGCGTATGAGAGCCCTTCTATTTGATATTAAAGAAACAAAAAGAGGTCCCCAGTTAATACTTTCCAGATCCCATAAAGATTTTGTTAGAAAGCTTTTTGAATCCGAAGTTCCTGAAATCGGAGAACAGATTGTTGAGATACAGGCTATTTCCAGAGACCCCGGTGGACGTACAAAAATAGCTGTATCATCAAATGACCAGGATGTAGATCCTGTAGGAGCTTGTGTGGGAATGAGGGGGGCTAGAGTACAAAATGTGATTCAGGAACTTAGGGGAGAGAAAATAGACATCGTGCCATGGTCTCCTGATCCAGCAAAGTTTGCTTGTAACGCTCTATCGCCTGCTGCTGTAAGTAAAGTGATTATTGATGATGAGAATAAATCGATGGAAATTATCGTCGATGATGATCAATTATCACTGGCTATTGGCAGGAGAGGGCAAAATGTGAGGCTGGCTTCTCAGTTAACAGAATGGCGCATTGATATTAAAACCGACTCACAGGTTAAAAAGGAACAGCATGACGTTGTTTCTTTATTAATGTCTCTTCCGAATGTAAAAGAGGTTACCGCCAATTTGCTTTACGGTGAGGGATATCATAAGCTTGAAGATATAGCATTCTCGGATTCGGAAACTCTTATCAAATCCGGCGGATTAAGAGATGAGGAAGAAGCTGAGAAACTGCAGACTGCCGCAAGAATAGCACTTAAAGATAAATTGGATCAGATGACGGAACCAACTGAGATCCCGGAAGATAAATTGGAAGAGTTGAGTCAACAAGTTGAAGAAACCACTTTGACGGAGCAAGAATCTTAATATCTGTCAAAAATGCTATATGTAAATTTGAGAGCTGGCTCGAAATTTTTACCGGTTCCAATTAAATTGATTAGATAAATCTCTCTTTTGCATAGTTCGCTAAACTTTGGTACCCTTCTTTAGATAACTCAAAGTTTAAAATTTGAAATGATTAATATCGCTCATTAATGGATGTGTTGAATATGTCAAATATAAGAGTCTACGAACTCTCACGTGATTTAAATAAGCCGAGCAAAGAAATCTTAAATGTAGCTAAGGGGTTAGGTATATCCGTAAAAAGTCATGCCAGTTCTATTTCTTCGGAAGAGGCAAAAAAAATTATAGATAAATTAGGCGGCGCAGAACTCTCCGAGACGCAGCGGAAAGAAGCTCAGGCAGATGAAAAAGAAAAAGTAAGAGTATTTCGCTCAGAGAGCGGAGCTGAGGTTGTCGAGAGAAGAAAAGGCTCTCGAGTTGTACTTCGAAGGAAAAAGAAATCTAAAGAACCTGAACCGGAAATAGAAGAAAAACCATTACAGGAGCCTGTAGCGCAGGCACAAGACGGCGCAAAAGAGGCAGCTTCTCAGGAAGAGTTAGTGCAGCATGAAGGGGCAGAGGCTAGACCCAAAGAAGAAATACAAACTGAAGAAGCTGCTCAAGTAGCTGTATCCGAAACAGACACGGGGGAATTAACAGCGGACTCTCAGTTGGCGGAGCCCGAGGCTCAGGAATCTGATGCCGAAACTATAGAAACCAAAGAATCGGAAGTTGATGAGTTGCCTCAGAGACCTGTTTCAGAAAAATCTGGAAAAGAATCCGAAGAAGAAACTGAGAAGAAATTTAAAAAGAAAGGCAAAAAAGTTAAACCCAAACGGGAAGAAATCATAGATGAGGATACTCTAGAAGAACTGAGAAAGGCGTTTAGAGCAAAACTTCCGGGCAAAAGAAGGGAGTATCTTGTAGAGGGCGGCAGGTCAAAATCAAGACCGTCTCCGGGTGGAGGAGGTCAAAGAAACAGAGGGACTCCTAATGATTCCAGATCCGCAAAAATGCAAACGGCTTCGAGCGGAACCGCTGAAGTTCAGGATTTTCAGCAAAGACCTACAAAACGCGTGGTAAAAATCGGCGAGGTTATCAATATTGGCGAGCTGGCCAAGTTGATGAGCGTCAAAGCCGGAGAGTTGATAAAAAAACTTATCTCTTTGGGCGTTACCGCTACTATTAACCAGAGCATTGATCATGAAACGGCTGTTCTACTTGCAGAGGAGTTCGGTTATGAGGTAGTAGTAGACATTTTTGAAGAAGAAGATTTACTTCTCGAGTCTGAAGAAGAGACTAGCGAAGGCGAGTTAACTAAACGCCCGCCTGTAGTAACTGTGATGGGGCATGTGGACCACGGAAAAACTACGCTTCTTGATACAATTAGAAAAGCCAATGTTGTTGAAGGCGAGGCAGGCGGAATTACCCAGCATATAGGCGCATATTCAGTTGAAGTTAATGGCGGAAGGATAGCTTTTGTGGATACACCTGGTCATGAAGCTTTCACAGCGATGAGAGCCAGAGGCGCAAAAGTAACGGATGTGGTCATACTTGTTGTAGCAGCTGATGACGGTGTTATGCCGCAGACAATTGAGGCTGTGAACCATGCCAAAGCCGCTGAAGTTCCTATTATTGTCGCCATTAATAAAATAGATAAACCGGATGCTGAACCTGAAAAAATTAAAAGAGAGCTTTCTGAAATTGGCTTATTAGCGGAAGACTGGGGAGGCGACACGCTGTTTGCAGAAGTCTCCGCCAAACAAAACAAAGGTATTACTGAATTGCTTGAATTGATTTTGCTCCAAGCAGATGTGTTAGAGCTTAAAGCTGATAAAGCCAAGCGGGCCAATGGCTTTGTAATCGAAGCAGTTTTGGACAAGGGTCGAGGTCCTGTGGCTACAGTTATAGTTAGCGAAGGGACACTAAGAGTTGGTGACACTGTGGTTGCCGGAACAACTTTCGGCAAAGTTAGAGCATTATTAGATGATAAAGGAGAGAGGATAGAAGCAGCTGGGCCTTCGACTCCTGTTGAAATAATGGGGCTTTCTGGCGTACCAGAAGCTGGGGAGCGTTTCTATGCTGTTAAAGACGAAAAATCGGCTAAGGATGTAGTAGGTTACAGAGAAACCAAACAAAGAGAAACCGTTGCGGCAAAAGAAAGAAAACCATCGCTTGAAAATCTATTTGAAACACTTGAGCAGGACGAGATAAAAGAGCTTGCTTTAATAATTAAAGCAGACACACAGGGTTCGGTTGAAGCTGTTAGAGAGTCTATTAGCAAATTGAGCACTGATAAATGTCAAGTGAAAGTTGTTCACACCGGAGTCGGCGGAATTAACGAAACAGACGTAAGTCTGGCTACAGCATCAAACGCAATAATTGTAGGCTTTAATGTTAGACCCGATGTTAAAGCGCTTGAAATATCTGAAAGAGAGGGGATTTCCCTTGAGCTTCATACAATAATATACAACCTGATAGACAGAGTTAGAAACGCTATGGAAGGACTTCTTGACCCTATAGTTCGGGAAAAGATTACAGGTCATGCGGAAGTAAGAGAAACTTTCAATATATCAAGGATTGGAACCATTGCAGGATGTTTTGTTAACGACGGAAAGGTGACAAGAGACAGCAATGTACGTGTATTGAGAGATGGAGTGATAACATATGACGGCAAACTATCTTCACTCAAACGATTTAAGGATGACGCGAAGGAAGTAAATGCCGGATATGAGTGTGGTATTACAATTGAAAGATTCAATGATATTAAAGTAGGGGACGTTTTTGAGTTTTATATGTTTGAAGAGTTAAAGCAAGAGCTTTAAAAGTGGATAATGGTTGTAGGAATACTCCAAATAGAATTATATATGGAAGGAAACAGATCCCTCAAGGACAAGAGGCAGACCTTAAAAAGCTTGATTCATAGAGCTAAATCCAGATACAACAATATATCTATAGCTGAAGTTGGCTCTAACGATCTTTGGCAAAAGGCAACAATCGGAATATGTTTTGTTAGTAACGAGAAGCGTCATGTTAACTCTCAACTGGATCAGGTTGCTGATTTTATTAATTCAACAGGGATAGTCCATATGGGTAACAAGGAACTGGAAATTTTAAATATTTGATGGGGAGATTTACTTGGCAGCAACATTTAAGAGGTCGGCAAGAATTTCAGATTTAATTGTAAAAGAAGTATCTCAGATGATAGTTAAGGGAGAGATAAAGGACCCGCGTGTCAGTTTAGCCTTTATTACAGGGGCCAAGGTTACTGATAATCTCAGCATGGCAAACATTTACTTTTCCGTTATGGAAGGCAATGCCGATAGGGAAGAGGTTCTAAAAGGTCTGGACAGCGCCAAGGGATTTATTAGAAGCAAATTGGCTCATAAACTTAAAATGAGGAGAATACCGGATCTTCATTTTATGTTCGATACGGCTCTTGAAACAGGCTATAAAGTAGACGAATTGCTTAGAGAGATAAAAGTTGATGAGTGATTTTGATAATATGCTGGATCTAATCCGAAAATCTGAAAATATATTAATTGCTTCCCATGAAAATCCGGACGGGGATGCTCTTGGTTCTACACTCAGTCTTGGTCTTGGTCTAAGTAAAATCGGGAAAAAAGTTGTCTATTATAATAAAGATGGTGTACCGGAAATGCTGGAATTTCTCCCGCATTCTGAGTCTGTCGAAAGTTCACTTGATTCAATTGCAGGTCCTTTTGACATAGTGTTTGCAGTAGACTGTACATCGACAAGCAGGGCTGGAACAGAATTTGAACAATATGCAGAATCTGAAAAATGTAAAAATGTGGTTGTTATTGATCATCATCAAACCACGGGGTCAGATGCGGACTTTCATTTATTAGATGAGCATGCTTCTTCAACTGGGATATTAATTTACAAAATACTAAAAGCGCTTGAAATAGAACTGGATAAGGACATCGCAGAAAATATATATACCACTATCATAAGCGACACAGGTTCGTTCAGTTATTCCAATACAAATTCGGACACTCTTAGAATAGCCGCAGATTTGGTTGATCTGGGCGTTGAACCCTCACGCATATCAGAATCTTTGTACGAAACAGTGCCGCTTAGAAAAATTGAGTTATTAAAACTGGTTATGCCTACGCTTGAGATCTCGGAAGATGAAACAATCGCATCGTTGTATGTAGACAAACATATGTACTCTGAAACCGGAACAACAAGACAGGACACAGAGGGTTTGGTAAATATACCGAGAAGTATTAAAGGAGTGGACGTAGCGCTTTTCTTCAGACAGGAAGGCTCAGAGCAGGAGCTTGAATGGAAAGTCAGTCTCAGGTCCAAGGGTAGAGTCAACGTAGCAAAAATTGCTGAAGGTTTTGGGGGTGGCGGGCATGAAAGAGCAGCCGGTTGCTCGGTTAAGGGTACAATCTCGGAAGTCAAAACCAGGGTGATTTCCAGTGTTCGGGAGGCATTTGTATGAACGGGGTTTTAGTCCTGGATAAACCAAAAGGCATCACTTCTCATAAAGCTGTTTCAGAGGTGAATAAAGTAATCAAGGCCAAACGCGCTGGTCATACAGGAACACTTGATCCTTTTGCTACCGGAGTGCTCCCTATCTGTTTTGATACAGCCACAAAAATTATTCCATATATGAAGAATGACTTTAAGAAATATGAAGCGGTAATCCACCTTGGCATATCGACCGATACACTTGATAACACGGGTAAGGTTTTAAAAGAAGAGGATCCGGGAATTTTGAATAAGAATCTAATAACTGATGCATTTTCCAAATATAAGGGTAAAATAATGCAGATTCCTCCCATGTATTCAGCCGTAAAGAAAGATGGGGTCAGGCTGTATGAGTTAGCAAGAAAAGGGATTGAGGTCGAGAGAGCTCCCAAAGCAGTAACTATCAACAAGATAGAGTTGGTGGA
>CBDUCG010000116.1:0-6406 GCA_965365595.1 uncultured bacterium
AGCGGGTGACGGGATTCGAACCCGCGACCCTTAGCTTGGGAAGCTAATGCTCTAGCCAGCTGAGCTACACCCGCGTCAAATCAACCTCTATTATACACCAATAGTAAGTCAATTTAATACAAACCGGGTTAATATGTCCTCTATAACAGGATATAATAGTTTTCGTGACTGAAAGCAGAAAAACCGGACATCTTCTGACAGAAAAAATAAATACTCGAACACTTCATCTGGACAAATGCTCGCCACTTGAAGTGGTTGAGCTTATATTGCAGGAAGACAGAGGGATTGTTAACGCTGTTGATAAAGAAAAAAATAAAATTGCGGATGCTGTTGAGCTTGTAGTCGGCAAGTTGAAAATTGGTGGCAGACTATTTTTTTTAGGCGCAGGCACAAGTGGGCGTTTGGGTGTAATAGAAGCGGCAGAATGTCCGCCTACGTTCGGCACCGACCCTGAAATGATACAGGGCTTTATAGCTGGCGGAAGGGAAGCGGTATGGCAGTCAATCGAAGGCGCTGAAGATTCCACAACCGAATCACCAAAGCTTCTCCATAATGCTAATCTGTCCTCGGATGACATAGTAGTAGGCATAGCAGCGAGCGCTTCTACTCCTTTTGTTGAAAGCGGTCTAAATTTCGCAAAAGAGGTTGGCTGCGGAACAATCCTGGTCACATGTAATCCAGTAGAGTCTAAATTTGCCGATGTTACTATTGAATTGCTGGTAGGGCCTGAAGTTGTTGTTGGCTCTACAAGAATGAAAGCGGGAACTGTTACAAAAATGGTGCTGAATATGATTACAACTGCCTCAATGGTGCAGCTCGGCAAAACTTACGGTAACCTGATGATTGACGTTATGCCGAGGTCCGCAAAACTCAGAGACAGAGCAAAACGCATAGTTTCACATATAGCTGGAGTAAGCGAGGAGAGGGCAGGTGAATTATTAAACGAATCAGGATGGGATGTGAAAACAGCTATTGTTATGGAAAAGAAAAACTTAAACCCAGATGAATCAAAAGATTTAATACAAAAACATAATGGATTTTTACGAGATGCACTTAAATAACGGCTTAATACTATGCAATTTGATTTGAAATCTCTTATAGATAAGGATGAGAAATCAATAGTCGGCCTGATGTCCGGAACTTCAAAAGACGGCATTGATGCCTCTCTTGTTAGGTTACATGGTAACGGAGTTAATACAAAAGTCGAACTGGTTAAATTTACCTGTCTTGATTATAGCACAGAGATTAGGGAGAGGTTGGATAAACTTGTTGAGCAGTGCACATTGAAAGAAATCTCTGATCTGAATTTTTTAATAGGTGAGGAATTTGCGAAAGCAGCGCTTGAAGTTATTGATAAAGCAGGGCTTAGCATAACAGATATAGATTTAATAGGCTCACATGGGCAGACTGTGTATCACAATCCCCCTTCATATAAAGACGGAATACCATCAACGCTCCAGATTGGCGAGATAGATGTTATCGCAGAGAAAACCGGAATAACTACAGTCGGTGATTTCAGGACACGCGACATTGCAGCCGGGGGTGAGGCGGCGCCGCTTGTGCCATATGTTGATTACCTGTTATTCGGGAAACCAGGCAAAGTCTCAATTGCACAAAATATTGGCGGTATAGCAAACGCCACAGTCGTTACAGAGAAAATAGATGAAGTTATTGCGTTTGATACCGGACCTGGAAATATGCTGATGGACAAAATTATTCAATTGGCAACAAGTGGGAATGAGAAATACGATGTCGATGGCAAATTAGCCTCACAAGGAATTGTCAATGTCGACCTGCTTAATAAGCTTATGGAAGACCCGTATTATGCTCACCCACCTCCTAAATCAACTGGTGAGGAAATCTTTGGAAAAGAAATGGCACTTACTCTATATAGTTATATAGAAAACGACATGATTTCACTTCAAGACATGATGGCGACTCTTTTGTCATTAACTGTAAATTCAATTACAAGTTCATATAATAAATTTATTTTTCCAAAATGGGATGTTAGCGAAATTATCTTTAGCGGCGGCGGCTGCAAGAATCCAATATTAATGGAAAAGTTAAGTAAGAACCTAGCGCCGATAAAGTGTAGTACTTCTGATGATTATGGAATCCCATCAGATGCAAAGGAAGCCGTTGCTTTTGCGGTGCTGGCAAATGAGCTTGTTTCAGGCAATACAAACAATCTGCTCGGGGTAACTGGAGCTCAACGGAAAGTACCCATGGGTAAAATTGCACCTGGACGTAACTAGATTTAATTACCATAGTATTTACTAAGAAATAGAATGACTACTTTGAATATCAATAACCTAAGTCAGGCACAAAAAATCGGCCAGCTAATTATGCCCAGAATAGACTTTAAAATTCCTGAAACTATAGAAAGGGCAAGAATACTGGTGCAAGAATTTGAAGTCGGCGGTTTTATTATCTTCAATGGTAAAAGGGATATCGTATCTGAAATAACACGGGAACTTCAGTCAATTTCGAACATACCACTCCTTTTTGGTTGCGATGCGGAAAGAGGATTAGGCCAAATAGTATCGGATAAGACTCTCTATCCTTTTACCATGTCTTTGGGAGCTACACGTGACGAGGAGCTTGTATACAAACAAGCTTCATTTATTGCCGAGGAAATGAATTATTGTGGTCTAAACCTTATTTTTGCCCCGGTTGCCGATGTAAATTCCAATCCCGATAACCCGATTATAAATATGAGATCTTATAGTGATAATCCTGAGCTGGTATCAATATTATGTAGCGCATTCATAAAAGGATCACAAGATAGCGGCGTAATAGCGTGCGCAAAACATTTTCCCGGTCATGGACGTACAGGGGTTGATTCCCACATTGATCTGCCTGTTTTGGATCAGAGCTTGGAAAATCTTAAAAAAATAGATTTAATTCCCTTTCAGAAGTCCATAGAGAACGCTGTAGCTGCTATTATGACCGCTCATATAGCATTCCCCAATATTGGAGATGGAAATGCTGTAACACTCTCTAAAAGGCTCGTTTCAGATGTGCTTAGGGATACTCTAGGTTACAAAGGACTTGTAATTACAGACTCACTTCATATGGAAGGAATTATAAAGTTGGGTGAAGAGCGATATTTGGCACAAAAAATATTTGAAGCAGGTTGTGACATTATTCTTGACCCGCAAGATCCATTGTTATTGATCCGAAATCTTATTGATTCAAAAAAAGATGTGTACGATTTAAATTCGAAAGTGCAAAGAATATTATCAACCAAAAAAAGCTTTCCAATCAAGCAGTATTCAGGCAATTCTGCAATAATAAAAATGGGTCAAAACCTGGGAAAACAAATTGCTGAAAAGTCGGTTTGTCTGGAACGGGGCGGTACATTAAAATCTAACAAAGCCTCTATATATACTTTTGATGTTACCAATTCAGAAAATATCATTTCAGCTCCATTTACTCGGTTTTTGGAAGAAAACGGGATTGAGTTAACCAACTTTTCAGTAAAACTTGATGGAGATGAGGGACAAATACCCGACAAAATTTCAGAAGATGCCGCTGTAATATGCCTTGTTTATACCACAATCGGAGCATGGAAAAAACAATCTATTTTACCGGATACATACAAAGAAGTTTTAAGTAGTATTGAGTCACTGCCTAATGAAACAGTTTTAATATCTTTTGGATCACCGTATATTCTAAGAAACTTTGAAGAGTTTAAGACAGTATTATGCAGTTTTGATATTTTGGATATATGCCAAGCGGCAGCCGCTGGAGTATTGTTGGGTCACCTTGAGCCAAAGGGCCACCTGCCTGTCGATGTTGACTAGAAATTCGTCCGATATGAAGATTTACTAATATAGAGCTATTTTGTTAAATCGCCGTCAGGTAAATTAAAAAATCTATGCCTGATTCCATTCAGACTGCGCTATCTGCACTTGCCCCTCTTGATTGGGTAATAGTTGCCTCTTATCTGATTATATCACTTGCAATCGGGGTTTATTTCACAAAACGTGCCAGCACCAGCATGTCCTCTTATTTCGTATCAGGTAGGAGCCTGCCATGGTGGATTTTAGGCACGTCAGTAGTAGCTACAACTTTTGCTGCAGACACACCACTTGCTATAACCGGATGGGTAAGAACAGAGGGAATCTGGAAGAACTGGTTCTGGTGGAATTATCTTTTCAGTCATGTTTTCATCGTTTTTGTATTTGCGAGACTTTGGCGAAGAGCAGAAGTAATTACCGATAATGAGCTCATTGAGATCCGATACAGCGGAAAACCGGCGGCATTCCTGAGAGGGTTTAAAGCATTTTATTTTTCGACACTGTTTAATTTCATTGTCATGGGTTGGGTAATCAGTGCTATGGCAAAGGTATTTAAAGTGTTTTTTGGAATAGATACAACCATCGCAATTATAATATGTATATCTATTGCGTTTTTCTACACAATGATGTCGGGGCTATGGGGTGTAGCTCTTACGGATTTCCTTCAATATTTCATCGCAATTTTCGGCACGATAATTTTAGCCTGGGTAGTAATCGGGTCTCCAGAAATAGGAGGCTTTTCGGGGTTTATAGAAAAGCTTGGCAACATAGATGAGGAGCATATTTCGTTCTTTATGACCCCGTCGCGGGGTGACCCGGTAAGCGACGGATGGCTTGAATCGAGCTTCTTTGCGTTTCTTGTATACGTGAGTGTTATATGGTGGTCCTCTCACAATGCGGACGGCGGAGGCTATTTCATTCAGCGCTTAAACTCGGCCAAGAACGAGCGGCACGCGGTTTTAGGCGCCGCATGGTTTGCCTTCAATCACTATATAGTCAGGCTTTGGCCCTGGGTTCTGGTAGCGTTAGCAACGCTTATTATTTACCCCCGCGTTCAGGAATACGGCGGAGATCATGAGGCGATGTACGTAGTTGTTATCAGAGATTATTTAGGTCCGGGTTTAAAGGGGCTTTTATTTGTAACATTCCTTGCGGCATTCATGTCTACGCTGTCTACGCAGCTAAACTGGGGAGCATCTTATCTAATGAATGATATATATAGACGTTTTGTTAAAAAACATGCTTCTGAAGGGCATTATATTCTAGTTTCCAGATTCGCTACACTGTTTCTAACAATTCTCGCCGGATATTTCGCTTTTCATATCACCAATATCGGAAAAGCGTGGATATTTCTTTGGGCAATGAGCGCTGGAGTTGGGCTGGTTCTGATTTTAAGATGGTTCTGGTGGAGAATTAACGCATGGTCCGAGATATCAGCATTAGCCTCTTCCCTTTTAACAATATTGGTACTATTTATATATACAAAATCACAGGGGACGTCGCTTGAGCTGAAGCACCAGATACTTGTAATACCAGTTTCTATTATTAGCTGGATAGTGGTTACTTTTTTAACCAGTCCGGAGCCGATAGATACACTTAGCAGCTTTTATAAAAGAGTGAGACCCTGGGGCTGGTGGAGGCCTGCAAGCGATATAAACCCAGATATTGTACGTCCACGTTTCATGCCGGTAATAATAAACTGGCTCCTGGGAGTTGGTTTTATTTTGTTTGGCATGATAGGGGTAGGCAAAGCGTTGCTGGGGAGTGTTTATTTTGGAGGAGCATGCATAATAATTTCCATAGTTTCAGGCAGTTTAGTCTACAATAGGATGAAAAATGAGTTAAAAGAGATATAATCCCTTCCCAAAATTTCTGATTATGTTATAACTTATTGCGGTAAGGTTAATAGATATGACGATTAAAATAAAAGTAATGAAGCATCCCGAACTCACTTGGTTTGAGAAGATGTATATCCCTCAGATTTTAAGTGGTCTGGTAATTACCATAAAACACCTGCTTCGTTTTAAGCCTATTACCGTTCAATACCCCGAAGAAGTGAAAGAGCTTCCCGAACGCTACAGGGGACTGCATGTTATGCCGGGGGATGATGACGGCGAAATAAGGTGTGTTGCTTGTAAACTTTGCGAAGTTGCATGCCCGACACAGGCTATCTCTATTGTTGCAGAGCCAGCGGATGATTACGGTATTGAGCGAAGACCAAAAGTCTATAATATAGACTTCATGAGATGTGTTTTTTGCGGATTTTGTGTCGAAGCCTGCCCATGTGATGCATTAAGGATGGGAATGAAATATGAGTTAGCCTCATATAACAGAGCAGGGCTAGTTCACACTAAAGAAGTATTCTTTGATCCCAATGTAAAAAGCCATGCACCAAGAGACAATGCCAATTATCTATATGAAATGGGTAAAGGTGAAAATCTGGATAGCCCCGAGCAAATTGAGAAAGTAAAAGAACTCACGGGGGCATATACAGAGGCTAAGCCCCAACGCCGATCCAATTCAACAGCCGATCCTTTTTTGCCATCCGGTTCTTAATAATTAAATTGAGCTGTCTGTAATAGCCCAAGCTTATATTGTATCCA
>CBDUCG010000117.1:0-6321 GCA_965365595.1 uncultured bacterium
TTAACTCTAGCACTTGTTTATTGTCTTGAGGGGAGTTTCGGATAGCTTGAGCACGACTGGGTGTTTACACCGAATTCACTTCTTTATGAGCCCATGGGTGAGAGCCACTCATTTATTTGCTTTAGCGACTAGGCCATGAAGGCGATTGCCGAGATGTACGGGCCGCTTACTATTATTAATGAGTCGGGCAAAGACCTCTTTACAATAGACAGACTCGGAGTACTGAACCTCTAAAAAAACACTGCGTAGAAGTCGGAATTAATGCTGAATTTGCAGAATCACTATTACATTAGTAAATTATTACCCTATGCATATTTTTAATAGCTTTGACGGGGTTGAGATTGCCTACTGGGACAAGGGTGAGGGTGAGCCAGTATTACTCCTTCACGGTTTCACCGCAGACAGCCATATTAATTGGGAGCTGTCTGGTATAGCGGATGCACTTCTTAAAAGCGGCCGCAGGGTAATTATGATGGATGCTAGGGGGCACGGGGAATCCGATAAGCCTCACACATCTTATAGCTACTGGAACCGCGCAATGGCAAAAGACGTTGGAGGGCTTGCTGAATATCTGATGCTGTACGACTACGATGTTCTCGGCTATTCGATGGGAGCAAAGACAGCTATAGAGGCCCAGATAATTTTCGGAAGGATGAGAAGGATGGTATTGGCCGGGCTTGAGATATACGATAAGGACTGGACATTGAGCGACAAGCAAAGAAAAAAGCGTGTTCAGAACATGCTAAGTGACAACCCGGAAGGAAAAGACGAATACTGGAAGTACGCTATGAAAACAGGCGGAGACCGGAAAGCTTTTGCCTCTCGTCTTGAAGGAAACATTTATCCTGAATTCAATCACTGGCAACTTAAAAAGCTGCACTTACCAATTCTGATTATTAACGGCACCAGAGAATATAATGCCGAGGAAGCAGCCTCATATTTTCCAAATGCCAGAGGTGTTTCACTAAGAGGTAGCCATATAACTGTTCTAAGAAACAAGTCCTTTCCAAAAGAAGTAATAACTTTCCTTAACTCCTCATAGTAATTTTATATAATTTTCACAGGTGCCAACACTACTTCGTTGTTATATTAAATATCTAAATACAGTGCTGTAAAAAATTACATTACTACGTTTTTATTCGGAAACAAAGGAATGATATCGCAGACACGTATGAGCTTAAATACTGTAGTAGTCTTTCTCGGATTATTGATTATCCGCGCAATATCTAATAGCAGGACCGCTTGAAATGGTAACAAACAGTAATGACATGGGCGCGGGCATAAAACCCCCTAGACTTTTGAGTATGGTTAATGCTTTTCCTAATAAGTTTACTGAGTATATATGCGTTATTCTATTGGTGAGAGATTTTGAGTTTGTAGTTCTAATACCGGCAATTGATGTTTCAAAGTGGAGAGATAGTTTGTTTTAGAGTAGTTGATTAGGAAAGAGTAAATTCTTTAAATGAACTATACTGTCCTTCCTTTGCCTGAATCGGAAATTTCTACAAGCTCATGGGGGTAGGGGGCAAAGAAGGTCTGGCGTGCTAGGTATTCCTCCTCGTATTTGATTATCCATGATTCGAGCACAGTGATAATTGCGCTTAGTGGAATTTTATGGTTGCGGTAAGACTCCAGAAGATCAAGAAAATAGGCCTTTTCTTTTGATGACAGTTTTTTTGAAAAATAACCAAGTCCATGCATTAATGTGTTTATATGTGATGAGCGCCGTGGATTTTTGGAAAGCGCACGGTTTAGATGTGATTCATAATCCGAAAACACTTCATTTATCCGTAATTTGTCCTGATTGCCTGCGATTTTGCCAAGCGCTCTCATTTCTCTCTGGTTGTAAGACATAAAGATAAATTTGTTGTCCGATTGGAAATCAACCAATGCTTTCATAGTGTTTTTCTTCTTAGCATCTCTAAACCGGGCCAGTGTAAAAAGCTTTGTGAGAAAGTGCTCCCTTATCGTGAAGTTCATAAGCCGCCCCTCGTCCTCAATTGCAGAGCCCGGGTATTTCTCGAGCACTTTCTCTGCAAACAGGCCAGGTCCTCGCGCGATGGGGGAAGGGTTCTCATTATTGCTGAATACTTTTGCATCTTTAATTCCACAGGATGGAGATCGGCTCTTAAGTATAAAACCGTCAACCATGTCGAGCGAATTTAAAAAACCCTCGGCAAATTTATACATTGTCTTTGACAGTTCTTTCCCGGTTGTAGGCTGTACCAGTAGTTTTTCTCCTTTCTTTTCTACTATCCTGATTATATCCCTCGGCACACCAAGTCCTATCTCGACTTCAGGGCATATAGGTATGAATTTTACAAAAGGTTCAAGCTTCTGTACGAAATTATTCGGAATCATTACACCGTTATAGCGGCAAGCGTCAAACTCAAAACACTTGCTTGTAACGACAACTGGTTTTGGAAATTTTCTCATGATAAATTATTGCATGGTAAAACTTGTGTCAGGTCTCTCGCCTGTAATTATAGCTCTTATTTCATTCCACTTTGTGTTCAGGTATTTAAGGGTACTTTCAGCTTCAGCGATATTCCCTTCTCCGGCCAGAGAGAGAACTTTGTGTATTTCAGAAACAGAATCTTCATTTTTCATTGATTCAGGCTCAATATGATTGGAAATTTCTCCGTAGTTTAATAATATAAAGCTTCTGGGATTAAAGCCTGAAAGCCAGTTCTCAAGATTTCCTATATTGTCACCCAGTTCGTTTAGCGCTTCTGCCATATGCTGTGAGTCTCCTAATTCAATTTCATTTAGAGCTGATTCGATATGATTCTTTGCCATATTTAGCCTTTCCTTTGCATTTTGCACATTACCGTGGTAATAAATGGATTCCTGCTGGACAGCGCCAAAACCTGCGTGAGTATAAAAATAGTGTTTCTCTTCTTTTGAGAACATTAGAAACCATTCAAAAGGAATAAAATTTTCAGCGCTGAAAATATTTATATTTACTTTTGATCCCACGGGAACAATGTAATACCTGCCATCGTCATCAGTTAGAAAGAAACAGTCCTGTATTTCATTCTTTTCCAGGCCCAGCTCTTTGGATAGTGATTGTCTGAAGTCGTCATATTCCTTTCCGAACCAGGATGATTGCGGGGTTGCAGGACCATCCCAATATTTTTCATAGAAATCAACATAACTTCTCCAGTAGTTTTCCTTTTCCCTAGTTGACTCTATAGGTTCATATACCATCAAAACGCTGATTGCCATAGTTGCCCTCTAATAACGAATACAAATGATATAAAATACATATTTAGTTTATCGAATCCGTACAAAAAAGCCTAATTTGAATTCAGTCTTATAATGACGAGGAAGAAATGATATTTAGTCTATCTTGTTAAATACTTCATCGTGCTCTATCTTGGAAATATAATCGTCGTCAATTCTTCCCCCGGAATATGCTTCGTGGGCCAGGTTTCTCATTTCGTAGTGATTAACGATAGGCTCGTGATAGGGGAGTTTATAAGTGAGTGGGTTATGGATTTTTTCAGGTTCAATATTCTTGAGCTCAGGTATATATGTCTTAATGTATTTACAATCGGGGTCAAACTTTTGAGATTGCAATATCGGATTAAAAATCCTGAGCGGTTTCGGGTCTGCTCCGCATGAAGCGGACCATTGCCAGTTACCTATGTCCACTGTTTCATCATAGTCCACAAGATGTTCTCTGAAATGTCGGTCTCCCCACCTCCAATCTGTAAGAAGGTCTTTGGTGAGGAATGAAGCAACTATCATCCGCGCTCTTCCGTGCATCCACCCTTCTTTTTTAAGCTGTATCATCGCGGCATCTACAATCGGATACCCGGTGCGTCCATCTCTCCATGAGTTGTACCAGCTTACGTTATTTATCCACTTTATGTTCCGTCTCTTTTCCTGAAATTCAATATCTTTTGTTTCCGGGAAATAATGCATTATGTGATACCAGAATTCCCTCCAAGCCAGCTCGGCCACAAATTGCCCCTCTTCAGGTGTAGCAGCCATCGCGGCATTGTACACTTTCCTGACCGATACAGTTCCGAACCTTAAATAAGGTGAAAGTCTGGATGTGCCGTCTATAAAGGGAAAATCTCTTCTCTCGTTATACTCTTTGAAATTAAAGCCCCATAATCTTTGATCAGGGAAATCTATTGGCCATGATGTGTTCTCTGAGTGGCTGATATTTTGAATCATATTCTCAAGAGAATTAATTATTATCTCAGGGGAATTAATTTTCTCGGGTGTCGGGAGTTCGGTCCCTTTTTCTTTGTTTTTCCATAACCTGTAAAATGGTGTGAAAACTTTACGCTGCTCTATTTGTTCAGGGGGCACAAGAAACGTATCGTCAAATTTTTTAAACGTAATGTCGTTTGATTTGGAGAAATGCTCAATTTTAAGATCCCTGCTAATACCGGAAAAACCGTATGCGCGGTTACAGTAAACAGCGTCGGCATTGTACGTTCTTACAATTCTTGGAATTACTTCCTCTGCCCTGCCTCTTTCCACAAATAAATATGAACCCAAATCTCTGAGCTCTTTGTTAAGCTTTCTGAGCGCGTCGAAGAAGAGGCCCAGCCGCTTGCTGTTGCTCGGATAGCCGCTCAGTATATCGTCATCAAGAACGTAGACGGGCAGTACCTCCCGGCTTTCTTTTATAGCATGATGCAAACCTGTGTTGTCTTCGGTTCTCAGGTCCCTTTTAAACCAAAATACTGTCATTTCGTTCTTCATAAGTTTATTGTTATGCTCGCGCCAAGAAACGGTGCCGGATCAAAATCTTCTTTCCTAATTCTCTTGCCATTTTCATTTTCAACTTCAAGAGATCCCAGAAACAAATAACCTCCATATCCATTTAAAGTCAGATATTTATTTACATCATATGACATTCTTCCCACTAATGGAAGGGCCTTGAAATCACCAATTCCTCTTGGAAAATTGCCTTCTTTGTCCAGTCTGAATCTGTTGAATTCATAACCGACGGAAGTTGCTACTTTAAAACCGTTTCCAATGTCATAGGACAGTTCAGCTTTAGGGCCAAAGTCGTTTCTAGCGCCACTTGCAAGCGTCGATAATCTAAGGCGTTCGGTAATCTTCCAGTCTACGAACCCAATAGGATATCCAATTACGCTCTGCTCTAAACGGCTTCCAACGAAACCGCCCAGTCCAATGATTAATTTGTCACCAAACCTGTAACTCACACCTGCCAGCCCGCCTATGGTAAATGAATCCCAAAAAGGAGCGCCGGATTCTGCTCCGTAAGAGATAATCGGCATACCGAATACTCCCCATTTCTGGGTAATAGCATAACTCACTCTCATGCTATTATTGGAAATATTTACATTTCTCCACGGTTTCAAACCAACAAACCCCTGAGATCCCGAAAAATCATAATTGTAATAGTTGTAACTGCCACTAAATGTAATTCTTAGTTTTTCAGTTGCGGTGAATGTCCCGTCATGGTTAATACCAAGTCTGGTTATGTTAAACTTTCCGCCTCCGTCTACGCTGGTGTTAAACATATGCTCCGTATTCGCATTGGCTCTGATTGTCCATTTTTGAAAAAAGTTTTTTGGCTGCGTCTGCATTCTTTCGAGATTTTCCGGCTGGGCGTGTGATTGCCAAATAAACGAGAAAAAAGAAGAAATGATTATAGCGGTGATTAAGCATAAAAATGAAGTTCTAACTTCATTTAGGGTATTTAACATGTATCCTCCAATTAACGATTACAGCTATTATAAGTGTTAGATTGGATGAATCAAAGTAAAAAATTAAATGAAATCAAATTTTTTGCTCCGTAACATAGTTTGGTGCCTGATGTAATTCACTAGAATTTTTTGCATCGTCTGCTATGGCTCGAATCATATCGTCAAATATAAAACTGTGAACAGGATAAAGAGAGCGTCGGTATAAAACTCTCCAGAGACCCGATGGCTCAAAAAGAGCTGTCTGAACAAGTCTTGTGCCATTACCCTCAGGCATAGCCTGCCATTCAATCCAAGCTCTTTCCGGAACTTTTATTTCCGCTCTGAGTCTTAGGGTTTCTACTTCTTTAACTCTCCAGAAATCAACTGTCTCTCCCGGCAGCAACTCGAAATAGTTCCTTCTGCCTCTTCTAAGCCTCAGGCCTCCCAAAAACCTGTCTATTAAGACCCTAAGCTCCCATGCCCATTTCCATACAAGCTAGCCTTTCTCTCCTCCTAGGCTCGTAAAAGAGTTAAATACGGTTTCCTGTTCTATGTCGTCTATGTGTATGAATCTTCTCTCTGTAACTTGTCCCCGCCATTCAGATACAGAATATGTCTATTCGTAACCGAGAGCGCCGTTCCA
>CBDUCG010000118.1:0-6214 GCA_965365595.1 uncultured bacterium
GTCACTAGTATTTTCATATATTTTTCCGAGTATTAATCTCTTAAGACACCGCTAATATTCACTGTATTTGGATCTATGTCAATTAACCGGCGCCAGCCCCTCAATAGTTTGCCTTACCAATTCACGCGACGCTTTAGGAGGAAAAAGAATAATGGGCAAATCCGCCCCGCAATTAACATACTCTGATATTTTAGATTTTCCTGACTGTGCATTTCCGCATATCGAAAACGAATTTACCATTTCCGGCGATACACTTTTAATTGCTCCGGATTTATCTCCACTCCTCCAGGCTTTGACTATATCGTCAGCTTCTTCTTTAAACCCGTAACGAGCCATTGCCTGATGATAAAACGTACCCATACCGCCGACATAATACGCAATGTACTCCTTGATTACATCTTCCGCCAAATCCTCATTCTCAGAGATAGCCGCCGGTATATATGGACTAATCGAGATTTTGTCTAACATCCTCCCCGCTTTCTCAGCGCCTTTTTCAAGTTCGCCTGAACTATATTGAAGCTGTTCGGGAGGGACTAAAAAAGGTATCCAACCATCTGCCACTTCTCCTGTAAGCTGAATATTTTTAGAACCCATCGCTGCAATATATATAGGAATGTTTTTTCTAACAGTTTTAAACTGAAGACGGAAGTTCTTCAGGTTAAATATTTCCCCTTCATATTTAACCCTCTCACCATTTAAGATCATACGGATTATTTCTACATATTCTTTGGTCCTCTGTAGCGGTTTTTCAAAAGGCACTCCGTGCCAGTTTTCAACAACAATCGGACCGCTCGTTCCAAGACCGAGTATCATGCGGCCTTCCGAAATCTCATCTAGGGTAGCAATGGTCTGAGCAATAACAGCGGGTGTCCTGCTGTAGACCGGAATAATTCCAGTCGCAAGCTTGATTCTCTTAGTATGTATCGCGAGAAGGCCTAGAATGGAAAAAGCGTCCCTACCCCACATCTCGGGCACCCATATAGACTCATATCCCAGTTCTTCTGCTAATTGAACAATTTCTATAAATTCTGATTTCGTAATGTTATTCCAGTAAGGTGTAACTAAGCCAATTCCGGGCATTAGGTTTCTCCATTGAACTAAAGTTAATATAATCTTACCGTAATCGGTAAGATAGGGCATATTATACTATTGCTTAAAATAAACTAAAGAATAAATCAGAAACCGGAGGAATTTTAAATGGATAAGTTAAAAGATGCCGCAAAGATAGCTCTTGTCGACTGCATGGGAGTAAAAGAGGGAGAAAAAGTTCTTGTAATTACTGATAAACCTGCTCGAAATATTGGATATGCCCTGTGGGAAGGAGCCAAGGAGCTTGGAGCTGAAGCAATCTTCACTGAAATAATTACACCCAAATCAAACGGAGAAGAGCCTCCGGCCCCTGTTGCAGAGCTCATGAAAATTGTGGATGTAATACTAATACCAACTTCGAAATCCCTAAGCCATACGGATTCCAGGAGAGAAGCCAGCAAGGCTGGGGTGCGGATTGCCACACTGCCCGGAATTACGGAAGATATGATGGCAAGGACATTGAACGCGGACTACAAGGAAATTGCCAGAAAGAGTGACATCTTGGCTGATATCATAAGTACGGCATCCAACATAAGAATAACTACATATAAAGGTACCGACATCAATCTGGCCGTAGAAGGCAGGGACGGCCACTCGGACACGGGTCTTAATTACAATCCCGGAGATTTCAGCAACCTTCCAGCTGGAGAGGCATATGTGGCGCCAATGGAGGGATTGTCTGAAGGAATAATTGTATTTGACGGTTCAATGGCGGGTGTAGGAATTCTGAAAGATGAAGTAATCAGGGTTAAGGTCGAGAAAGGTTATGCAACCGATATAACGGGCGGTAAGGCCGCTGAAAAACTATATTCTATCATGGAGCCGTTCGGCATACTCGCATTTAATCTGGCCGAGCTTGGAATAGGAACTCACGATAAAGCTCTTATTACAGGAGAGGTCCTTGAAGATGAAAAAGCTATAGGAACCGTTCACATTGCTTTTGGAGATAATAAGAGCATGGGTGGTACAATCCGTGTGGCGAGTCATCTGGATGGCGTGATAATGGAGCCTACCGTTATCGCCGACGGTAAGACCATAATCGAAAGAGGAAAGTTCTTGGTTCTGTAAAACAGCAAAATTAATACATATTGTGGTAAATTTATTCTAATGGAATCAGTCAATACACACTTTGTGTTGCTTAATCCTCCAGGCATTCTTGAGAGCATTCTACTTGTTCTATTCCTTATTGTAGTTCTTTATGGATCATTAAGGAGCACAAGACACCTTAGAAGCTTAAATAAACGGTTAACGCTACTTTCTCTTCATTTACTTTCAAGCCTGCTCCTTATATTGATTCTGTTCAACCCCGCATACAGAAAAGTAAACTATAAAGAAGATAAAAAAAGACTTGCAGTTGTGGTTGATAATTCCTGGAGCATGAATCTTCCGGGGGATAGAAATTCTGAGACTAGAATTGAAAGTCTAAAGGCCTATCTGAGAAACAACGAAAACTTTTTGGCTAAAATTGAAGAAGATTTTTATGTTCAATACTACTTATTCGACCAGGAACTGAAACCATCTTCTCTAGAATCAATTATTAGCAGTCAACCGAGAGGCTCAGCCACCAAAATAGGTCGAGCTATAGAAAGTTTAAACAAAACAAAGAAAAAAAGTGCTGTTGATTCGGCTATCTTGATCACAGATGGAGCCGATAAAGAACTATCGTCGGAAGGCTTTGGCAAAATTTTAAATGAAATAGACTTCCCAATAAATACCGTTACACCGGTTATAGAAAAAAACATTTATGACGTATGGATAGAGGAGATAAAATCAAATGAAGTTGCTTTTCGCAGATATCCCTTTTCTGTGAATGTCACAATCAAATCAAATAAAAATGAGGCTGTTCCTATACCTGTTTCATTATATGAAGGAGACAAATTAGTTGCTATAAAAGAAGCCACTCTTAATAAAGATTCCCATGAAGCAAATGTAGGGTTTGACTTAACCCCATTATCATTGGGCAGAACAATTTATACAGTTTCCGTTCCGGTATTATCCGGGGAATTAATAACCGAGAATAATCAAAAACCATTCTTTACAGATGTGATTATAAACAAAATAAGGGTCTTGCATGTGGCGGGAAGACCTTCGTGGGATGTTAAATTTTTAAGGAAAGCCCTCAAAAGAAATCCGAATGTGGACCTGGTTTCATTCTTTATTTTAAGGGATCCGTCAGATCTTGTTTTCGCTTCTGAAAGGGAGCTGAGCCTGATTCCATTTCCTGTAAATGAAATATTCAGCAGTGAACTCAACACTTTTGACGTTGTTATTTTTCAGGATTTTCATTTTCAACCATACGGAATTTTTGGCTTTCATTTAAATAATTTGAAGGATTATGTATCAAGAGACGGCGGGGCATTTTTAATGATCGGCGGAAGTAATAGCTTTAACAGCGGCAATTATGGCAGGACCTCTGTATCGGACATCTTGCCTGTTGAGCTTGATTACACTCCAAAAACATTATCAGAAACCATTAGTAGCCGAAAATTCCATCCTAATCTCACCGATATAGGGAAAAGTCACCTGATAACGAGAATCATCCCTAATAAGGCCATGAATGAAAGGCACTGGGACGAAATGCCGGATCTTGAAGGGCTTAACATAGTTCAAGGTTTGACTCCCTCTGCAATGACGTTATTGTCTACCGCAGATGGCGAGCCGGTATTGGCCGTTGAGAATATAGGAAACGGCAAGGTGGCGGGATTTATGTCAGACTCGTCCTGGAAATGGAATTTCGCCCAAAGTGGCGAGGGCAATATTTCGCCTCTTTATGATAAATTCTGGAACAGGCTCTTTCTGTGGTTCGTAAACGACCCCGAGCTAAGTGATGTCAAAATAAGCTCAGACAAGCCCATCTATAATCCGGGCGACTCAGCCTTAATAGAAATTACCACACTTACCTCTGAGAGTATCAATAAAAACCGTCTTCCGACAGTAACCTTACCTGACGGTCGGAAACAGGAAATAGACATTGAGAGCGTCTCAGACAATAGGTACCGGAGCGAGTTTAAAGTCGAGGAAGATGGTATTTACAGGATATCAATAGTACCTGCGGGAGAAAGCGGAGAATATCAGAACCTAACCAAGAGCGAGACTATCTTTATAGTGGAGCCTCCTGAGTATGAAGTTAAGGGACCAACCGAGAATAAGGAACTTCTTAAATTAATTGCTGACAAATCAGGCGGCGAATATATATCAATCTGGGATAGTCTTGATAAACTGAATCTCGACACTTCAAAAAAGAAAACTATCACCGGTTATAAAACTGAAAAATTATGGGACAATCCATTTATCTTTTTATTAATTATAGGGATGTTATCTTCTGAATGGCTGCTTAGACGAAGATGGGGACTAAAGTAGTTTTCAAAATCCGGGTAACATATTGCGGTTGTCCATATAACAACGGAGAACTGGGATGCTTCTAGCTGTAGATATAGGTAATACTAATATAGTTTTTGGCTTATTTGACGGGGACCAGATAATTAACCACTGGCGAATAAACAGTGATAAATCAAAAACCTCTGACGAATACGGTGTTTTATTTAAGAAACTTATAGATATTAAGGAAATTAATACTTTTCAGATCAAAGGCGCCGCCATTTCATGTGTAGTGCCAACTTTGCTTAAAACTATACTCGAAGCCTTGAATACCTACTTTGAAGTTGAACCAATAATTGTGGGACCAGGCGTAAAAACAGGAATGCCCATCTTATACCACAATCCAAAGGAAGTGGGGGCTGACAGAATAGTAAACGGAGTAGGTGCTTATGAGAAATTCAATAAAAGCGTGATAGTTGTTGATTTCGGCACAGCTACGACTTTTGACTGCATATCGGAAACGGGAGAATACCTAGGAGGACTTATCACTCCGGGACTTCATATTTCAGCGGAAGCCCTATACGAAAAAGCATCAAAACTCCCGAGAGTTGAAATCGTAAAACCGGAACACATAATCGGCAAAACCACTGTTGAAAGCATACAGTCAGGTCTCATTCACGGATATGCCGGTCTTGTTGACGGCATTGCCAAAAAGATAAAAAACGAGATGAAAACAGGACCGAAAGTTATAGCTACCGGAGGCTCCGCCGAGCTTATAGCAAAAGAGAGTGAGACAATTGAGTCTGTAGATAAATTTCTTACATTAAAGGGTTTAAAACTGATTTATGAGCGGAACCAATAATTTCATCATTCATAAACACAACACCCCTCATCCACACTACGACTTTTATCTTCAAATTGGTGAAGATCTGAAATCCTGGATACTCCCTAAGGGTATTCCTGAGAATACCGGAGAGAAAAAGATTGCCGTTGAGTTTAGGTCTAATGAGCAACCGTTATCCAAATCCGCTTCTAAAAAAAGTGTTGAAGACTCTTATGGAACCGGACCTGTTGAAATCTGGGACGAAGGCGCATTTGAAGTGGAGACAAATAAAAACATCAAAATTATTATCCAACCTAGCGGGAATAAATTTAAGGGCAAATATATATTTCATGTACCCAACTGGGGCAGATGGACAAAGAATAAACTCTGGACCATTGAGAAAATAAGATAATAAAAATAAGTCTGCACTTAGATATCCTTGTAGCCTAAATCCCCTCCAACGTAATCTAGACTTAACTATTTGTCAATTATGTACTAAAATCATGGGCTGAATGAATAAAAAGCTCATTATTTTGATAAGCGCACTCATATCGATTGCTATTTTTAAGTTTGTGCCCGCCGATAAGAACATACTCAAGGGTATTGCAATATTGTTTTTCATCGCTGCCCTATGGATAACCGAGTCGCTTCCTATTACAGCAACAGCTCTGCTTGTCCCTATTATTGCGGTAATGACCGGCATATTTGAAGTTAAAGAAGCATTAAGCTTCTTCGCACATCCTATAATATTTTTATTCCTGGGCGGGTTTGCGCTAGCTGCAGCACTCCATAAATACAGTATGGATGAGCTTCTTGCAGGCTATATAATGAGAGCTGCAGGCTCCCGGATGATTTTTTCCATTATAAGTCTTTTTGTTGCTACAGCATTGATAAGCATGTGGATAAGCAACACTGCCACAGCAGCTATTATGCTTCCGCTGGCTCTGGGTTTAATTTCCAAACTCAAGGAAAGAAATCATGCCG
>CBDUCG010000119.1:0-6195 GCA_965365595.1 uncultured bacterium
TAGAGGGCTTTTCTTCTATTTCTACCACCATTCCACTAGAATCGAAATCCACAACATCATAACGCTCAGGCTCTTTCACGTGGTATCCAAAAACTATGCCTCCTTCTGTTAACTTATAAGCCCGTTCAAGCATGTCTATCAAACCTTCTCCATAAAACAGATTGCCGTCAAGGACAAAACATAACTTATCGTTGGCTATAAATTCTTTTCCTTTAACAAACGTCTGAGCCAATCCATCGGGACTCGGTTGTTCTGCATAACAAAAGTATAATCCTAATTGTGATCCGTCTCCGAACAGTTCTTTGAATCTCGGCAAATCATGGGGGGTTGAATTTATCAGTATTTCCCTTATCCAGGCTGTCTTTAGCACGGACAAAGGGGAATAGATCATTGGTTTAACATATATTGAAAGTAATTGTTTACTAATTGTCTGAGTTATCGGATAGAGCCTTGTACCTGCTCCGCCTGCAAGTATCATTGCTTTCATTTCATTGTCCTTGCAATAATCTGAAACAATTGTAACGGTTTTTCAAAACAGTGTAACTATAAAATTCAGTGTTTGAGCATTTCCTGAGCCGCATCTAATGTTTTTTGCGTAATATTAAAGCCTCCGATCATTCTTGCAAGCTCAATCACCCTCTCGTCGCTTTCCAGGCTTTTTATGGTTACCTGAGTTTTATTGTTATTATGGGTTTTAGTCACCGTAAGGTGGTAATCGGCAAACTTCGCTACCTGAGGAAGATGAGTTATACAGATCACCTGATGACTGATAGAAAGCTTCTTTATTTTCTGCCCTACGGCCTCAGCTATCGCTCCTCCTACACCCGAGTCGGCTTCATCAAATACTATTACCGCCCCACCCTCTATTCTAGCTATAGCCTCGTTTAATACCAGCATGATTCTTGAGAGCTCGCCGCCCGATGCTACTTTGGTAAGAGGTTTTGGAGCCTCGTCGGGATTGGCTGAAAACAAAAATGAGATATCATCTGTACCATTAACGGATATATCCTTATCTTTAAATTCAATATGAAACTTACCCCCCTTTATACCGACTTCTTTTAGCTCCTGCTCCAACTGACCCGTTAGGCTTTTAGATGATTTCTTTCTCTTTTTTGAAAGATTCTGGGCTAATTTTAATAAGTTCCTGAGCTGTTGTTCAGATTTGTCAGTCAATTCTTGAACAAGCTCATCATAATGTTCAATATTGTTTACTTCTTTTTCTATCTCGTCCCGTTTTTCTAAAATCTCAGAGATATCTTCACCATATTTTCTTTTAAGACCATTGATTAAATGAATTCTTTCTTGCACTGTCTCAAGAGCGAGAGAATCGGAATTCATATCGGAGCCATATTCTCTAATAGAGAAAGAAGCTTCCTCTAATTCAAGCATGTTTTTTTCTATATCGCTTCCTATTTTCTCTAAAACCTGATCATACTTGCCAACTGCTTTTAAATCCTCAGATATTCTTCTGAGTGTACCTAGAACTGAGTTCTCATTCTCATATAAGGTTTCATAAGCTTCTGATGTGGTGCTGCGGAGTTTTTCCTGGTTAGTTAGTATTAATCTTTCTTCTTCAAGCTTTTGGTCTTCTCCTATGACAAGCTCAGCGTTGTTGATCTCCTGGAGCTGGAATTTTAAGTAATCTTCTTTCTCAAATTTGTCTTTTTGTCTTTGGATGAGATCATTGAGCTCGTTTTTAATAGAGAGGTATTGTTGGTATAAATCTTTTAATTTAGACGTTTCATTTCCGAACTGTCCGTAATCGTCCAGAATTTTTATATGATTCTCTTCCTTCATTAAGCTCTGGTGTTCATGCTGGCTAAATATATCCACAAGCCCTTGAGTAATTGTGGACAGAAGAGAAAGTGATGACAGGCTTCCGTTGATAAAAACCCTGCTTCTGGAATTCCTGTAAATGACTCTTTTTAGAAGAAGCTCTCCCGAAGAAGTTTCAAAACCCGCGTCAGATAGTCTCTCTTTTAATGCTTCATCTTTTGTAATATCAAAAAGCGCTTCGATATGTGCTTCATTTTTACCAGATTTAATATTATCAGATGAAGCTTTGTCTCCGAGTATTATATTTATGGCGTCCACAATGACGGATTTCCCGGCCCCTGTTTCCCCAGTGATAATATTCAAGCCGGGATTCAGGCTTACGGAAAGGTCCTCAATTATTGTGAAATTTTTTAAGTTAAGTGCTAAGATCAATAGTCTTACTCGAGAAAACTTTTTAATATTACTCCAACTTCAGAGCCTTCAAGTTTTTCAAGAGATCTTTTCTCGATTTGCCTGATTCGTTCTCTTGTAAGCTCAAAGTGTTTTCCTATCTCATCAAGTGTAAATGTGGTTTCAAAGTCAATACCAAACCTCATTTTGAGAATCTGTTCTTCTCTTGGAGTAAGGGTTGATAGTGCATCTTTTATTTTTATTGTGAGTGTAGCTTTTGCCACAGCATAATCTGGGGTGCCGGATACATCATCAGGGATAAAATCTAGCAGTGTAGTTTTCTCGCCGTCCAACACTGGGGAATCGAGCTGAACAACTTCTTTTGTAGCTTCAAGGACTCTTTTTACCCCTTCTAGTGAAATGCCTGATTTTTTTGAAATTTCTTCCGGCAGAGGTTTTCTGCCGCTTTCTTTGTTCATAACTGAACTTATTCTGTGGACTTTTGAAGCCTGTTCAAGAACATATACCGGAACCCGTATTGTTCTGGTCTGGTCTAAAAGAGACCTGGATATGGCCTGGTGAATCCACCATGAAGCATATGTTGAAAATTTATAACCCTTTGTGTGGTCAAACCTCTCAACAGCCCTCATTAAACCTACATTGCCTTCCTGAATAAGATCAGGCAGTGGAAGCCCCCTGTTCATATATCTTTTAGCAATACTGACTACAAGCCTTAAATTAGCTTTAATAAACCTTTCTTTAAATCTTTTTGCTCTCTGATTATATGCTCTTGAAAGTAGAGTGGATCTTTTGATTCTTTTTTTTGCAAAATCCTTTTCCAGTTTGGACTGAACAGTTTTTGTTTTTGTATTTCTTCTGGGTTTTGATGATCTCTTTGTGCTTACGCTTTTTTCCACATTGGAAATAGTATTTTGAAGTGAAGCGCTCAAGCTTTTTTCAAAAATTGTTTCCATAAACATTCTGACTTCAGCGGCTTTTGTCTCGCAGCGTTTGATTTTGGCGGACACTTCTATTTCCTCTTTTGGGGTAAGTAAAGGCTCTGTTCCCATCTCTTTAAAATAAACTTGCAGGAGTCTGAACTCTTCATCAGGGGTGAATTTAGGGGTTTCACTTTCAGAAGATTCGTCTTTTGAACCTTCTTGTTTTAACTTGGTTTCCGGCTCGGAAAGCTCGGCAATTATTTTGTCATCAATTTCATTAGAGAAAACATCGTCCTGATTTATATTTTCCGAATCTTTTGAGTAGTCTTCAAAGGAATTTTTCAACAACTTTTTTACAGACTCATCGGTTTTGCTAGATCTCTGTTCAGTTCTTGACTGTGATTTGGTCGACCTCGTGCGTTTCTTAGATTTAAATCTTGTCTGTCTCATCACCATCCTCCTTTTTAGATGGAATTATTCTCTTATCTGACCCTCTCCTAGAACGATAAACTTTGTTGTAGTTAACTCTTCAAGCCCCATAGGCCCAAAAGCATGAAGCTTGGATGTGCTTATACCTATTTCTGCGCCCAGACCAAGTTCAAATCCGTCACTAAATCTGGTTGATGCATTAACCATCACGGTGGAAGAATTAACTCCGTTAATAAATTCCTGTGAATTGGCATAACTTTCTGTAACTATAGTTTCAGTATGCATAGACCCATACTTCTCTATATGTTCAACCGCTTTGTTTAAATCTTTTACTACCTTAACACTCAAAATTAGGTCCAAATACTCTTCGTACCAGTCATTTTCAGTAGCATTTTGTACTTCCGGTATTATTTCTTTGGTTCTTTGACATCCACGTAACTCTACACCTTTATCAATTAATGCTTTACATACCTTTGGAAGAAACGTTTCCGCTATCTTTTCGTGAACTAGCATTGTCTCCATTGAATTACAGACACCGGGACGTTGTACTTTGGCGTTTACGCAAATACTTTCTGCCATGTTGAGATCGGCGCTTTCGTCCACAAATACGTGACACACGCCTTTATAATGTTTTAAAACAGGTATTCTTGAGTTTTCTGCGACGAATCTTATAAGACCTTCACCGCCTCTGGGAATTATCAGATCTATTAACTCATCGAGTTTTAACATTTCCAAAACCGCGTTCCTATCCGTAACCGGAATAATCTGCACCGCATCTTCAGGGAGACCATTTTCTTTTAATGCCCCTCTTAATATTTCGCCAACTGCAATATTCGATCTAATTGTTTCAGAGCCGCCTCGTAAAATTACAGCGTTTCCAGATTTGATACACAAACCAGCCGCATCAGCTGTTACATTCGGTCTTGATTCATAAATTATCCCAATCACTCCCAGGGGAATTCTCATTTTTCCCACTCTGAGACCGTTTGGCCTAGTCCACATACGAACCACTTCACCCACAGGGTCAGTGAGGGCCGCAACTTGCCTAAGACCGTTGGCTACTTTTTCAAGTCTTTCTGGAGTGAGTCTAAGTCTGTCAATCATTGCAGATGACAGTCCTTTTTTGGTTGCGCCTTCTACATCTTTCTTGTTTTCGGATATTATATATTCTGCTTTTGCAACTATGTCATGTGCCATTTTAATTAGTGCTTTATCTTTGGCTCCGGAACTAGCTCTGGCCAGTTGTTTTGATGCACTTCTTGATCTTGCCGCTATATCGTTGAGGAGATTAGTTAAATGATTACTCATCTGATTTTTTGCTTTAGTTTCAGACATTTAGACCAACTTCAGTTATTCACCACTTCAATTATGATGTTAATACAATTACCGACTTAAAGTCAAGCTTATTTATAATATACCTGCTAATTTAATTTATAAAATTAGACAGCTTGATAATGGGCTTAAGTTAAGTGCAAATTTTCATTTCCGATATTGTCTGCAGTTTTGAAATGATAGGTTTTTGGCTCAAGTTAATCTCAGATTTCTTTTGGAAATCGCCACACTTTCGTGTCTTTATCAAGAACTGGCATCGCAGCCACTGGTATTCCGAGATCGTTCTCTGACATTTCTATCCATATCGGCGTATTCATGACCACATTACATGAGATTATATCTATTAAGGGGATGCCCGTACAAGATGTTGTATTTGGTTGCCGGGGAGCACGCCACACATTAACAAATCTTGCCATGAATAGTACTACCTTTTATAGGTATCAGTTAAATGATGTACTATAATATTATTTTTGAATATTTGATTAGATTTCTAAAACCAGATCTTTACCTTTGGCTCTTTGGCTGCACTCTTATTATAGACATGAATTGCTCCCGTACTAGGAACATAATAGGATTTTAGTTTAATTCTCTCAAGTCATTTCAGCCAATCGGCTTCCTCAAAATATAATTGATATATTTCATTAAAAGTTCCGATTTGATTCCATGATTTTCTGCTAATGGCAAGCAGGTGCCCGTCAAACAACAGCTCTCAATAGGTGTTTCAGTTTGCAAATATTTTTGCTTCTTTCCGCCGGATGTTGCGATCTCTTTTTTGCCAACTCTCTCTCAGAATGCTGATATTCTCCATAAAAGTTCATTCTTATCGGAGATATAGAATTTTCTGATCTCTATCTAAATAAAATCTTGGCCCGCAGCTGCCGGGCCTTTTTTTATTGCTTCTACTAGAGACCCTATTAACCCCGCTCCCTCCGTTAACTAGTATCCTTTTCTGGATTTATTACAATCTAAAAACTACAATAAAGTAGAAATTAGCTTTTGGGAAGAACCCCTTTAGCTTCCAGATATTGAAGTATGACATCAACACCTTCTTCAAGGCTCAGTTTACTTGTGTCAATTGTTATCTCAGCATTCAATGGAGCTTCATATGGATCATCTATACCTGTAAAGCCTTTTATTACTCCTTCCCTGGCTTTCTTGTATAGACCCTTAACATCTCTTTCCTCGCATACTTCAAGTGGGGCATCAACAAATACTTCCACGAATTCTCCGTCAGCTACAAGCTCTCTAACACCGTCACGGTCTTTTATATAGGGGGAAACAAAAGCTGAAAGCACGATGCACCCTGCATCAACAAAAAGCTTTGACA
>CBDUCG010000120.1:0-6127 GCA_965365595.1 uncultured bacterium
TAAAACTGGATGGATCAATAAGAAAAGTAACATTTGAGGCTTTATCCGAGGCTAAACAAAAATTAATCGGTGGTCTTGGAGGCCAGCTTTGCGCAGTTCTTCTCGGCTCGGGAGTGTCTGGGCTTGAAGCTGAACTCGGAAAATACGGGGCTGAAAAAGTATATGTTCTAGACAGTGACCTGTTAAAAGATTTTAATACTGAAGGTTATGTTAACGCATTAAGCGAACTAATAAAACAAAGTGAGCCGGCTGTTGTACTTGCCGGGAACACAGTTTTCGGTCAGGATTATTTTCCAAGAGTAGCGGCCCGTGTCGGAGCGGGAGTTGCTATGGACGCAATCTCAATCGGACTTTCTGGAGATAATAAGCTTCAGATTGAGAGGTATTCACATTCAAGTAAAGCTATTCAAACTCAAGTCTTTCACGGCGGCGCAACGATGATGGCAACAGTTAGGCCAAACTCATTTAAAACTGCAGAATCTCCTGCAACACCTGAAGTAATAAGCGGTTCAGTTGAGCTAAACCCCGGAGATATTTCTGTAAAAGTTCTTGAGCTGAAAACCAAAGAATCAGACAGACCCGAACTAACTGAGGCTGAAAGAGTAGTTGCAGGCGGACGTGGTTTGGCTAGTGAAGAAAACTTTAAATATATATATGAACTTGCGGACATACTCGGCGCTGCAGCAGGCGCAACGCGCGCGGCTGTAGATGCTGGCTACTGTCCATACGATATGCAGGTTGGCCAGACAGGTAAAGCAGTATCCCCGAATCTGTATATAGGAATTGCAATTTCAGGTTCTGTACAGCATTTTGCGGGTATGGGTTCTTCAAAAGTGATTGTCGCAATTAACAAAGATCCGGAAGCGCCAATTTTCCAGAAGTGTGATTACGGCATTGTGGGCGATCTTTTTGATGTGCTTCCGCCATTTACCGAAAAAGTTAAGCAGCTTGTTTCAGAAGGATAAAATTACAAACTAACTATTGGGACGGCAGGCTTGTCGTCCCTATAATATCAACCATCTCTATCTTATCTATCTTTTCACCTAAAAATCTTCCAGCAACAGAGAGGAAGGTATCTGATACGTCTGTTAAGTAGAACTCTCTTTCGGATTTGGGATTGCTTTCGTTTAAAAGGTCTATTTCAGTTAGTACGGATTTAATTTGAGACGCCGTTTCTTCCGCGGAATCCACAAGCGTAATTTCAGGACCCATTACTTTGTGCAGTGTGTTTTTGAGAAGAGGATAGTGGGTGCATCCGAGCACAAGCACATCAATTCCGCTTTCTTTAATCGGGCTTAAGTAATCCTCTGCTATCCGCTCGACTATTTCGCCTTCTGTCCGTCCCTCGTCAGCAAGTGGCACAAAGAGCGGGCACGCTTTTGTGTATACCTCAATTTCAGAATCAAGATTATGTATGGCTTTTGTGTACGCGCTGCTGCTGATGGTCGAAGGGGTTCCAATGACTCCGATTTTTCCTGATTTGGTCACACTTACAGCTTTTTTAGCCCCGGGCTCAATAACCCCGATAACAGGTATTTCTAATTCGTTTCTCAAATTTGGAATGGACACTGATGACGCTGTGTTGCAGGCCACTACAAGAAGTTTAATTTTTTTTGAAATTAGAAATTCGGCGTTGCTTCGGGAATAGGCTATTACAGTCCGTTCAGATTTTGTTCCGTAAGGGACTCTTGCGGTATCGCCGAGATAAATTAAGTCCTCATCAGGCAGGGCTTTTATTAGCTCCTTTGCCACAGTGAGACCGCCTATGCCTGAATCAAAAACTCCGATCGGCGCGCTTTTTATTTTGTTTATCATAATTATTATATTGAGCAGGAGTTACAATCTAAAAGAATACTTCAATCGCTTTTTCTATAGAATCAACTCCGACAAGCGTTATAGAATTATCACTACTCTTTACCCTGTCAAGATTTATCTTCGGAACCACACACTTTGTAAAACCCAGCTTCTGCGCTTCGTTTAATCTCATATCGATATGAGATACGCCTCGTATCTCTCCGGCAAGCCCGATCTCTCCAAACACGACAACACCCGGATCAAGCGGTTTGTTCAGGAAGCTTGATACAAGCGCCATTGAAATCGCAAGGTCAATTGCGGGTTCTTCTATTTTTACCCCTCCCGCCACATTCATAAAAACATCCTGACCCAGTATCTGAAGTCCGGCTCTTTTCTCAAGTACCGCCAGCAATAATGACACCCGGTTATTATCCAAACCGATAGTAGTCCTTCTCGGGACTCCGAAACTGCATGGGGAAACGAGGGCCTGAATTTCAACTAGTATAGGTCTGGTACCTTCAATGCTTGGAGTCACAACCGAGCCCGATGCGTTCTCCGACCTCTCCGAAAGGAAAATTTCAGAGGGATTTTTAACTTCTTTAAGACCCACATCCATCATCTCAAACACACCGATTTCGTTTGTAGACCCGAACCTGTTTTTTATAGCTCTTAATATCCTGTATGGGTGATCTTTGCCGCCTTCAAAGTAGAGCACGGTGTCTACTAAATGCTCAAGCACCTTAGGGCCAGCTATTGCGCCTTCCTTAGTCACATGCCCCACGAGAAAAATAGCGGGTCCGTTTGTTTTTGCATACTGCATTAATTTAGCGGTGCATTCCCTTATCTGCCCAACGCTGCCAGGAGCTGAGGCAAGCTGTTCGGTATACATTGTTTGTATTGAATCAATGACCACGATTTGAGGCGAGACCGATTTGATATCTTCAATAATGCTTTCAACCGAGGTTGTCGACAGAACAAAAATTTTGTCGGATTTGACGCCGATTCTTTCAGCTCTGATTTTGACCTGCTCCGGTGATTCCTCACCTGTGACGTAGAGTAAACCCAAGTCATCATTAATCTCCTGTGATGAGCTGATGTTGTTTAACATCTGGAGAGCCAGAGTTGATTTGCCGATACCCGGATCGCCTCCGACCAGTATCACAGAGCCCGGGACAAAACCGCCTCCGAGAACCCTGTCTAATTCTTTATTGTGTGTGGGTATTCTCTCTTCGATTCCACTTTGTATTTCGGTTATGGCAACGGGGGCAGAAGATTTTGCAGTTTTAGATAATCGTTTGGTTTTCTCCTGTTGTTCTTCCACATAAGTATTCCAACTCTCACACTCAGAGCATTTCCCAAGCCACCTCGGAGAAGAGTTGCCGCAGTTTTGACATACGAATTGGGTTATGATCTTTGATTTCTTCATTTGGACTCAACTTCAAAAAAGTAAGGAGATTATACTACATAATTTATAACTTTGGACAGTCAGGCAGATATTAGTCCGATTGATTTTTAAGTCTCTATCATTACAATCATCTACGAATAGTTTATTCGGGAGGAAAAAATGAAAAGAACCAATGTATGCTTGTTACTAGTATTTACTCTAGCATTTGCATATCACATAGCGGGTTTTGCGCAGTCGTCTGATGAATCTGAAACCGCTGTTGCTGAGCTTGAAAAGAAATATTTTGAAGCGCTTGAGAATCAGGACCAAGAGCTTATGAGCTCTCTACTAGATGATAACTTTACGATTTCGAGCATGACATCTGACTGGTCGATGAATAAGGCAGATTTTCTTGAAACCCTTCCTAAGCAGGATATTACATCTCAGGAAATAAAAGCAACAAAGGTGGAGATTAAAGGTGATAAGGCGTACTCACAAGTTGATATAAGCATGACCAAAACTTACAAGGGCAAGGACCATAGCGGGGACTATGAGGTATACAGCATCTGGGTCAAGAAAGATGGAAACTGGACACTCATTGGCCGAAAAATAAAATATTTAAATCCGCCTGAATGACCTGACCGTAAATAGGTTTGGTGTTTGTGAAAATACCAAATTCAATTACGAGGTGAAACTCTATGAGCCAGATTATCAAAAAGTCAGAGCCAACTAAGCTGATCCCCCCGATTGATAGAGAATTTCTCGAGAAAATAGAAACCTTCACCTGTGCGATGGGATGTTTCTGGGGCCCGGACTGCAGGTTTGGGGTTATGGACGGCGTTGTCCGAACCAGAGTGGGGTATGCAGGAGGAACCAACCCAAATCCTACTTACCATAATATCGGCGATCACATAGAAACAATTCAGATTGATTATGACCCACAAAAGATTTCCTATAAAGAGATGCTTGAAATATTCTGGAAGAACCATAACACGGCCCGTAAAGTATGGAAGCGGCAGTACGCTTCAGCCTTGTTTTACCAAAACGAATATCAGGAGCAATTAGCTAGAGCATCAAGAGATAAGATAGCGTCAGTTATGGATGAGAAAGTTTATACCGAAGTTATCTCGCTGGACAAATTCTATCTTGCCGAAATGTATCACCAGAAATATCATCTCCAGGGATATGAAGAACTAATGAGTGAGTACCGGGAAATCTATCCTGATACGATGGACATAGTAAATTCCACTTCGGCAGCGAGAGTGAACGGATATATCGGCGGCTATGCCGATTTATCTCAACTGGAAGCTGAATTTTCTAAACTCGGGTTGTCAGAAGATAAGATAACTTTTCTCAAGAAAATTTTTGACAGAAACCGGTCATATGGCTGTTCCGCATAAATCCTTGTAATAGCGAAAATCTCTATTCACATTACTTGATGAATAGGATACATTTATTTGAGATTTTATTTTTGCTGGCGCTTTTTTTCAGTTTGTTTTACGAAAATCAAAGGAGGAAGTTATGTCTAATAATTCATTTTCCAGAAGGGATTTTATAAAAGTAAGCGGAGTAGGTGCGGTCGCTGCTTCGTCATTGAGTCTAGCTGGAGTATTTTCAAGTCCGAATGCTTTTGGACAAGAGACTAAAAGGCCTGAGACGGCAGATGAAGCGCTTAAGGCGCTTATGGATGGAAATGCACGATTCGTAGAATCTATGATAAAAGCCCCTAGAAGATCAGCTGAGCGACGCAAAGAGGTTGCATTGGGTCAGGCTCCTTTTGCCGCCATCCTTGCGTGCGCTGATTCCAGAGTTGCCCCCGAAATTTTGTTTGATCAGGGTATAGGCGATCTGTTTGTAGTGAGGGTAGCCGGCAATATTGTAAATCCTACCAATTACGGAATTCAGGGAAGCTTAGAGTTTGGAGTTCTTGCATTAGGAGCGCCGTTGATAATGGTACTCAGCCATAGCTCTTGCGGGGCTGTCGCAGGCGCTATATCGGCTCTCCAGAAAGGTACCGAATTCCCGGGCTCTATCAACGATATAGTCCAGACAATTAAGCCTGCAGTAGAAATTGCTAAAAAAGAGAAGGGCGATCTTCTACATAATTCTACAATTGCAAATGTGCAATTAGGAGTTGAAAAGCTAAAAACTTCAGATCCGGTAATTTCAGATATGGTTAAGAAAGGCAAGGTTAAGGTAGTAGGCGCTAATTATGATCTTAAAACCGGCGAAGTTAAGCTTATTAGCTGACATTTCTTTAAATTTGAACCTGTTGCATTAAAATGTTATCGGAATACTTTTGACTTAAACTCTAAGAGTGGGGTTATGACTACAAGGTTTCCAATATGGCAACAGGCTCAAAAAAAGTAATATACGCAGCGCTTGCGGGGAACGCCCTGATTGCGATAACAAAGTTTATTGCCGCAACTATAACTGGGAGTTCGGCTATGTTGTCAGAGGGGATCCACTCTCTGGTGGATACCGGCAATCAGGTTCTGCTAATAAACGGATTAAAACGCGCGCAGAAGCCTCCCGATAAAAATTTTCCTTTTGGTTATGGAAAGGAAATTTACTTCTGGAGTTTTGTTGTTGCCATTCTAATATTTGGGCTGGGCGCTGGTATATCAATCTACGAGGGGATTATACATCTCCTTCATCCCGAGCCTGTAACGACTCCTTATATCAATTACATCGTTATCGGACTTGCAATGATTTTTGAGGGATTTGCTTGGTACTTTGCTTTTAAGGAGTTTACGAAATCAAAAGGTAAATGGAGCTATCTCACAGCGGTTCAGAGAGCCAAGGACCCCTCGATTTTTGTTATACTCTTTGAAGATTCAGCCGCCATGATAGGGCTTGTTGTAGCATTTCTGGGAATCTTTCTGGGACAAATTACAGGGATAGTGTATCTCGACGGGGCAGCCTCTATTCTTATTGGCCTCATTCTGG
>CBDUCG010000121.1:0-6095 GCA_965365595.1 uncultured bacterium
GTACGGGCAACCCATTAGCGGCCTAATTGTGCTGCTTAAGCTTGGATGGGCTTAATCAGTATTTTTTGTCTAACATACATCTGTCATTGAATAATATAGCTATCTGGATCGATTTATACCGTTTACTCTATGTATAATATATCTTGTTGAATATTATTGTGTATTCTTGTGCGAGCTGTGCTAAATTCATGTATGAGGAGTATTTATTATGAAATATTTAGTAATAGGAAATGAAGGCCCCGGATTTTTTTCTGCAGACGAAGCTATTGAGATGCTGGAAAATATAATACTGCCCGCTTTTGAGGAACTTGATGATCTTGAGACTGAAGGGGTGCTTGTAGGTGGGGTACCCGTTGGGGAAAGGGCTTTCGCTTTTATTATGGAGGCGGATTCGCATGATGATGTCGACCGCACTCTACGTTCGCTGCCGATTTGGAGCGCTCTGGAATGGGAAGTTACTCCACTTCAGGACTTTGAAGCGCGTGCGCATCTGGAAAGGGAGATACTCAAGGATTTAAAAAAGAACAGCTGATAATAAGTTAAATTCCCTTAAAATTGAAATATTTTTACATCCAACAATGTTGACTAAATAGTCAATAAATGCTGCATATTGCATTATTTTGACCTCTAACCCTCTCTGGTTACCGCATTATTCCAATCTTAACATCCAAAATCATTTCTGGTACTGTAGTAAATATTGGCAAAGGGAAAACCACTGCGGACTTACTTCGCTTCACACTGTAGAGCTGACCATCGGTTCTCAAATGTGGCGAGGGAGCCGCTTTCTTCTTACGTGCTACATTAGATACATTAAATACATAATAAAAGAAATAGAATAGGTTGTTTGTGGAAAAAAGGTGCTCAGCTTCCGGTTTTACTTTTCCTAATAAACTTGAGCCAGTTTGGAGGGAGTTCGCTCTCATCTAACATCGCGTCATGTTCACAGTGATCACATGCGCCGCAATCAACACAGTCATCAAGCCCAACCGGGCATTCAATGCAGTCTTCTTCTTTGATTTTTGAACTACTACTTAAAGCAGGTCCTTTAAAATCCATTTTATTCATTTTCCTTTAAACCCCTGAAATTTTCTCAATCAGCGATTTGCGCTCTTCAATATCGTACTTCCTCATAATTTCCATCCTCGTCGCTTCAGGCGATCCACCGCCTGATATGCTTATAGCCGAATACCAGCCGCCCTGATATGAAGCGGTTATGTCTTCAAGCAACCGTGCGACGGAAATCCTGTAATCAGCCGATATATCTTCACTGCCTTGTAAATACTCGTTTAATTTTTCTCCAAGATTGGGAACTTCCAGATCTTCAGTGTAGGGTGAGGAAACCAGTATCCCGCCCGTTGTGTCGTGTACAATTCTGAACATATCATAAATGTGTGTTCCCTGAAGAAGCTTCCCGATATTTGCGTACACGGGTTCGGGCTTAAAATTACCGGCTGTCGTTTCGTTTCCAAATATGGCCGAGGTGACGCCGCATGCATAAAAAGATTCGACATATTTAATAAGATCAGAAATTTTTTCCCTTACGTGCCCGGTTTTCTGAGGGTCAAGTCCGTTTGCCTCCGCCATTGCGGCTGTGGCGCCTATTAATATGTCTCCCAATCCAGCGCGCGCTCCAATGCAGCTAACTCTGTGATGAGTAGCGAATGATTCCGTAAGCGTTCCCGCGAAGTCCCATTCACCTGCGAGAAATACCCTTTCCCAGGGAACAAAAACGTCGTCAAAAAGAATCTGAGCCGTGGCCTGCCCGTATTGTGACGTAAGTGGAGCGCCTGTTTCTTCCGGGCGACCTGCCTGGCGGCTGACCAATTCCACCCCCTGGGCGTCAATCGGAATCGCAAACGAGATAGCGTAGTCTTTGTCCTGAAATGTCATGTTCCTGGTCGGGAGCACCAGAATCTCGTGTGTGTAAGGTGCGCCTGTCACAATCGCCTTAATACCTCTGACAGTTATGCCGTTCTCGTCCCTCGCCACCATTCTCAAATAGAGATCGGGGTTGTGCTGCTCGGCAGGGCGCTTGGTCCTGTCCCCCTTTGCGTCGGTCATCGCGACACACATGGTCAGATCCTCGTCCTGAACCTGCTCTAAATAATTTAAAAACTTCACATGATAATCCGTACCATATTTTATGTCAGTATTGTTCGTGTTTTCATAAAGAGCGTTTAGCGCGTCGTGGCAGAGATAGCGCTGCGCGCATCCCGTTTCCCTGCAGAGGAGCCTCGTCATTTCAAGCTTTTTGAGCAGGTCATCCTGGCTGGTGTTGATATGCAGAAGGCGGTTTACTTTTTTCCCCGTAACGTGCGATATCGCGGTCATTGTGTCTGCGTACTCAGGCAAAAGAGCGTATTCATAAGTTATTGCAATCGCATTAACTCCTGGTCTGAGAAGCGGCTCGTCCACAACACTCTCGACCTTCTTTCCTTTTATGTAAACGGTGGGGTTTAAATCGCGTAGACTGTCTTCGAATTGCTCTGGGGTTTTCAGCATATTTAACCTCTAAAGAAATGGTCTCACATTAAAGACATTTAGTCAATCCTCTGGCTAACTTGTACCTGTACGACTGGCATTTTTATGGATAACTGCGTGAACTATAATGATTCCTATGTGAAGACTGATGCGATAGAATGGGCGAAGTAGGCGGTCTACAAAAACCCAGATGGAGGATACCCGCATGCGAAATAATAATTTCGTGATGCTTTCGGCGATATCGACTTTAATAACAGTCTTTCTATTTATAACTTCAGCAAACAGAGTTAACGCGGGTTCTGGTCCTATAGAAGGATGCAGTGTGACTATTAATAAATCAGTAAGCCCCGCTGCTAATAGCGCATTTACTTTTCGATCTAACTTTATCGTAGGATTTGCTTTGCAGGATCCTTCAAATAATTCCGCTTCGTATCCCATAGTCATGGGACCAATTGAAGAGGTCGTGGAGATAGTGCCTGAAAATTGAGAACTGGTTTATGTTCAATGTAAGTCTGTAGGGGTCGACAGAGACTTTCTTGAAAAATGGGGTTGCTTTTCAGTGTATTACTATAGACGGCCTTATCGAATGTACTTTCTTTAATGAACGCCAAGATACTGCTCTAGCTCAAGTTCCGACATTATCAGAACTTGGTCTGGCAACAATAGCCGTTTTGATGCTCATGTCCGGTGTTTATGTGTTTTACAGTAAAAGAAAAATGGCAATTTAATTAATCAAAATTTCTATAAGAGTAAGCTCTATTAGTTACTGCTAACTATCTTCGTTAGAATGCCAGCAGTTCATGTGCTCTCTACGGGTTTCGAGATATGAACCTTCCGTGAATTGCTCGTCGTAGAACTATGTGTCCAGTTATGAGTCTGCATGTACAATGAAACCCCTATTGAAGGTACAGTTGCCGGGAATTTGCCGGACTTGTCATACGTATACTGAGCCATTATTGAGACACAGTCCTTAAATTCCTGACTATAACCCTCACCCGCGCTTCTCACTTTTTCGTTATTCTTATAAGGCTCGTCTGTCCAAGGGTTATATGGAGGGACGCCGTCGCCAAACTTCACACGAGCAGGTGCTTCTACTACTTCCCGCATGTCTATGAGCAGCCATTTGGTTTTTCCCCTGCTATTTGGTATTACCACTTTAACATATGAGAATTTATATTTATATTAATAAAGCTGCGTTAATACAGTTCAACAACTCTAAAGGAGATGACTATGTATCCTACACTAAAACCAGGATTAACTTTAGAATTTGATTATGTAGTTCCGGAAAACAAAACAGTACCGTATATATATCCTGAATCCGAAGAGTTTCAGCAAATGCCGCGAGTTTTCTCCACCGGCTTTATGATTGGTCTGATAGAATGGGCATGCGTGAGATTTGTAAATGAGCACATAGACTGGCCTAAGGAACAATCAGTTGGAATAGATGTGAACTTAAACCATACGGCGGCGACCCCTCCGGGGCTCACAGTCACCGTTAAGGGAGAGCTTGCCGAGGTTGACGGAAAGCGTCTTGTGTTTAATGTCGAGGCCCACGACGGCGTGGAGCAGATTACCAAAGGCACCCATCAGAGGTTTATCATCAACGCCGAGAAATTTATCAAAAAAGCTGAAGAGAAGGCTGAGTCTGCTAAATGAGTAGCGATCTCTCATCAGTTAAAGCGCTTACTTTTGATGTGTTTGGCACTGTGGTCGACTGGCGGAGCTCCGTAATAAAAGAGCTCACCAATCTTGGAAAGTCAAAGGGCATAACCGCCGACTGGGAAGCGTTTGCCGATAAATGGAGGGGAGGGTACGCTCCCTCGATGGACAAGGTCAGAAAGGGGGAGCTACCGTGGAAAAGTATCGATCAGCTGCACAGAATGGTGCTCGATCAATTGCTTGATGAGTTTAAAATAACGGAACTTACGGAACAGGAAAAAGTCCGCCTAAACAAAGCATGGCACAGGCTTTCGCCCTGGCCCGATACGGTCGAGGGTTTAACAAGACTCAAGCAGAAATATATAATCGCCACACTTTCAAACGGAAATATTTCTCTACTCACGAACATGGCAAAACACTCAGACCTGCCGTGGGACGTGATTCTTTCATCTGAGCTGGCAAGGCACTATAAAAATGATAAGGAAGTTTATTTGAAAGCTCTTTCGCTTCTTGATCTGCAGCCCGAGGAGCTCATGATGTGCGCAGCTCATCAGGACGACGTCACAGCCGCAAGAGAAGTCGGACTAAAAACCGCCTACGTTTTCCGCCCGCTTGAATTTGGACCTGACAAACCCAGCGACGCAACAAGCAACATGCCATATGACATTATCGCGAACGACATAATTGATCTGTCCGTTAAGCTTGGCGCATAGCAGTTATGTGGCTGAATCTGTTCTTGAGATTATCTAACCAATAAGTAACTATTATTCTATCAAAGGAAAAAGGTGAAAATATGCTCGAATGGATTTCTAATCTGCTCAGGAAAAAACCGGTTACCGACGAACAAATAGAGGAGAGGGTATTTCTCGAAGGACCTCATTCAAGGCTCCGCGAGCTCTGGTTTTTGATCCGCGTAATGTGGGGTTTTCTCTACGGCTTTAGAAAGCTTCATTTTGTAGGCCCGCTTGTGACTGTTTTCGGCTCAGCTAGGACAAAAGAAGATAACCCCAATTATCAGAACGCTGTAAAAGTCGGGGAGGAGTTGGTCAACATGGGTTTTGGCGTAATGACAGGAGGGGGCCCGGGAATTATGGAAGCCGCAAACCGTGGAGCTAAAAACGCGGGCGGCACATCTATCGGCTGCAACATCATATTGCCTTTCGAGCAAGAGCCTAATCCTTATCTCGACGTAATGATTAATTTCAATTACTTCTTTGTCAGAAAAGTAATGCTCCTTAAATATTCCTACGCTTTTGTCGTAATGCCGGGCGGAGCGGGCACGATGGATGAGCTGTTTGAAGTTATAACACTCATACAGACTAAAAAGATATTTAACTTTCCCGTTGTTCTGATTGGCAAGGAATATTTTTATGAGCTTATGGACTTTTTAGAGCTTATGGTTGAGGAAGGTACAATCAGCCCTGAGGATATTGACCTGTTTTATGTTACGGACTCTGTTGAAGAAGCCATGGAGTATATAAAAGTCAATATTGTAGATAAGTACGGTGTAATATCTAAGAAAGTACCTCAAGCTTCGAGCATACTTCTGGAGAAGTGATTAGATATTATTTGCTGCTTCTTTTATGCGGATACTTCTACATTCTGCATCTTTCCCAAGTCTTCATGGTTAAGAATGTGGCAATGAAGGGCGTATGTTTCGGTGAAGTCCAGGAAACATGACGGAATAATTACCGACCCGGGCGGTCCTGCGGTGTTTAGGGAATCCGAACCTCTGTAGATAGCTGTAGGCGACTTTTCTTTGGCCACTACTTCACAGGCACCATCTGCACTGATAAGTATTTTGATTTCTCTTCTAGCGAATATATTTGCGGCGATCTGTCGTATGAAAAGAAGAAAAGAATATATCTCCCGTTAATTTATTCCTGGTTATGTTCAGTGTGCTATAAAGGAAACGCTATCTGAGGTTGCGCTTGAGTTTAGGCGGGCTGAACATT
>CBDUCG010000122.1:0-6027 GCA_965365595.1 uncultured bacterium
AACATTAAACAGATAACCATGAAATCCGAACAAAATAAAGCCTGTCTGGAAGAATTACTCAGATCGAAATACGAAAAATTCAATAAGTGTTATGAGGCTGCATATAAGGGAAACAATTATGAGGAACGAGATGAATACAGGCTGGTAATAGAATCCACCAAGAAACTGACAGAGAACGAAGAGACCAACAAACCTGAAACTAACGCGTTAATAGCCTACATGCTTCTTAAAACCTCAAGACTAAGAGCGATAATAAATAATATCGCCAGAGTACCTGATTTGAAAAATCAAAACCGAATGCTTTGGGACAAGGGCATGATTGAAGACGGTCTCGAGTTTTTGAATAAATCCGCGGGCGGAAGAACAGTGACCGAGTATCATCTGAGAGCTGGAATTTGTGCGTGCCACTCTCTGACTAAAGATTACGAATCGACAGACTGGAAGCAAATTATCTCACTCTATGATCAATATCTGGAAATTAATCACTCTATTGAAATAGCAATTGAGCGGGCGCAACTTGTATCCCAAATTGAGGGGCCGAGAGCGGCTGTCAATACTTTGGTTGATCTGGATCCGAACGACAGTTCAACCAAAAGCAAGGTATTAAGCGCTCATCTGGGAGAACTTTACATACAGCTTAACGAATATGACCACGCAATTGATCACCTCTCCAAATCACATGAATTATCAGACTGCACCAAAGAAAGAACTTCATATCTAAATAGAATAGAGTTCTGCAAGAAGCGTTTGCAGTTATCAAAAAAGTACGAACAAGTCCTGTCGTTTTAAGCTTTTTTAGCTGCCATGATAAATCTGTTAAACATTTCCAAAAGCTATGGCGAGACTCCAGCCATTAATTCTATCAATTTGACAATTGAATCAGGCAAAACAACAGTGTTGATAGGCCCGAGCGGCTGCGGCAAATCCACTATTCTGAGAACTATAATCGGGTTAATAACCCCGGAAAGTGGAAAAGTAAATATAGACGGCAACAGCCTCAATACTGCCAACTTGATGCTGCAGAGAAGGAAAATGGGATATGTCATTCAGGAAGGCGGGCTCTTTCCAAACTTTAACGCTCAAGAAAACATTTCTCTTATGGCAAGATTCCTCAAAGAGGATAATGACACAATTCAAAATAGGATTGATGAGCTCTGCCGGCTTACTAAGTTTCCTAAAGACGCTCTCAGCAGATACCCGGCAGAAATCTCAGGAGGTCAAAGACAACGCCTAAGCCTAATGAGAGCGCTCATGCTGGACCCGGATATATTGCTTCTGGATGAGCCGCTTGGAGCGCTCGACCCTCTTATCAGAAGTGAGCTGCAAGAAGATCTTAAAGAAATATTCAGCGCCTTAAACAAAACAGTAATCATGGTGACTCACGACATTGGTGAGGCTGCATTTTTCGGCGACAAGATAGTTTTAATAAAAGAAGGAAGGATTATTCAGGAAGGCGGTATAATGGAGCTCATCAAAACTCCGGCAGATCCTTTTGTAACTAAATTCATTAATGCCCAGAGAAACCATCTTGAAGAACTGAGAGGATTTTAGTGTTCAGCCTCCTTAAACTTCTGATCCTATTATTTGTTGTACTGATTTTTTCCTGTGGCAACTCAGATAAGGAGATAACTGTAGGCTCTAAAAAATTCACAGAGTCTGTGATATTGGGAGAAATCATTACTCAGCTTGCAGCACATGAGGGCGCACAGGTGAAGTACAGAAAAGAACTTGGCGGGACCAGAGTTCTATGGAATGCACTCCTAAGCGGTGAGATTGACATATATCCCGAATATACTGGGACAATAACTCAGGAAATACTTTCTAAGAACAACATTAAAAACAACCAGCAGCTTTCTAAAGAACTTGAACACTATGGCATAAAGATGAGTAAATCTCTTGGATTTAATAACACATATGCCTTAGGAATGAAAAAAGATATTGCTGATAAACTCGGAATAGAAACCATATCTGATTTAAAAAAACACCCCGGATTAAAACTGGGATTTACAAATGAGTTTTTAGACCGGGGAGACGGTTGGCCGAGCCTTCAAAAAACATATCAGCTCAAACAGCATGATGTAACGGGACTTGACCACGACCTTGCCTATCGAGGGCTTGAAAGCGGTCATATTGATGTGATTGATCTTTACTCCACAGATGCCGAGATATCATATCACGACTTAAAAGTTCTTAAGGATGACAAGAAACATTTTAAAGACTATTTTGCGGTCCTATTGTACAGAAAAGATTTGCTTGATAAAAATCCGCAGATTTTAGATAATGTTTTGAAGTTGGAAAACAGCATCCCTGAAAACATAATGGTTTCTATGAATGCGGATTCAAAAATAAAGGGATCAAGCGACAGAGCAATAGCGTCAAAATTTGTTAAAGAAAAATTTCAGATTGATAACCGTTCGGAGAAAGAAACTTTTCTAAGTAGATTGTACCGAAACACTGTTCAACATCTTTTTCTGGTCGTTATATCACTCAGCGCGGCAATTTTAGTTTCAATCCCGCTTGGAATTATTGCGTATAAAAACCAGAAGTTCGGGCAATTGGTTTTGGGAACGGTCGGTGTAATCCAGACCCTGCCTTCGCTTGCTCTTTTGGTATTTATGATCCCGTTTTTTGGTATTGGAGCAGTACCTGCAATAGTAGCGCTTTTTCTATACAGCCTTCTTCCGATTGTTAGAAATACGTACACGGGGCTGAAAGACATTCCGCAGGATATAAGGGAATCAGCTACGGCTCTTGGGTTAACATCAGTTGCCAGACTTAGGTTAATAGAGATACCACTGGCATCGAGGTCAATCTTATCGGGAATTAAAACATCTGCTGTTATTAACGTCGGAACAGCAACGCTCGGAGCGCTTATTGGCGCCGGTGGTTACGGCCAGCCGATATTGACCGGAATCAGGCTCGATAATATTGGACTTATTCTTGAGGGCGCCGTACCCGCTGCTGTTTTAGCATTATTAGTTCAGGGTTTATTTGATTTATCTGAACGGGTGGTTGTACCCAAAGGTCTCAGACTTAGAGAAAAAACTCACTGAGCTATAGTTTCTAATGTCTCAAAATCCATTGACAGTTTTATGCCTCTTATTTTGCCACTTACGCTTTTAAGAGTTTTATCTTCGGTTCCAGCAATAAACCAGAGTTCAAGATTCAGATTATCACTACTCGCGTTACCCTGCGCATCTTCTAGATAATAGAGGTAATAAAGTTTGGAACTTTCGTCTAGATTCTCTACTTCATACGGCACTCCTAGAGTCTCAATTACATTGTCCGAGTTCGGTATCTCACTGGAATCCGCGCCGGTGTATTTAGAACTTGCACTCCTGCTTAGCTTGCTGATGTCAGCATTACCCATCGATGCGAGCATATTCTTTAAAAGTGGTATTGAAAGACTCTTTAGAAATCGCTTAGGGAAAGTAATTTCCGTTAGCTTGTCGTTTTGAATTACCATTAATATAGGAATGTCGAACGCATCGCCCTCATCCTGGGGAGCGGTATGCTGTTTTTGAAAAACATATGTCCAGAGCTGACCCTCTGCTTCGGGCTTAACTGAAACCGGGCTGCCTTTTAACAGCCATATAACATCGTCAGACGAAAGCACGGGGTTTTTGAAAACAAGAGTAAGTCCCCTTTCGTCATTTAGATCAAAATTGGTTTCAAAATTTGTAAGCTGATCTCTAAGCTCGAGCATCCTGAAAAAGATGCACCCTGATAAAGTAATGAGAATAAATAGGAAACTGAGATATATAAGTAACCGATTAGTATTTTTGAACAATTTACACCCGGGATTTAAATTCACTCGAAACAAGCATTACTTTACTTGAAATAAGTACTATCTTTCAAATAATAAGCTCTATACTTAGAAAAAGGTCATAAATGAAAAACGGGAGAACTTCTTGCTCAAGAAGTGCTCCCGTTCTCTTAAAGGAGGATGGAGGATGATTTTTAAGTATTGCTCTTTAATTACAATAATAAAATAAAGTATTTTACTTTAAATGTCAAGCACTAAATGCAAAAAATTTAAGAAATTTACTTAACCCGCAGCGATAATCCATATAACATGCTGTACTTATTGCAATATATTGAAATTCTTGCTTACAAAATATGGTAATATTCGAGCAAAATCAGCTATAAACTTTACCTAGAATATCAGTAATAATAGAAGTTAATGAGTTCTGTGAAACTGCTGTCTCCGGCAAAGATAAATCTAACACTTGAAATATTAGGCACAAGGGCTGACGGATACCATGAATTAAGATCAATAATTCAGCCGATTGACCTTTTTGATGAGGTAATGATTGAGTCCCAAGAGGGTCGGGGGATCGAACTTCATTCAAGCTGTATTCCCATTCCTTCGGATAAAGACAATCTGGCATGGAAAGCGGCCGCGCTTTTCCTAGAGAAAAGCGGACAGGAGCTGCAAGTTGAAATATCCATCAAAAAACGTATACCCCTCGGCGCTGGACTTGGAGGCGGAAGCAGCAATGCAGCGTCTGTAATGATTGGCCTGAACCGGCTCACAGATGCTTTCTCCGAGCAGGAGCTTCTGAAACTCGCACTTAACTTAGGTGCCGACGTACCATTCTTTATTCGTTCTCAAACCGCAGTTATTGAGGGTATCGGGGAAAAGATTAATCCGCTCAGAAATTTTCCGCTATTTTACTATGTTATTTTGTTTCCGAATATTAATACTTCAACCGAGATGGTTTACAAAAAATGGGACGAGTTAAACAACACGGACCGGGTCCAGAATCAATCAGTTGATGAACAAATAAGAAAGTTTTCAAATAGAAACGCAGCCCTTCCGCTGATAAACGATTTGGAGAATCCGGCTACAGCGCTTCACCCGGAGATAAAAGCCTATAAGCAGATTCTCACATCGCTGGGATTAGAATCGGTATTAATGACAGGAAGCGGCTCGGCGGTTTATGCCGCGTTCAGGTCTCAGGCAGAGGCATATGAAATCTACGAGTATCTGAACACAAGCCCTACATTCCAGGTGTTTCTGGCATCAGGGATAAAAGGCTGGCACAGATTAATTTAATCTTCATGTAAAATGTTTTAAATAAGAAAGGAGAAAACATTGAAATACTCACTGTCAGATAAAAAAGTTCAAATTGTCGGAAATGATTATTTTATCGCCGATAACGCAACTGTGATCGGTTCAGTAATTATTCATAATGATGCAAGCATATGGTTTAACGCAGTAATTAGAGGAGACAACGATCCTATCACAATCGGAGAAGGGACCAATATTCAGGACGGTGCGGTACTTCATACTGATGCAGGAATCCCGCTTGATATTGGAAAGGGAGTTACGGTAGGACATCAGTCCATGCTCCATGGGTGCACTATAGGAGATAATAGCCTTATAGGAATTAACGCAGTTATTTTGAACCATGCAAAAATCGGCAGTAACTGTATTATAGGTGCTAATTGTCTGATAACCCAGGGAAAGGAAATACCTGATAATTCAATGGTATTAGGCTCGCCTGGAAAGATTGTTAGAGAAGTTACGCCGGAAGAAATTGAGGAGCTCAAAAATTCGGCCGAGCACTATGTAGGTAACTTCAAGCGTTTCAAAAAAGAGCTTAAAGCCCAGCACTGAGCCTGTATTGCATTACTAAAAAACTAATTTTCCGTCGCGAATAAAAGCGTCCAATAAGATGCGATATTGTTTTGATAAATTCCCTGTGTGACACCTGCTCCGATTTCTTCAAAAGATGGGGTCATTATAATGCTGCAATGGCCCGAAGAGCCAAGCCATGCGTCAATAGCATCCTGAGCATCATCCAGACCTACGAGGATATTTTCGCCCCATGTTCTCCAGTCATAATCCTGCATGAGAAGACGGTCCCCAGGATTGGAACCGTCTGTACCTGTGTGGCTTAAGTTCTGATTCTGGGCCATGTCGAGTGAGTGAGACAGCGCCGCAGCTTCAATTCTTGTGTTCCAATTCACAGGAGGAGCAGCGGGGAAAAATTCACTTCCGCAGTTCCTGCCCTGTGCTCT
>CBDUCG010000123.1:0-5972 GCA_965365595.1 uncultured bacterium
GAACAGTCTCGGCACTTGGTACAACTACCTTGGAATTTGAGATCCCTCCAACTGCAAAAGCTCTATTTTCCCAGAAAATCGTGAAAAATAAAGCTATGATCACAATTGAAATTGCAGAATTTACTTTTATTACTGATTTTGGATACAAAACTTTCACTCTAATACCTCCAAAGACTAACTCTATGATGCATTTATTGCCTATTGAATATTTAGTCTAGTAAAATTATTATTTTTAGGCTAGCCTAAATTTATATCAGGAGAATATAGATGTCAAATACAATTTAACAAAAAATATCTACAGGGTATATACGGATTTTCAGGAAGACTTCCGGCAACTCAATCGGAGGATTCCAGGTATTCGCTTTTATATATTTCAAGAAAGCTCATGAATATAGCGAGTATTATAGGTCCCAGTATTATGCCGGCAAATCCAAACACTGAAAGGCTACCGAAAATTGTTAATACCAAGAATAGAGTGGACAGTTTAACACGGCCCCCAATAATCAAAGGCTTGAGTATGTTATCTACAGAACTTACAACTATCCCTCCAAAAATCAGCACCCCTATACCGGAATAGATACTGCCAGTGAAAAGAAGGTACAATCCCACAGGAAGCCAGACAATGGGGGTACCGGCTACAGGAATTAGAGCAAATATAAATGTGAGCACTCCGCCCAAGACTGCGTAAGATATACCTATGGCCCAGAAAAACAGCCCCTGCAGAATCCCCTGAATCGCGGCTGTAACGACTACACCAACTATGACGGCATTAAGTGTGTCATAAAATTTGTTGAAGATTTCATCTTTTTGAGAATCTTTCATAGGAATTAACGATTTAACACGCTCAAGCATATTGTCGCCGTCACGAAAGAAGAAAAACAGCGCAAAAATCATCATACCGAAGTTAATCAGGACACTCGTGAGGTTTGATGCAGCGTGTCGAGCTTCATTGATAAGGTAGGTACTCACCGTACCCAAACCTTTTACAGCCATTTGATGAATATTAATTTCATCTATCTGCAGTTTGGTTTGAAGCTGCTCCAATATTGAACCGGGAAGATGCCCCTTGGATTTTTCAAGCCATGTTTTGAGCTCTGAGACTTGGACATTGTCGGTCGCGCTCTGGTAAATATCGAACATATCTACAGCTACTGTGGCAAAGATAAACCCTGCCGGCAAAATGATCAAAAAAGTTGCCATAATAGTCATAATAATGGCAGAGATATTCTTTCTATTCCTTAATAGCTTGCATAACCTTTTGTATAACGGATGTAGTGTGAGAGTGATTATCACCCCCCAAAAAAGCGCAGGTATGAAAGGGTTTAATATCTGGTAGAAGAGATATAACAGCAATAAGAAAATTGCTATGAAAAACCATGAGAATACCTGTGTGCGATGCACTTAATTCCCCTTAGGAACTAACTTTACTCTTTATTGTTCACTAATTTACACAAAAAAAGGAAATTTTCACAGAGTTAGCTATTATTATGGGTACTAATTTTTTACCGGAGAACTATTTTATATCATGAAATATATTAGAAGCTTGTCTGAATCAAGAAATCTATCCTTTTTAGCATTCGCTTTTGCAATTACTCTTATTTCTTGGCATGATTCCTCTACGTTATCAATCCATAAGGACGCTCTCGCTGAGGAAGCGGAGAATACCACACTTTATACCTACAAAGTTGTAAACACCTTTCCCCACAATACCGAGTCATTTACGCAGGGATTATATATAGAAGACGGCATCTTATATGAAAGCACAGGTTTAAACGGTAAGTCTGCGGTAAAAAAAATTGACCCGAAAACTGGAAAAGTTATTAAATCCCGCGACATGCAAGATAAATTTTTCGGGGAAGGGTTAACCATAGTAGACGATAAAATTTATCAGATAACCTGGCGCTCCAAAACTGGTTTTGTCTATGATAAAGAAAGCCTCGAAGTACTAAGAACATTTTCCTACAAAACCCAGGGATGGGGCATAACCTATGACGGCAAGTATCTGATAATAAGTGACGGGAGCGACATTCTCTATTTTATGGACCCCAACAGCTTTGTTGTAGTAGGGAATTTAGAGGTTTATAACAAAAACGGAAAGGTTACAAAACTAAATGAGCTTGAGTATATAAACGGCGAGATTTACGCCAACATCTGGGGCAAGGATTTGATTGCAAGAATCGATCCCAAGACAGGTTACGTCAAATCCTGGATAGACCTAACTGGAATCCTGAGCAAAGAAGACAGAAAGGGAAAAGAAGATGTATTAAACGGAATTGCCTACGACCCTGAAAACGATACGCTGCTAGTCACAGGAAAATTCTGGCCAAAGATGTTTGAGATTAAGGTTGTACCTAAAAACTGAGTACTATATAAAAAAGGGGAGCCTAAGCTCTATTTGGTGATTTGTTGATGGCAAGTGATGTAAAACTTTAAGCAGTTGATTTTTTTCTTCTGATAAGTATGAATCCTGCTATTCCCAAGATGCCAGCTGTCGCAATCAGACCCCATTCTGAGAGGGTCGGAACTTCGTTAATAACAAAACTGGAACATAGACCTGACACCTCATCACAGCATTCTCCAGGGAAAAAGCCATCAAAAGACAATGGGGATAATACTTTATCACAAAGACCAGTCGTTCCAACACACGAATTATCAACTGCCTCTAATCCATATTGGCAACATCCAATTTCGATTTCCTGTGCATTACTAAATTGAGGCAATGCTAAAAAAACACGATCAGAAATAACGTCGCTATAAATAAAGAAATCGCTCTATTCATAACCATCATAAATCCTCCTTGTTTAGATATATAGATGACAAGCAATATATTATAGAAAGTTGTATTAACAATTTCAGTGTTAATGAAGTTAATCCAATAGATTTCCTCCAGCTAGCAAGCTATACTTTTTCTACCAGAACTTTTAAAACAAGGTGGCATACGCGAAATGAGCAATAATAAAAATTACTCTTGGCTTGGATTATTTTTATTAGGTGTTTTTCTATGCACGGGAATAGTTATCGGAGCTTTCATAATCTCCAAAACCGTTGAGCAGGTAAAGTTTCAGAATCAGAGGATTACGGTTAAAGGATATGCAGAGCGCACCATCACATCTGACATAGCCTCATGGAGAGGACAGATAACTGCCCGTTCTACAGAACTTGTGACAGCATATGACAATCTTCAAGCAGATTTGAACAAAGTACTCTCCTATCTGGAGCAGAAAGGAATCAGCAGAGATGATGTGGACATAGCCTCCGTTATTACATCAATCCAGTATAAAAGAACAGCAAACGGCATGACAACAAATATTGTTGAAGGCTACAACCTAGTTCAACCAGTAAGCATTACATCATCAAACATAGAACAGATTGCAGAGATCGCCAACGAAATCACAGTACGTACACAGCAAGGTGTGGAATTTGATTCTTTTCCGCCTCAATACTTCTACACTAAGCTTGATGACATGAAAATTGAGCTTCTGGGCGAGGCGACCAAAAATGCTTATATGAGAGCGGAACAACTGGCAGAAAACAGCGGAAGCAAAGTGGGGTCGCTAAAATACGCAAGCCAGGGTGTTTTTCAGATCACACCCGTTTACTCAACACAGGTATCCGATTATGGGACCTATGATACTTCAACTATAGAAAAAAGCGTTAAAGCCGTTGTGACCATAGAGTATTCAATCCGCTAATTGTGTATTAACTTCTACTTAATTAGGGGCTGTTGCTCCATTTCTTCGGTTTGAATAGGGGCTTCTATGGACTCAAGCTCTTCTTCTTCCAACGGAGGGTATTTGTCCTCATCCCTTTCAGGCTCAACGCGCGGCTCTAGCTCATCAGTAGCTGTGGGTTCTGCAGGAGCAAAGATTGAGGAGCAGGATCCCAGACCTAATGACAAACCCAATACTAGAAGTAAAAGAATATTTTTCATTTTTTACCCTACCTGATATTAATATTTTATTAAGTATAATCTTGGTTGAGTAATCTTACACGGAATAAAAATAATAGGCTACAGCTAAATTGAATAATATCCTCACAAACAATTTAATCTTACGCGCAGGCACTATATTATTAATGTTTTTTTCAGTGTCATGTGCGAAAGTTGAACTTAACAAGAAGACTTATGGAAGCAATACTGCAATTGCCCGTATATACATTGGTCTCACTTCACATACAAACGAGGAAACGTTTGAAGCAACCGCGGTTCAATCCATACTTGAAAAACATTTTAACGGGGTTACCATTGAGCACGCAAAAGGAGTCTATAATGGAAAGTCGGAAGAAAGCCTGATTGTTACGATAATTAACTGCTGCAGATGGGAAATTCCACAGAAAGTGTTCCTTGAGAAAATAGATAGTTTGGTTCTGGATTTGAAAAACATTCTGAAACAGGAATCAGTCCTTGTTGAGTATATTACTACCAACGGAGGAGAAGCGTTTGAAGTGTATAATTAACCTTTAAGAGTAGCGGTAACTGGATAGACTTATGACAAAAACGAAACGGACATTAATGTTTGGACTCCTTCTAATTGTATTGGGAGCCATTATATCGCTTCTGGTTGTAATGTATATCACCGGATTCTCGGATTTGACCAAAAGGGAGCTATGGATTGTATGGGTATCTTCACTATTGCCAACAATAGTGTCGGGGTGCATAGCGGCATTTTTATATCACTATCTTTGTGAATCAGCGAAAAAGTGGGTCCATATACTATGGTTCCTGATTAATCTAATTATAGTTGTCGGCTTTGCTCCAACAATCACATTTGTTATGTTAAAGTCAATGCTTAATTGATTTGACCCTGCCTAATTTGTAATCTGAATAATCTAATCAGGCTTTTACATTTGAAATTTTTTCTAAGGCTAGAAGCAGAGCCTGCGTGCCCTTGCGGCCATGACCCTGTGCCTTGGTTGCTATGTAGAGCTGTTGCACGAGTGACAATCCGGGGAGTGATAGGTTCATTTTCTTTGCCTCTTCAAGAGCGATGCCCATGTCTTTGATAAAGTGCTCAATATAGAACCCCGGGCGAAAATCGCGCTTTACCATCCGCGGCGCGAGATTGGCCAGCATCCATGACGCTGCGGCCCCCTTACCGACAGAGCTTAGCATTGTGTCGAGGTCTAGCCCGGCTTTATAACCGTAGAGCAGAGTCTCACAAACCCCTATCATTAGGGATGCGGCCATTATCTGATTGCACATCTTGGCATGCTGCCCTTTTCCCGCTCCTCCCTGATGAACTATGTTTTTACCCATTAATTTAAAAAGCGGCATCACAGAATCTACATCTTTCTTATCACCGCCCACCATAATCGACAGTAAACCAGCATGAGCACCTATGTCGCCTCCCGATACAGGCGCATCTACAGAGGAAGCGCCCCTGAGCTTAGCGGCTTGATAAATTTCCTCAGCCAGAGTCGGCTCTGTTGTGGTCATATCGACTACCAAACTACCTTTTTGAATTCCTTCAAGAATCCCATCGCCACCGAAATAAACCTGCCTTACATCGTTGGGAAATCCGACTATTGTAAATATCACATCCGCATTTGCGGCAACATCTTTAGGGGTCTTCGCCCATTCGGCGCCTTGCTCTATTAAACTTTTAGCTTTTCTTCTTGTACGGTTATACACAACTGTTTTGTAACCTTTTTTGATTAAGTGAGAACACATAGAACTCCCCATGACTCCGGTTCCAATCCAGCCAATAGTAGTTTTTTTCGGGCTTATTTTCTTCATATTCTTACCTCCGTTACACATGGGATAATATCAATTTCAGAGCAAACTGTAAAGAAACAACCGCCTGTTAACCAATATTGAAACAGGGGGCATAAAACGTTTACAATAGCAAGATTATTTTGTACAATACAGGTCATTAAATTTTTAAAAGGCGCACAATCCCCACAACATGAATCTAAAATATTTGCTGGTCAGACTTCTTGCAATATTGATAATATTTATCGTAATTTTGGCTATT
>CBDUCG010000124.1:0-5931 GCA_965365595.1 uncultured bacterium
TAATTGTTGGATGGATATTGAATAGAAAAGTAAGGATTAACTAAGTCATCTTCTATGGGGGGAATATGGGGCTCCTTGATAAGATAATAGGCAAAAAAGAAATGATAAAGGGTTTGGACCATGTAGCTATCGTTGTAAGCGACATGGACCGTTCAATTAAATTTTATACTGAAATACTGGAATTGAATTTAATTTTGGATGGAAGGCCGGCTGGAGGTGAAAAAAAGAGTTTTCTCGGGACCAAGTCCAAAGCAATTGTTGCCCTCAGCGAGGACAAAAACAGATTAAAACAAAGGGGAGAATACGTGGAAGGCGTCAACCATGTAGCATTTGGGGTCTCTAATCTGGAAGAATCCATCCGGATGCTAAATGATAAGGGTGTAGAATTCGTAGAAATTAAAAAAGGAGAAGACGGCAATCCCGAAGCTTATCACTTTCTTGATCCCGACGGACTAGAGCTTGAGATATGCGGTCAGTCAGAAAAAGAAGTGCCCAAATACTAATATTTTATCAATCCCACGATAAGGTATAATAAAATAAAAAAATACTCTTTAAAGTTCATGAATCGTTAATATATTATAAATGGTCTGAAAGAAGCAAACCAGGAGTATGGTGTGGAAAATATTGATATAGATAAGTATAACCTTCCCGTAAAATACGGACCGGAATTGAGAGTCCTCATAGTAGGGGGCGGCATCGCTGGGCTAACTTGTGCCGCGTTGCTTGAGCAAAGGGGCTTTAAGCCTACTATAGTCGAGCGAATCCCGGAATACGGCTCGGTGGGCTATGTTATTGTGCTATGGCCCTCTGGGAGCCGCATATTAAAAGGACTGGGAGTCTACAGGGATTTATTAGACGTCGGTCTTCAATTCACAAGATACAACGTATCAGACCAAAAAGGACAAATGATACATTCATACTCCGTTAAAGATGTGGTTGATAGATACGGTCCTATGCTCAGCACCTACAGACCCGACTTGATTAATGTACTGAGAAAGGCTGTTAACCCGGACTCAATCCGTATGAACACCACAGTGGATACAATTGAGCAAACAAATGATGAGGTTTATGTGACCTTCAGCGACGGAACTCAGGATACATTTGATTTAGTTGTTGGATGTGATGGTGTCCGCTCCAAAACCAGGCAGCTCGTGTTTGGGGATGTACCGTTAACATATAGCGGAATGAAAGGATGGAGCTTCTGGGTAAAACCGAGTATTACAAAAATACAGGAAATCGCTGAATACTGGGGTACAGGAAAATTTTTCGGTATTTGGCCTACAAAAGGCAGATTATCCGTATTTACCAGTATCAGGGAACAAGATCTAGGACCAGATCCAGTCGAATCAAGGATAGATAAAATTCAGGAAAATTTTCAAGATTTTGGAGGGCTGGTTCCAGATATTCTTGGGGGACTGGATAATCCAAATGAGATTTTCCACGGTTACTACAACGACCTGAAAATGAACAAGTGGCATAAAGGCAGAGTTGTGCTAGTGGGCGATGCTGCTCATGCTATTTTACCCACAGCGGGCGGCGGCGTATCTATGGCTATGGAGTCAGCTGCTGTGCTGGCAGATGAGTTAACCAGAGCGGATTCCAAATATATTGAGCAGTCTTTTGACATTTATATGTCCCGAAGACGCGCCCGCGTAGACAAAATTCAGGACCAGTCCAGAATGATGGGTAAATTTGCATTTGCAGACAATCGTTTTATATCTACGGCTAGAGATTTTCTGATGAAGTTTTATTCCAATAAACTGCATGTCCGCTACTGGGATACGATGCTTAAAGAACCTATGTAGTTTCCCCGTCGGTAAATTTATTGTACGAACATGGCTTTAATTCCACTATCCCGGTCGCATGTGACCAGTTGATTAGTTATAGTAATAGTAATATTATTATGGAAATTCCGGAGTTGCTTAGTATTCTTTTAATAAATATGAATTCATAGGTCGATAAATTTAATATATGACCTACTTCAAATAATTTCTTTGGAGGTTTTTAAATAATGACAAGTAAGGCAAGAATCTGGAGTTTTTCGCTTATAATAACAGTTTTATTTTTAGGGTCAGGATTTCAGGTCAGCGCACAGTCCAATCAATTCCAGTCCCTATCCCCGCTGGTTAAAAAATTAAGCCCATCCGTAGTGAACATCAGTACAACAAGTGTTTCCACAAGCGGCGGGCACTCGTTTGGCTCTCCATTCGGAAAGAGGGGGGATGAACCTTTTGATGATTTTTTCGAAAAATTCTTTGGTGACAGTCCTGAGAGGGAATTTAAAAGAAAAGGGCTTGGATCGGGATTTATATTTAGTGAAGACGGATATATTGTTACCAATAATCACGTAGTTGAACGCGCAACTGATATAAAAGTCATTCTTCAGAACGGGGATAGTTATCCGGCCGAGATAATAGGCACAGACCCCAAATCGGATTTGGCTCTTTTAAAGATTGAACCAGAGAAAAAACTTCCCGCTGTCAGGTTTGGCAATTCCGACAATCTTGAGATCGGGGACTGGGTTCTGGCCATAGGTAACCCCTTTGGATTGGGACACACTGTCACTTCGGGAATAATAAGCGCCAAAGGTAGATCTTTGGGGCTTGGATCTTATGACGATTTTGTCCAGACCGATGCGGCTATAAACCCTGGAAACAGCGGTGGGCCGCTTTTTAACTTTGACGGTGAATTAGTCGGTGTTAATACGGCAATTATTGCCGGTGGGCAGGGAATCGGCTTCGCTATACCTGTAAATATGGCTAAGAATGTTGTATCTCAGCTCAGAAACAATGGTAAAGTCGTAAGGGGCTGGATTGGAGTATATGTGCAGCAGGTAACTCCCGAGATTGCGGAGAGTCTGGAGCTTGGCGATGACGACGGGGCGCTTGTTGCGGACGTTACAGAAGACGGCCCTGCGGATAAGGCCGGAGTAAAGAGGGGAGATATAATAGTAGAGGTTAACGGAAATAAAATTGATGAAATGCCGGACCTTCCAAAACTTGTTGCAAGCTATTCTCCCGGGACTAAAACTAAATTAAAAGTGCTCCGGGACGGTAAAGAAAAGGTACTTAATATAAAACTTGGAGAGCTTCCCGAGCAGGGTGCCAAGGTTGCAAGCCGTTCACAGAATGAAGGAATAGAGCAAAGCATTGGAATTATTGTTCAAGAGATAACTCCTGAAATAAGAAGCAAATTGGATATTGGGTCTTCAAACGGTGTTGTTATTACAAGAGTAAAACCGGGCAGCATTGCTTTTGAAGGCGGTTTGTTAAGGGGAGACGTAATTCTTGAGATGAACAAGAAGCAGATATCGGATCTAAGTGATTACAGAAATGCTGTCGATACGGTTAAAGAGGGGGAGAACTTGTTGTTTCTTGTAAAACGGGGGCCAAATACGGTATACGTTGCATTAAAACCTGAGGCGGATGATGACAGAAGTTGATAAACGTTTAGAAGAATTAGGAATAAAACTCCCGGTCCCACCAGATCCACTCGGGGCTTATGTTCCTGCTATAGTATCGGAACAATTGCTCTATTTATCCGGGCAGTTACCCCTTATTGACGGAAACCTGGCTTACAAGGGTAAAGTTGGTGGTGATGTAAAGGAAGAAGAGGCTTATAAGGCAGCAAGGATAGCGTCAATAAACGCTCTTGCTGCTATAAAAAAACACTTGGGCGGTTTTGATAAGTTGAAGAGAATCTTAAAATTGACAGGTTATGTAGCAAGCGCTCAGGGATTTAATTCTCAAGCAGGTGTTGTAAACGGCGCATCGGATTTCTTTTTTGAAGTACTGGGAGAAACAGGACGGCATGCCAGGGTAGCTGTCGGTGTTTCTGAGCTTCCGGCCGATTCTCCGGTTGAAATTGAAGTCATAGCAGAAGTAGAAAAATAATTTATAAATACTGTCTGTCCTGATTTAGTTCTGGTTTCTCATGAATAAAGATATCCGGGTTTTTCTATACACTGAATACCCATCACCGTCACTCGATATTAATCTGATTATAGAGAGCCTTAGTAAATACGGGTTTTTTGTGGAAAATAGAGGAGATATTTTCGCCTACCTCTGTCTTTCAGAACCCAGTGTTTATAATTTAGCCCGACGCTTTTCTGAAGCCCGAATCCCAGATGTCTCTCGCCTAGTTGATTCCCCAAACACAGACAATCAATCACATATTGATTCAGAGCTGAATAAGATATCAGGCCGTGAAAATATTAGAGGCAATTTTTACGACGGATACTGGATACAAAGAACCCTGTACCGATTGTTAGTCGACAAACTCGGTGTAAAGCTAAATGACGGAGATGTTCATATAATATTCACAGGCAGATTATTCGGTACTTTTGAAGATAGGAGATATCATGCCCGTGTGGTACTCATGGGGACTCCATCACTTATTTCGACTTCGGGCTTGATTGAAGCGCCCGCCAAGCCCAGAGAGTATTATTATGTTCGAGGCAGAATGATCCAAAGCGGTATGGATATAAGCGAATTGAATAATATCTATAAAGGCAGGTTTGTTGATTACGATGATCCTAAAATTACCTCCATACTTACATCTTATGCACTGCAAGTGATTTTTTATGAGCTTACCGGGAACGCATTTTGCGACAACGTGACATGCTGTCTCTCAAATTCACACTGGCAGGAAGAGGTTTTAAAAGTACAGTATCAAGGTAAATTGTGTGATAAATGTAATGATATATTGAGCTGAGATAAAAAAGGGGAAGAGATTTGGTTATCTCTTCCCCATATGGTTTTAATTTTTATTTACAAATTAAGATACAGTCTTTTCTTCACCGCCGCTAAGAATATCTATGGCTACTTCAGCAGCTTTTCTGCCTGAAAGCAGCATTCCGCCGAATGTCGGTCCCATTCTTGGAAGACCATATGTAGTATTCACTGACATTCCGCACGCGATAAGTCCTGGATGCACGAGGCCTGTATATTCAACCAGTGCCTCTTCTGATTTTTCAACCCACATCGAGCCGTGTCCCGGGAGCTTCTTGTAAAGTCCCTGCTGTGAAAGCCTGTTTACACAGTAAGCGTCATGCCCAGTTGCGTCAATTACAAGTTTTGACTCAATGGCTATAGGATCAAGACAAGTTATTTCTTTGGGCATATTTGCAATCGGGGTCCAGTTGATAACAATCCCCGCAACACGTCCGTTTTCCCTGTATACAAGGTCGTCAAACATCGTCATGTTCCGTATCCTGGCGCCAGCTTCACAAGTCATCGCAATCAGTTTAGAACAGGCATAAGGGCCGTCAGCAACGCATAAGCCCGGCTCAACTTCTTCGTATGGAACTTCTATCTCATCCAGCACCTCGTTTCCAGGTGTTCTGACAGTAACCTTATTCATCAAGTAACCGCCGATCCAGAAACCGCCTCCCAGGTAGTTCATTCTTTCTACCAAAAGCACTTTATATTTAGCTTTTGCAATATCTTTAGCTGCAACAAGACCACTTGGCCCGGCCCCAACAACGATCACATCGCTATCAATATATTCCATAAATTCATTTGAAAACCCCTCTACGATTGCTTTGGTGACTTCTTTTTCACCAATCGGGGCAAATTTAGTTGTTTCAGCCATAAAAAACCTCCGTAAAATCTCTCAATTAGTCCGTTTTAATCTATCACAGATTGTGGGTGCGTCAATAGATATTGTCTTAAGCAAGGTATTATAAAATGTGAATTACGAGAGTAGCTAATACAGGGTTTATAAGTTATTTTATTACACATCCAGTATTAATCTCGATTTTTCCCTAATTAGTAAATGGAGGAGATAATATGTCAGGTTTCAGCAGATATCTAATAGTTTTATTCACTTTACTTTTCTTTGGTATCCAACAATCATACGCGGGACTTATAATGGAACGCGAGCAATATGAAGAGGGGAGTAATAACAAGTCAAAAGCCACTGTTTACATTC
>CBDUCG010000125.1:0-5920 GCA_965365595.1 uncultured bacterium
ATCAAGGAGTACATTGCATATTATGTCGGTGGTATGGGTACGTTTTATCATCAGGCAATGGCTCGTTACGGGTTTAAGGACGAAGCTGACGATATAGTCAAAGCATGGAGGACCGGAGATAAATCCGGAGCTATTAAGAATGTTTCACAGGGCATGGTCGAGTCGTTTTCAATATGTGGTCGTGCCGAGTCAGGTAAATCCAAGATAACAGAGTATATTCGCAGTGGGGCGGATTTGCCCATTATACTTTTTCCTCCTAAAGCGTCGCGTGAATTGGTCAGACAAACGATTGAAGGTCTGTCACCCGGGAATTGACATAGATCCAAATACAGTGAATATTAGCGGTAATTTTAAAGAATAATGTTGGGAATAAATATATGAAAATATTAGTAACGGGCGGCGCAGGATTTATCGGTTCATGGGTATCAGATGTTTTTCTTGAGCATGACCATGAGGTTGTTATAATTGATGATTTATCCACCGGTAGAGAGCAGAATATTCCTCCAAAAGCTGAATTTATAAAATGTGATATCAGAGATTTTCAAAGTGTAGAAAAAATAGTCTCACAGTTTAAGCCCGACATTATTGACCATCATGCGGCTCAGATAGATGTACGGAAGTCGGTCGACAACCCAATGCTCGACGCGGAGATAAATATCATAGGAACTCTACATCTTGTAGAATCAGCGATGACAAACGGTGTTAAAAAGTTCGTTTTCGCTTCTACAGGAGGAGCAATATACGGTGAGCCTGAGATAATACCCGCTGACGAAAGAACCAAGCCATTTCCCATATCTCCTTACGGTACATCCAAATACGCGATAGAAAAATATCTTGGCTACTACAACTATGTTCACGGACTTGATTACGTTGCGCTCCGGTACGCAAATGTTTATGGTCCCCGGCAGAATCCTCATGGAGAGGCCGGAGTTATCGCCATTTTTTGTAACAGAATACTTTCCGGCACTGCCTGCACAGTATTCGGAGACGGTGGACAAACCCGTGATTATGTCTATGCGCAAGATGTAGCAAAGGCAAACTTGCTGAGCTTGAATGCTCCGGTTGGAAGTTATAATATCGGAACGGGTATTGAAACATCCGTAAATGAATTAATATATGAACTGAAAAAGTCTTCAGGTGTGGATTTTGAAGTTGAATATGGGGAGGAAAGACCCGGAGAGGTTCAAAGCATCAGTCTTGAAGTATCTCATGCTGAAAAAATCCTTGGGTGGAAGCCCCGTGTGAATCTGGCTGACGGTATTCAAAACACATGGGACTGGTTCAAAAGAAATTCAGAAAGTTGATATTGAAATTATTTTGGCAATGATTAAATTTTCCCAATAGGAAAGGAGACTTGGACTCAAACAATTATAATTGAATTGCCTAACAAAGTTCATAGGGTATCCTTAGACATCCCGGAGGTTAAATAATGAGCACAAAAGACGATTTCTTATATGACGTTAGAATTACTGAAAGGCACATACAGGACGGAGCACTTACAAAAGAAGATTATGAAAAACATCTAAAAGGCCTACCAGATGTAGAGGAAAAAGGGGAGCTGCTGGTAATTGAGGAAGATATAGTTGAGGATGAAGAAGTTGAAGCAGTTGAAGCTGAACAGGCGCAAGAGGATGAGACTGAATGAAGTGGAATTATAAAGTTGTTTCAGTAGATTCTTTATTTCAGGGCAGTAATGATCATGATATTGCCGTATCCACCGAGGCTGCAAGCGCAAGACGTGCAAGCGCAGGTGAGGGTATTGAAAAAGCGCTTAATGATTTGGGTAAAGATTCCTGGGAACTGGTTTCGATTACCGGGGACTTCGGGATATTCAAAAAACCCGCAAATTAAAATTGGTTTCGGTAAGTGGCTATTCCCATTCTATCGTACTTGGCGGTTTGGTAGATATATCATAAACTACACGGTTGATACCTTTAACCTCATTTATTATTCTTACAGATGTTTTTTCTAGAATTTCATATGGAATACGAGACCATTTAGCTGTCATGCCGTCCAGGCTCGTTACCGCTCTTAAAGCTATTACATCCTCATACGTTCTCTCGTCACCCATCACGCCAACAGTTTTAACCGGCAGATAAACGCAGAATGCCTGCCAGATATCGTCATAAACTCCGCCCTTTTTTATCTCGTCTATAAAAATGTGGTCGGCAAGTCTTAAGATTTCAACGCGCTCCCGGGTAATTTCTCCCATGATTCTGATTCCCAGCCCAGGCCCGGGAAAAGGGTGGCGATTTAGAATATTCGCCGGAACTCCAAGCTCAAAACCAACTGCTCTGACTTCATCTTTAAAGAGCTCTCTTAGAGGTTCTACAAGCACGAGGTTCATTTTTTCCGGAAGTCCTCCGACATTATGATGAGATTTAATTGTTGCCGAAGGTCCCTTTACGCTTACGCTTTCTATAACATCGGGATATAACGTACCCTGAGCCAGAAATTCGGCCCCGCTTATTTTTGAAGCTTCCTCGTCAAACACGTTGATAAATTCTTCTCCGATAATCTTTCTTTTCTTTTCAGGATCAGATATTCCGTGCAGTTTTTTAAAAAATCTATCTGTCGCGTCAACATGGATTAAGTTAAGACCCATATGCCTAAAAGACTCTACAACTTCGGCTGCCTCATTAAGTCTCATAAGCCCTGTGTCTACAAAAATGCAATATAGATTCTCTGCTATAGCGTGCTGAATGATTACAGCCGCCACCGCGGAATCAACTCCGCCTGACAAACCGCAAATCACTTTTGAAGAGCCTACTTTTTCTCTGATTTCTTTAATTGTGCTGTCTGCAAATGATTTGGATGTCCAGGTGTTTTTGCATCCCGCTATGTTGAATATGAAGTTAGATAATATTTCCCTGCCATATTTTGTATGCACTACTTCAGGGTGAAACTGTGTGCAGTACATATTCAGATTTTCGTTTCTAACAGCGGCAACAGGGGAGTTTTCGCTCGCAGCTATTGCGGTAAATCCTTCAGGCAGTTCAAGGACACGGTCCCCGTGGGACATCCATATATCACTGCCGTCCGGCACATCCCTCAATAAGTCCGAACCGTCTATTATCTCCAGTTTAGCGGGTCCGAATTCACGCTTCTCTGAGCGTTCCACTTTCCCGCCAAGCAGATGGGTAGTGATCTGCATTCCGTAGCAGATTCCAAGGATTGGCACGTTAAGTTTGAATATAGAAGGGTCAAGAGTCGGAGAACCCTCATCCCACACACTTGCAGGGCCACCTGAAAAAATAATGGCTTTTGGGCAAGCCTCTTTTATATCATCCAGAGAAGTGTTAAATGGTTTTATTTCAGAATAAACACCTAGCTCTCTTATCCTTCGTGCGATTAGCTGAGTGTACTGAGAGCCAAAATCAAGAACAATTATTTTATCGTGCATTTTCCGTTTTAATTAATTCATTGTCTAGAATATTGCTGATGAAGTTCGTAAAACTAAGCTCTACTAATTTTCAATTCTGTAGTTAGGAGCTTCTTTGGTTATTATTACGTCATGTACGTGGCCTTCTCTAAGGCCGGCGTTTGTGACTTTAATGAATTTAGCTTTAGTTCTCAGCTCCTCAATGGTTTTACACCCAGTATAGCCCATCCCGGCCCTTAGGCCTCCTATAAGTTGATAAATGACTCCGCCTATGGAACCCCTTATCGGAATCCTTCCCTCAATACCTTCAGGCACAAGTTTGGCGTCTATCATCTCGTCTCCGGCATTCTGGGCGTATCTGTCTCTGCTGCCTTTTTTCATAGCTTCAATTGATCCCATACCGCGATATACTTTATAGGTTCTACCCTGAAACAGTATTACTTCACCGGGAGCTTCATCGGTTCCTGCGAAAAGGTTGCCTATCATAACAGAATTTGCACCGGCCGCGATGGCCTTTGCCACATCACCCGAATACTTTATTCCACCATCGGCTATTAAAGGAATATTTTTTTTGCTTGCTGCTTCGGCCACGTCCTGTATGGCTGAAATTTGAGGCACTCCAATACCGGCTATTATTCTGGTTGTGCAAATAGATCCTGGACCGACGCCAACTTTAACAGCATCCGCTCCAGCTTTGATTAATGCTTTTGCTCCATCGCTTGTCCCAATGTTGCCTGCAATTATTTCAATTCCGGGGAAGTTGGATTTTGTAGTTTTAATTGTATCGATTACTTTTTTGGAATGGCCGTGAGCGGTATCAATAACTATTACGTCGCAGCCAACACTTAGTAGTGAATCTATTCTTTCCTCGCAATCCGCTCCGACGCCTACAGCGGCTCCGCATCTGAGTCTACCCATTTCATCCTTAGATGCTGTGGGATGCTTTTCTATCTTCTCAATGTCCTTCATTGTAATCAGGCCGCGAAGCTTGAAACCGTCGTTTACAACCGGAAGTTTTTCAATTCTGAATTTATGAAGGAGCTCTTTTGCTTCCTCCAGATTGGTCCCCTCTCTTACTGTTACCAATTTCTTTTTCGGGGTCATAATCTGCTTTACCTTGAAATGCAGATTTTTTTCAAATCTCAAATCCCTGAATGTTACAATTCCAAGTAGCGTGTCATCTTCTTCCGTTACAGGGAGCCCGGTGATATTTTGATTCAACATTATATCCAGGGCGTCTTTAACCGTATGATTGGGGCGAACGGTAAGCGGATTTACTATCATGCCGCTTTCATATTTTTTTACTTTCTTTACTTCGGCAGTCTGATCGGCAATATCAAGATTTCTATGGACAATCCCTATACCCCCTTCCTGAGCTAATGCAATTGCCGCATTTGACTCAGTCACAGTGTCCATTGCAGCGCTCACTATGGGAACATTGAGTTTTATGTTTGGTGTCAACCGGGTTGATATATCGACGTCATTGGGCAAAATTTCAGAATAAGACGGTAATAAAAGAACATCATCGAATGTCAAACATTCTAGAACTTCTTTCTTGCTCATTCTAAATTATCCTTTTTTTGCTCTCTTTGCTTTTGTGGCCGGTTCTTTTTTGGAAGCAGTTTTGGTTGTAGCAGTTTGTTTTTTTGCAGTAGTTTTTCTACTAATTTTTTTGGCTGCCGTTTTTGTTGTTTTAGCTGAACTATCAGCGGTTTTTGTTTTTGATATAGCTGGTTTTTTTCTAGCCGCAGCTTTTTTGCGAGCAGCATATTTTTCTTCAGTTGCAGCTGTTTTTTTGGCGGTTTTAGTTGCAGCAGCTTTTTTCTCATTCGCAACCGCAATAAGTCTTGCCGGAGTTTTAACGATCTCTATAATCTTCTTTCTCATTTCTGGAAGAGCTACTCCAAGCTCAATTTCTATTTCCTGTTCTTTTTCGCCAAGATTTATAAAAACAGGAAGAATCCCAACATATGTTTTGGAATCAACCCGTTCAAAACCAAGGGCTTTAAGCAGTTTTTTTGGTAGAGTCGGAAACTCTAAAGTTGCAATTTCCGCAGTTTCTTGTGGAAGGAGGCCATCCTGACTTACACTAATTTTCAGAAGGGTGGATTTCATATTTTTTTATCACCTATTTTTTATAAAATATAGACTCAAAATATTTAGTGTAATACTCTCTCTTCAAATATAGACAACTAAATATAATCCTTTAATAATGTTTAGAATTCTGAGTGAGTGGCAACACCAAAATATTTACTATTATCAAATTATTGTACTTGAGTCGTTCTTACTTAGCAAGAAAATTTTAGTTATTGATATAAGTCTACTTAACCGTTTGGATTTACCCCTAATTTGAGGGAGCTTTTTTGTAATCCAATACCTCTAAATTGTATTTCAAACCAAGAACCCTGCTGTCCGCCGGAAATACAGTAAAGAAGGGTATAGATTCACCGGGTTGAATATTATAATTGAGCCCGGCGAGTTTTCTGGGGTTTTTCAGGTCTATATCACCGTTTTTTTGGTCTAACTTAGAAAGTATAT
>CBDUCG010000126.1:0-5918 GCA_965365595.1 uncultured bacterium
AAACACAAAAGTAAAGCAGTAATAATACAACCTAGGAATATAAGTTTTAAAAGAAGGGCAGCTAACTTTTAGGATGGGAAAATTGCTGAGATCAAAAAAATCAGGCTACAAAAAGCAAAATAATTGATTTACTGTCTTACAATATTGACGAAGAGATATGCTGATAAAATGCGGCGCATGAAAAAATTGATGCTGCTCTCTTTCCAAACTCTACAGCTACAGTTCTTTGTCCGGCAGCTTTATCTGCCGTATAATCCATAACCACGCCGAATTAATGGATACCCATCACGCATATTGCGACAAAATATATCTCAAGCGGAATTCCCCAGAATTCGGCACCGAAATTGTAACCCAAAGAGAATGCAAGAAAGAAGAGCAGATTGTGAATTTGAATAATAAAGCCCGATTGTGAAAACAAGCGGCGCTATCACCCAACCTACCGTGCTGCTTACTTTAATTAGTAGATTTAGACTTTGCATATTGTTTCTGATTTACAAAGAACCGAATTAGACAATCAACTCATCTAAAATTTGAAAGAACTTGAGTATCTCTTCTTCGGTATTATAGAAATGCGGGGCAACTCTTAACGCCCCGCCCCTATAATTAACAACTACATTTTTTTCAAAAAGCTTTTCAGCTAATTCTTTTGGATCAAAAGTACCTGAAAATGAAATAATCCCGCCCCTCTCGATGGGATTTTTGGGAGTTTTAACAATAAACCCTCTTTTCTCGGCCTCACTAATTATCAAGTCTCCGAGTTCGCGAACTCGTTTCTCAACTTTGTCCACTCCAATCTCAAGCAATAGATCCACCGCCGCACCCAGACCATAGATACCCAAAGTGCTAAATGAGCCCTCCTCAAACCTGAGCGCATTATTCTTCAGTTTAAAGTTGAAGCTCTCAAAATTATGGTCGTCCTCTACGCTTTTCCAACCTACCAAACTGGGCTTGATAACAGAGGAGATGTCCCTTTTACAGTAAAAAATCCCTATACCCTCAGGAGCAAGGAGCCATTTGTGCCCGTCTGCAGAAAGAAAGTCTGCATTTATCTCTTTCACATCAATCGGCACAGCTCCAAGACTCTGAATAGCGTCCACAAAAAATAAAATTTTTTTTTGCTGACATAATTCCCCTAACCTTTTGAGATCTATCATAAATCCGTTTACGGACTGAACCGAGCTCATTGTAATTAGTCTTGTTCTCGAATCAATCAAGGCCTCTATGTCTTCAAACAATATTCTCTCTTTTTTAAAGGGTATAAACCGAACTTCTACACCACGGTCTTTCAAATTAAGCCATGGATAAATATTTGAAGAGAATTCTTTTTCAAAAACCAGCACATTGTCCCCTTCTTTCCAGTCAAGCCCTGTAGCGACAATTGATATTCCATGCGATGTGTTCTTCACAAAGGCGATCTCATCATAATCTGCGCCTACAAGCTCTGCACAGGAAACCCTGATTTTCTCAATTCTTTCTCCCCAAGCGCTGTATTCAAATCCTTTTTCTCCCGTAGCCTGCACTAGAAACTCCTCAATTTCCTTTTTAACTCTCAGAGAAACGGGAGAAACGCCTGCGTGATCCAGGTATATATAATTATTTACTATAGGGAACTCTTTTCTATAGTTATTCATTTAGAATGTATCCTTTTTATGTACAAAACTTATAATTCAATATATAAAACTATCCCAATTGGGACATGCTATCAAATTTTCAACATATTCAAAAAAATTTGACAAATTCTTAAAAAAGTGTGATATTAAGCTCTCGAAGTAGATTTTCTAGGAGGAATTTATTTAATGCAGGGTACGGTAAAATGGTTTAACAGTTCTAAAGGATACGGATTTATCCAGTCGGACGAAATAGATAAGGACGTATTCGTTCATTACAGTGTTATCGAAGGCGAAGGTTATAAGAGCCTAGCGGAAGGTGAAGCTGTAGAGTTTGAAATAACAGACGGACCAAAAGGGCCTCAAGCAACAAAAGTTGTGAAAGCAGGTTCTGAGTAGACTTCTTCTTTATTAATAAGCCGTTTCTATTAGACTTTTCTGGCGGCTAAGAAGATTCCGCTTGATATTTTGACCCCCCACTAAGTTTTCCAGTCAATTTTCTGGATACAGGGTTTATTTTATCTGCTTGACAGTATCCAAGTAGTACCACTATATTTAATTATTGTGCTTAGACAAAGGAAGTTGATCAGAAAAACATTTACAGCCCTTTTATGCGTTCTTTTGCTTCCGCTTTTAGGCCTCTATGAAGGTTCTCAATTCCAATTTGCTCAGCTTAAGTACAATGGAAACTGGGATCCAAGGCCAAGAGCATATAAAAGGCTGATGAGCACTCTTGAACTAAGAACCAGTGTTCAAGTTTCATACAATAGAAAAACTTTATCACTTCAAGATCCGGATTTATTTAATTACCCATTTCTGTATTTAGCTGGAGACAATAGCTTTGAACCTTTCACGCCTGAGGAAAGGAGACAACTCAGAAGATTCCTGAATCTTGGAGGGACCCTGATAATTGATGATGCATCAGGAATGGAAAATTCAAAGTTTGATAAACAAATAAGGGAAGAGCTAGTTAGCATTTTCCCCGACATATCACTTACTCCTATCCAAAATGACCACGTCCTGTACAAGTCATTTTATCTCCTAAACTCCCCAAGCGGTAGAAAAGTAATACAGCCTTATCTCGAAGGTATTACATATAGGGACGAGGACAGAACGGCTGTAATATATTCAAGGAACGATTTAGGCGGGGCATGGTCTGAAGACGAATTTGGCAAATGGGAATTTGAGGTAATCCCCGGCGGGGAGGCTCAAAGAGAAAGAGCTGTCAGGATTGGAATAAATATGATTATGTATGCACTCACCGGCAATTACAAAAAAGATCAGGTGCACACTCCATTTATAAAACGGAGACAGTTAAATTTTTAACTAATATTGACCTTAAATCTATGGATGATAATAATTATTGCCCCCTTTGCAATCGACCCCTTCCGGAAAAATCAAGCAAGCATCACTTAATTCCTAAATCTTTTAAAGGGAAAAAGATCGTCCTCCTGCATAGAATATGTCATAGACAAATCCACGCAAATTTCACTGAGAGAGAATTGCTTAATTATTACCACACAATTGACCGCCTGCTCGAAAACGAGAATATACAGAAATTTGTTAAATGGTTGCGGAACAAGCCTCCAGAGTTTCATGTCAAAACCAGAAATACAACAAGAAAAAATTCGCTTTAACCCTAAACGATTACCAGTTCGCCGGATCATGAATACTTATAATTTCACCGTTCTCAAAGTAGACATAATAACATGGAGTTACATAAACACAGTTTGAATCACATTCGCTGAACTGTGCACAATTGCAAATCCAAAGCTCCCTTTCACCCCAACGACCTATGGAAGACAGAACCCTGTCAGGCCTTCTCCATTTCTCGGCTACAATCTGTTTATCATCGCCTATTGCTATTTCTGAAAGGTTTTTCCTGGCCAATTTCAAAGAGCAGCCGGGAACCATTGTAAGCATGAAAGCCAAAAAGATTGCTTGTAGTAGTGGGGGCAATTTCATCTTACGTCCTGCCAGCTTTGAAGCTTATATTTTCAAAGAAAAGATAGTAACATGGAAGCTCGTAATACCACTTAGTACACTCACAACATGGCTATAAATATTGACATGTGTAAATCCATATCTCTTTTGGCTTTCCAGCTTCAAGAGATATGTAATGGATTAATTTATTATTGTAATTATCATTACTAATCCTATAACAAAATAGTTAAGATATGATTAACTTGAATTATATATACAAAAAAGACTGAGGGTGATTTTTTAAATCACCCTCAGTAGCCAAGAAGGACCCAAGGTTATGGGAGTGTTACGAATTGGATAAGAGGTGGCATTATCAGTACAACACTATTGGGTTAAGCCGATATTCAGAAAAAGTTAATATTGTGTTAATGTTCCTAATTAAGAAAAACAATCCACAATTTGACATAGAAATTAAAAGGAGATATCAATGAGTGAAAGATGGTTTATTATGATTTTACTGGCGATTGTCTGCTTTTCATTCGGAAGTTTCTTTGGAAAACTGGCTTCTTTAAAAGACATACCGTATAGAGTCTACTTTTTTGAAGCCGTCGGTACTCTGACAGTTTTTACCACTTTTGTAATTTACAACAGGAATACAATATTTACTAACTTTGCAATCAACATTCCAGCCCTGCTAATGGGCCTGAGCTGGGGCATAGGGACAGTGCTTTTTATTGTTGCCCTAAAGTATGCCAAGTTATCGATAGTAGCACCTCTCTCAGCAGCTTATCCGGCGCTTACAGTCGTACTGGCGCTGATATTTTTAGGCGAAAAACTGGATATGAGAGAAATTGCGGGAATTGGCTTCGCTATAGTATCAGTGGCATTATTGGCAAAGTAAGGGCTTGTTTTGGAAGATATCGTTAAATAATATCGGGCTTGTTGGTTACTATCCCGCTCACTCCCGCTTCTCTGAGTTTATTGGCCTTCATGGTTTCATCGACAGTCCAGGTGAAAGTAAGCAAACCATTATCTTGTGCTCTCTCAACCAGCCCAGATGTGACAAACCATCTGAACGGGGCCACAACATCTGCTCCGCAATTCTTTGCGAGTCTTACCGGATCCAGAGATGCGAATAAAATGAGCCCGGTTTTAACTTTTGGCTCTAACTGTTTTATCATTTTAAGTCTGTTTGACTTAAATGACACTACAAAGGCTTCATCAAACAGTTTATTTCTGTTTAAAATATCAACTACTTTATCCTCTATCCCATTCTCTTTAATTTCAAGGACAAATTTGGTCCTTCCTCTCCCGAAATCTAAGACCTCCTCCAATGTTGGTATCCGCTCACCTTTACCGGCATTGAGATCTTTGATTTCAGATAGAGTTTTGAGCGAAACAGGGCCTGTGCTATCAGTGGTTCTATCTACTGTATTATCATGAATCACAACCAGATGTCCGTCAATTGTTTGTCGGACATCTAGCTCAATCATATCGGTTTTCAGCTTAATTGCCCGTTCAAAGGATCTGAGTGTATTCTCAGGCTCGTAGGCGCTGGCGCCTCTGTGAGCAATCTTAATTAGTGAATCTAGTTCTTCTAATTTAGTCATGCAGTTATACCAAAACTAACGGAAGAGATCGTCTGCCGGATTTCTTATGAGCTCTTTTGCCCCTAATCCCGCAGTTTCATACTCGTAACCCCTTACGATAACAACGGGAACAGAATCAGCTTTTTCCATCAACAGACCCGCTGCAGAAGCTATTTCATCAGCTACAGCCATAACAGTGGCATTCAACTCAAAACCCTTGGAATCAAATTCACCTCTGTAGTCTTTGAGCGCTTTGATACCTGAGCAGCCTATCGCAATGTCAACAAGTCCATCACGCCAGGGCCTTCCAACTGTGTCTGTAATAATTACAGCGACATCAAATCCAAGTTTTCTCTTTAAACCGATGGCTAACTCATCTGCCGACTTGTCAGAATCAATCGGAAGTAATGTGACCATATCTCCACCTGAGATATTTGAGGCATCCACGCCTGCATTGGCGGATATAACGCCCCCGCGTGTCTCAACAATGAGCCTGCCTTTTTCAGGCTTTCTCTGATCCATTTTAATAATCTTTTTGGTTTCGCTCAATATCACTTCGATCAATCGAGGGTCCTTGCTTACTTCCTTTGACAAAGTATGGGCATAAGAGGAAGGCGTAACGCTGTTTAAGTCCACAATTCTGTCTTCCGCTTTTGATATAATTTTCTGAGCGCAGACTAAAATGTCGCCTTCTTCAAAAGTAAAATCTGAATTTTCAGCTGCATTATATATTATGTCTGCCAAATCATCATTTGGACTAATTTCGGGGATACCTAATACGGGCAGCAATGAAATAGAT
>CBDUCG010000127.1:0-5862 GCA_965365595.1 uncultured bacterium
ATTCATTCCCTGTCCAGCTGATAAAATGTTCCCCATGATGCAGTCGTCAACAAGTTTTGGGTCGACCCCGGTACGGGATAGGATTTCTTTCACAACAGTCGAGCCCAGCTCTGCTGTAGACGAATCTTTCAATACCCCTCCGAAAGACCCTATTGCTGTTCTCAGCGGTTCACATATGACGACTTTTTTCATGGATTTACCTCCAGGGGGTTTTCGACTTTAAATCTAACAGTTATTCTTGCATATTACCTTACGCAAATCACATATCAAGTTATAAAAAAATAGTGTAATGTGTTTTAACCATTGACTTTTGGCAAGTTAAAAAAGACAGGAGATTGATTAAGATTGTCCAGAAAAAAAGTTGGAATTATTTTCGGGGGAAGATCTGTTGAGCATGAAGTGTCTTTACTTTCCGCAAAATCTGTAATCGAAAATACAGATCCGGAAGTGTTCGAAATTTACCCAATATTTATTGATAAAAATGGACAGTGGCACCGGGTAAATATTGATGAATGGTTAAATGAAGGTGAGTTGCTTGTAGATTCAAATTCATTTCTGACTCCGTCGCTGAATCATGAAAATCCTGTATTTTTTGAGATTGAAGATTCCCAAGTAGTTAGTGAGATAAAGCTCGATGCCGTATTTCCGGTTCTACATGGCACACATGGAGAAGATGGAACTATTCAGGGGATGTTTGAGCTAATGGGCATTCCATTTGTTGGAGCTTCTGTTCTGGGCTCGTCAATCGGAATGGATAAGCTTATTATGAAAGCTGTGCTGAAAGAATCTTCTCTGCCGGTTGTTCCGTATTTAGGTTTTTATGATTATGAATGGACGTCTGAGCCTGAAAAAATTAGAGAAAGCATCTACAGAAAAATCGGGTTTCCTTGCTTTGTTAAATCTGCTAACCTGGGATCTAGCGTCGGTATATCAAAAGTGGATTCGGAAAATGAATTGGTTAGCGCAATTGACTCATCCTGCAGATTTTCCAACAGAGTGCTTGTTGAAAAAGCAGTGACAAATCCACGGGAAATAGAGATTAGCGTTCTTGGGCATGAAAGCCCAATCGCCTCGTTACCAGGTGAAATATTGCCGCACCGAGAGTTCTATGATTACACTGCAAAGTATTTAGAAGAAGGGACTGGGCTAGTTGTTCCTGCGGAAATAGAGGAGGAAATTACAGCAAGGCTGCAAGATTTGGCTGTAAAGACTTTCAAAGCACTCGACTGCAGCGGTATGGCCAGAGTCGATTTCCTAATTAACGGCGATACCGGAGAATTATATATAGGAGAAATAAATACCATTCCGGGTTTTACCCAGATAAGCATGTACCCCAAGCTTTGGGATGTGACAGGAATTCCATTTCCCAAATTGATCACCCGACTCTTTGACCTAGCAATACTTAGAAAAAATGAAAGAACCAAGTTAAGTACAGATATCAAAGATTGAGGGTATAAGTTCTAAAAGAATGTGATATTCTTAATTGCTCAGATTGATGCATATGACAACGTAATAGGGCGTTAAATTTTAATATATGAAACAGTCAAGTACACCACCGCAGCGACTCAAGAAGAGCCTAAAATTGCTGGATGTTTATGCACTGGCAACAGGAACTACTTTGAGCGCGGGCTTTTTCTTGCTGCCAGGGATAGCTGCAATGAATGCAGGGCCAGCTATCACCCTATCTTACCTAATTGCGGTATTGCCTCTGATTCCCGCTACTTTTTGCATTGTTGAGCTTACTACGGCGATGCCTAAGGCGGGTGGTGTGTATTACTTTCTGGATCGCTCAATGGGACCGCTTTTTGGCACAATAGGTGGTATAGGTACCTGGCTTGCGTTAGTGCTTAAGGTTGCATTCGCATTAATCGGTATAGGGGTCTATCTGGGCTTATTCATTACTGATTTACCAATTGTCTACGTGGCAATTGGGATTGCTCTTGCTTTGGGTATTCTAAATATTTTTGGTGCTGATACGAGCGGAAAATTACAGATAATTCTTGTGTTACTTGTTATTATTGCGATAATTATACTGATTGGTGGAGCTGTTCCTGAGCTTAATTTTTCCCATTTTAACAACTATGTTGATGCGGGTTCCGGAGCTATTATCTCAACAGCGGCCATGGTCTATATTAGCTATGGAGGAATAACCAAGGTTACAAGCCTTTCCGAGGAGGTAGAAAACCCTGAACGAAATCTTCCTCTAGGTATTTTTTTAGCACTGATAACTGCAATCATATTATATGGAGTAGGAACCGCGGTTATGGTCGGAATCGTCCCAATGGACAGACTGGCAGGTGATTTATCTCCTGTAGCTACTGTTGCGGAAACCTTATATGGACGGGTAGGAGTTATTGTCATTTCAATTGCAGCTCTTTTAGCTTTTGTTTCAGTTGCAAATGCTGGAACTATGAGCGCTTCACGTTACCCTTTGGCTATGAGCCGTGATTTTATGATGCCAAACTTTTTGCAGAGTTTAAGCAAAAACGGCATGCCTCTAAACTCTATCCTGTTTACAGTTGGCACCATAGTTTTAATATTGGTATTTCTGGATACATCAAAGATTGTAAAGATTGCCAGTGCGTTCCAATTGTTAATGTTCATGCTGGTTTGTGTTGCGGTTATTGTAATGCGAGAGAGCAAAATAGATTCGTATGACCCAAGTTATCTTTCCCCTTTATACCCATGGATGCCCATTTTCGGTGTTTTCTCGAGTCTTTGGCTCTTCACCAATATGGGCTCATGGACGAAAGTATTTACAATGGTGATGTTTGTAATTGGCGTTCTGTGGTACAGATATTATGTAAGAAACAAAGTAGGTAGAAGCGGAGCAATATATCACATTTTTCAAAAACTCGGGCAATCGAGGTCCGAAGGTCTTGATCGAGAATTAAGAGGGATATTGAAAGAAAAAGAATTACGAAAAGACGACCCGTTTGATCAACTAGTAGCAAGGAGCCACGTTATTGATGTCAGTCCTGAGATTGGATTTGAAGAAATAGTTGAGAGAGTTAGTAGTCTTTTTTCTGAATTTGTTCCGGAAACATATGAGAACCTTTACAGACAATTTTTTGAGGGAACGGTTGTGGGAGTAACTCCGGTTGCTCACGGCGCTGCTTTGCCTCATTCGCGGGTAGAAGGACTTACTCAGATGGAAATGGTCATGGTACGCTCAAAGTCAGGAGTACATGTAAATGTCCAAAATCCCGTGACTGAACAGCAAGAAGAGCAAGTATTATACGCGATTTTCTTTTTGTTAAGTCCCCTCGATAACCCAACTCAGCATGTTAGAATGCTGGCACAGGTAGCCAGGCAAATAGAGAATGAAGACTTTATGAATGATTGGATTATGGCTGAAGACGAGCAGCAGTTAAAAGAATCAATCTTGCACAATGAAAGATTTCACTCGATTTACATACACAAGAACTCACCAACTGAAGAGCTTATAGGAAAGCCGTTGAGCGCTATTAACATGCCTGAAGGAAGTCTGGTTGCTTTAATCCGCAGGGGAAAACAAACCATTATTCCTCGCGGTAACACGATAATTCATGAGTACGATAGAATAACAGTGATAGGCGACCCCTCGAGTATGAGAGAATTCCATCGGACTTTTATCGGCTGATATTTCTCGGATTATAGTGAAGAAAAGAAGAATAATCGGAATTTTGACTGTTTTAGCCGGACTTCCGGGGCTTGGAGGATTCTGGCTAATAGGTATCTTAAGCGACTTCCCGCTTGCAGCAACAATAATTGTTATTAATGCAATACTGTTTAGGGGTTTGTGTGGTGTAGCGGGCGGGATATTAATTTGGAGAGGGAGTCAATGGGGATACTATCTAACTTTAGTTACTTGGGTCTATCTTGTCGTTGTTTCAATTCTGACAATTATACAGCTCTATAATAACGGAATTGAGTTCTCGTACTCTTTTCTTGTAGAAAATCACTCAAGCTATGGCAGGCGTTTCATATATTCAATAGTCAAAATAATTGCGGGTGTGCCTATAGTTTATTTAGTATTAAACAGTATTCTAAAAAGTTATCAGGCAAAGAAAAAATAAGGGATGCTTTCAGCACGATTTATTATAGTTTTATCTCAGATAGAAGCGATGTATTGGTTCCATTACTCTAATTGTTGAATTCAAACAAATTGAAAAAGATTCAAATAATTTTTGAAAATTGGTAATATATAAGGAGTACATTGTAAGTAAAATGAATAATTCATCCGACAATTATGAAAAAGCTACTTTTTCGGGCGGATGCTTCTGGTGCATGCAGCCGCCTTTTGACAGTTTGGAAGGCGTAATTTCAACTACAGTGGGGTATACGGGAGGCAGCGAGAAGAATCCGACATACGACGATGTTTGTCTGGGAAAGACTGAGCATCTGGAGTCTGTCCAGATTGTATTTGACCAGTCTGTAATTTCCTATGAGCGGCTTCTGGATTTATTTTGGCTTAATGTTGACCCGACAGACGGGGGAGGGCAGTTTGTCGACCGTGGCATGCATTACAGGACCGCAATCTTTTATCACTCGGAAGAACAGAGAGTTATAGCCGAAGAATCAAAGAAGAAGCTTTCAGAGTCAGGCAGGTACCCCAGACCGATAGTGACCGAGATCAGGCCGGCCATGGAATTTTATCCCGCGGAAGATTATCATCAGAATTTTTATGAAAAGAACCCCATTGGCTATGCATCATATAAAATGGGGTCCGGAAGAGATAGATATATAGAACTTATGAAAAAAATGAAATAAGATTGTAAGCAATGATGTACTGATTACTAATACTAAACACTTTATAGGAGGTAGTAGAAAGTGGCAGACGATCAGAGATGGTTTGAGAAACATGCGCCTGAGATGGCCGAGGGGTGGTGGAAGTTTTACAAGGCTGTTGAAGGAGAGACCAAGCTGGATCCTAAAACAAAGGCCCTTATTGCAGTTTCAGTAGCTGTACACGGGAGATGTCCGCACTGTACTGAGTCAAGAATTAAAAAGGCTCTGGCTCTTAAAATAAGTAAAGCAGAAATAGCTGAGACCATCATGGAAACAGCTCTCTTATCTTCCGGAACCGAAATATTCTGGGCTAAAGAAGTGTATGATAAGTATTTAGGATAAGACTCTTTCTTAAGTTATTTAAATACATAGTTGTATTGTCAAAAAAGATGAAAAATATCTTGTCGTTTTTGATTTAATAGGTATACTCATTTCCACTTTATGTCGGGGTGTAGCGCAGTTTGGGAGCGCGCAGCGCTTGGGACGCTGAGGTCGGAGGTTCGAGCCCTCTCACCCCGACCATTTCTTCCCTAAAGAGTAATACCAAACATAATGTTATTCCTCTTTCTTTCGGGATTTCCTGCTAATAATTACTCAGATTATCCTACCTATCTTATACAGAGTTAATTTATGCATGAGTGCGCTATATTTGGAATTTTCGGCAGAATAAATAAGGTTTCAAATACATTTTATGCTGCCTGATTTATTTTGATGGTGTTGCGCATAGAATCATGATTCATCACATCTCTGAAAGATGTGCCTCTGATGATGCAGTGCAACATTTAATTCAGTGTATTATTTTGGTAGAGTAGTTTCCATTTGAGGTCTCAACATGGAGAGTCCTATATCTAAAAACACTGAAACAAAATAAAAATTTAAGGAAATAGATTGAAGAAAACCTCCGAAACGAATGAAAAAATCGGTGTATACGTTTTTCACATACATACTGAGATCATTTGAGGTCGGTCTTTGAAATCCAAAACCTCCCTCCTCCAATGAAAAACGCTATATCAAATAATTAAAAAATAACAATATATCAATTCATATAAAATAACAATTTCTGAATGTTGTTTTTAAACGTTATACTTATGC
>CBDUCG010000128.1:0-5851 GCA_965365595.1 uncultured bacterium
TAACAAGAATAATGGGCTTCATACTGATATGCATCGGAGTTGAATTCGCGGTATCAGGAATAAAAGGTTTCTTTTGATTCTTGCTTATTGCACTATAATAACATTATAGATTAAATGTCAGGGAGGCATGTATTTGTCATGAAATTTTTCGTTCTAATACTGCTCGCTCTTCTTATATTTACAGGATGCTCCAGAGATAGCGATAATGATGTGAGAAACGTAAGATGGGGCATGACCCAGGAGCAGGTAAAAGTGCTCGAAGCTGCAGATTTGGTTAAAGAGGGAGAAAACATACTCACATTCAGACTTGGGGGAAACAGCATCCCCCTAAATATCGGAATTGATGAACCGGAAGTCACTGAAGGAAAATCAGATCCTCCTGAAGTTGAAATGATAGCGCGTGAGTATGATTTGTTATATGTTTTTGGTGATAAAGGGCTCGGCATGGTTGTAATTCACTTTAGAGACACTCTGGATGAACCGGATCAATACATGGAGTTATTTAAAGAGCGGACAAAAGCCATGACTAAAAAAATAGGAGAGCCTGCCAAGGGAATCGCGTCATATAAAGACGACCGGGTCAAAGCTAATCCATATGAGGACCCTGCGGCAATTTGCAAAGGAGAGTACGGGCTCCAGCATATTTGGATGACAAAAAATGAAAGAACGAAAATATTTCTGGAGCTGGACCGAAAAAAATATGCACCTAAGCCTGACTGCAATCTGACAATATTCTATGAAAGCCTTGATATCCCTGTGGATCAGGAGCTCTCGGATGAACTGCATGATGTGCTCTAGTTAATTATTTGCCTTAATTGTCTATATAGTCACAAACGCGCAGGTAATCCCGTCCGAACTCGATAGGTTTGCCTATTTCACTTCCTTGGACTGTCCGGAAAATGCAATCACTATTACAATTTCATCATTTGTCTTCATACCCGAAATTGTAGAACTGCTTAAATTGCATTCCTTAACTTCCGCAGGCGGAAGTCTGTCCTCCATCATGACCGAACACATGGCGCTTGTTCCGGCTGTTGAATTAGTGATTGTTGCATCACCCAATATTATATGAATATTTTAACAATATTATACAGTCAAAGCATCTTGAGTGCTCCTCACGTAAGTCATTTAGATATCGATAAATATTTTTGTATTCTTTTTGAAACCTTTTTGTTATTCTCGTGTTTATATGAACAAAACCAATATTTCGGAGGCTTTAATATGAAGAGATTTATAGCATTTCCATTACTTTTAATATTATTGGTCGGTTTAACGGCCGCCCATGCGGAGTGCCGGGGCAAAAAAAACTGGAACTGGTGGAAAGTCGGTAAAATAACCCAAGATCTTGGTGTATCAGCCGATCAGCAGACTCAATTGGATGAGATTGCAGTTAAATTTGATCCAATCCTGACCGATGCTGGTGAGAACCTTGATAAAAACATTACTGCTTATAAAGAGGCTAAAAGCAATAAAGCAACCAGTTCTGCGGATGTAATCAAGGCTTTTGACACAATGTGGGATTCGATGTATAAAACGAAACGGGTCAAACTGGATAGATCTCTAGAAATGAGAGATGTGCTTACTCAGGAACAGATAACAAAACTGTCCGAAATCAAGCAGGCCAAAAAAGACAGAATGATGAGAAGGCAGGATAGAATGAAAGAGAAGTATCATCAAACGAAACAGAAAAATATGAAGAATCAAGAGCAATAGATTTATCGACCGGGGTGCTTGATCCAGGTTCCCCGGTTATATTTTCCAGAAACCCACATGACCAATCCTCTCAGCAATCACTATTTACCGATTTTAGTTATCTTGGCATTAATCTTTATAATACCATTTACGGCAAACTCTAAAGACATTACGGAGAAAGTGATTAAAGAAACTCCACTGGATGAGCAAGTCCTGCTCTTTTGCGATATATACTGTATTGGCAATGAAAGAAGGGGAACGTTAGAATCTGTTACAGTTTCCCAAACCAATAAAGAAAGCTACGTAGTAAAAGGTAAGGCTGCTCTCAGAAACCGCCAGGTTGCAGGTCAGCCGTTAAACTTTACTGTCTACGACAGAACTGTTATCGTTAACTCTATCGGTACGCTAAATTCTGAAACGTGCAAGCTCAAGGTCGATGACATAACAATCGAAAATGACTTTCAGAATATTGTTACTAACCTCTTTAAAAGTAACAGCGATATTGTTGGAAAAGTGATTGATGTCCCTGACTGTAAAAAATTCCTAAACTAAAAATACTTGCCTTTATAACCTCTAATATTATCCTGCATATAGAGTTTTCAGTTTAATTTATATATAGTGTATCAACAAATTGTATACTAGGGAGGCTATATAAATGTCACGTAACGTAATCCTGATAGCGGCGATCGTGGTGATTGCCGGATATTTTTATATGAAGTCGTCAGATCAACAGAAAGAGATGGTTACTTCTGAAACCAGCCAGCAGCAAACTCAGACGAGCAGTGAATCCGGGGGGGATGAACCCCAGGACCAGATGCTTGTCGAGAACCTGATCAAAGATGGAATAGTAGCTAAAATTGAAGAAGATGGTAACTCACCCAAAGTCTACGTTACCGCGGATTTCTATAGAGCCCCGAAAATAGATAAGAAATCGATTTTTGAAGTACTATATAAAGAATTAACTGCCGACAACCCCGATGTATCGTCATTCACTGTTTATGATGCAAAATCGGGGGACGAAGTAGGAACTTACGACGGAAATAAATTTACCCGTAGCAAGTAAGCCCTGAAATTATTATGAAACATTCTAAAAAACATAATCGCCAAAACAGCTCCGGCATAACTAAACGATCCAGGAAAAAAGCGTTCTGGCTATTAATAATTCTTGGCGTATTTGTAATGCTTGTTTATGCTGTATCATTTCAGGATGCCAAAGATTCAGAGGTTGTTCAGGAAACCCAAAATCAAACCGAACAGCAATAGCAGCACTGGCAGCGTGATTTGGAATGAATCAGGGGAATTGAAACTCAATATGTATTGTATATTTGGTCAATTAAAGTCTATTGAGATAAACTTAAATATTATTTTCTAGAGCTGGTATTTGCTCAACAACTAAAATTTAACAAGTTAAAATTTATGGTTCAGTCAAATGGGTAACAATTCACTTACACTTGGTGACCTCGTAATCACAGTTGATAACATAAAAATTGTTATGAACGGTGATATAGTCTGCGAATTTCATCTAAGCCACAAGGGAGAACCTAAAAACATACTGGTAGAACTATTCGGCGAAATTAGCGGGGATCAGCTTGAAGTTCTCTGCAAAACTAAACTGACAGCGAGAAGGTTTGAAATATTTTCCCGTTTTTTATATTTATATGAGCAGAATATTATCAGGTTTTTCAAAAAGTTAACTGAAGGCACCACTCCTGATATGTTCGGGAAATCCTAGATCCTTTTAATCGCGTACACTCATGGGTTATTGAATATCAAAAACACGCTTCCTGAAGCGATTTATTTCATTGCTAAACCTTTATGACATATTGCGTAATGCTATATTGTTACGACTGGTTAATGTATTAAATATCAGATAAAATTATGCATTAATTCTATACCTTAATCCTCCAAAAAGATACACAAATTCTAGGAAAAGTTAGGTAGAATTAACAAAATTCATAATCCAGAATAACGAGAGCTATAAATTGAGAAACTATTTCATACTTACCGCACTAATTGCATTTGCGTTATTTACATTGGCATGTTCTAACGATAAAAATTCCGGCAGTAAGGGTGATACTGCTCAGAGCGAAAGCAGTACTGAAGAGGTAGTAGGGCAAAAAACCGAAGATACAGACAACATTGATCCGGATTCTATCGAAAAATATGATTTCAGAATGGCTAACTGGGGGATGTCCATGGAGGATGTTAAAAAAAGCGAAGGGAGAGAGCCCGAACTAGAGTCGGATAACACGCTGGATTACAGCACCGTGATACTCGGAATGCAGACACAAATCGGTTACACTTTCAACAATGACGAACTTATACGAGGCGCGTTTTTCTTCATAACTAAACCCGAAACAAACAACGATTACATAGAAAAATATGAAGAAATAAAAGAAGAATTAACAAAAGTTAACGGAAGACCGGTTATAGACACAGAGCAGTCACTGGACCCTTACCAAACATTTGCCCCCGAGGAAAAAGGTGACGCGGTATGTAACGGAGATTTGCTGTATGCAGCCCAGTGGGATTTACCAAATACGGACATACAGCTTGTGCTCAGAGGCACAAACAACGAATGTATGTTGACCGTTATATATCAGAGTGAAGAAAGTCTTAGACAGCTATTTAAAGAAAGAACAAAAACCGAATAGAGATCGTTTCTTGACCCCATAATTTGTAAGATTAACTTAAGATCCGCCGCTATCGACCCAATCTTTTAATATAACTTTATCATTCTCAGATAGCTCTGCTTCGCTATGTAATATTAAATAGTACCAAAGAGGCATTTCGCCCTCTTTTACCTCTTCCCAGATTTCTTCTATATCATCGGCTTTATCTTCCGCGCTATACGACTGCCATTCGGAAAAATTGATATGCTCCCTTGCTTCTTTTACGTCATAAGCTACCAGCCATGATGCGGGAGCGATATTTGAGTACCAAGGCCATTTTGCCTCGTTTGAATGGCAATCATAACATGATGTCCTAAGAATCTGCATTACGTTTTCAGGCGCCTTTATCTCCCCAGTTACAGGTGGATTAATCTTGTTTACAGGTACAAACTGTATTGCTATTAACAATATTATTACCACTATAAATATAATTCTAAGCATTTATATCTCCGTTTTTTTATGTTTTATGGGTATAAATTTATAGTGCTATTCTGTAAATTCAATGAATTTTATCTAACTCAAATTGAATATTCGTTCTATAAGTTATACCGCTTAATTAATCAATTGGATGAATGCACTCAGAAATGTCATTTTTAGGAGAATTGACGATAGTGGATACTTTGAAACATTCCATTTCGTCTGAGTCGTATGGTTTTAGAAGAGACAGTATGTATTTCGGCTCTATTATTTCCGGATCAAGCCACTTCCCCTCATCGGATTGCTTTAATATAACCGGCATTCTATTATGTATTGGCTCCATAAGATCGTTTGGAGCGGTTGTAATAATTGTAAATGTTTTTAATAGCTGATCTCCCTTTTCCCACAAATCCCACAGTCCGGCGAAAGCAAAGGGCTCGCTTGATTTAAATTTAAAGAGATAAGGAATTTTAGTGTTTTTGTCCTGCTTATGCCATTCGTAAAAACCGTCAGCCATGACAAGGCAGCGTCTCTTCATAAGTGGAGTTCTGAAACTGGGCTTCTCTTCAATACCTTCCGCACGGGCATTGATAATTTTACACCCTATCTTTGGGTCTTTTGCCCAATACGGGACCAATCCCCACTTCATCGGACTCACTTTTCTATAGTCTTCCGATACAATCAGGATTGGATGGATTTGAGACGGGGCTATATTATAACGTGGTTCAAACAGGTCACCGCAAGGCACATCATCAAAACCAAACCGCCTGCTGAGCTCTTCCCTGGTACTAGTTTTTACAAAACGGCCGCACATTGACTCACTCCAGCATAAGCAGACCTTTCCTGCCGAATGAGCCTATCTCATTTCCAGTGTTATTATCGTAAATTGTAAGCACATCAACACTTCTGTCTTCTGTGATGTAATAATGCCAAATAGCATTCATTATTGATGCCTGCTCACTGCGCGATAGCAGATAAAAGGGCTCGGTTACATATATGTATGGCTGACCGGTTGGGTTTTCAATTCTGGATGCAAGCCCTGCTTCAAGCATGTCGTCCATAAATTTTCT
>CBDUCG010000129.1:0-5835 GCA_965365595.1 uncultured bacterium
ATTACCCTCATATTATGCCATGCTTTCTATAAGTTCGTCCGGAACATCAAAATTTGAATAGACGTTCTGAACATCGTCACTATCCTCAAGAGCTTCCATAAGACGAAGCATATGTTCAGCTTCTTTACCGTCAATCTTGACGCTGTTTTCCGGAATCATTGTAATAACTGCGGATTCATGTTGCAGGCTTGACGCCTCAATTGCACTTTTAACATCTTCAAACGCTTCAGGCGGGGTTACCACAACAAGCTCATTATCCTCTGTAATCACGTCATCTGCCCCTGCTTCTAGAGCAATCTCAAAAATCTGATCTTCGTCTACATTTTCCTTATTAAAACCAATACGGCCCTTCATATGAAACATCCAGGCAACGCATCCGTTCTCCCCAAGACTGCCGCCGTGTTTGGTAAAAATTCTCCTTACATCGGCAACTGTGCGGTTTTTGTTGTCCGTAAGCGTCTGTACAAGTACAGCGCTTCCACCGGGGCCGTAACCTTCATACATAAGTTCATGAAAATCGTCCCCGCCTACTTCCTGCGTTCCTCTTTTGATCGCCCGGTCAATGGTATCATTGGGCATGTTGGCATTCTTGGCCGTACTTATTGCAGTCCTTAGCCTCGGATTGGATTCGGTATCCCCTCCGCCATGTTTTGCAGCAACCGTAAGCTCTCGGATAAGCTTTGTGAAAACTTTACCGCGCTTGGCATCAACCGCAGCTTTTTTATGTTTTATGTTAGCCCATTTAGAATGTCCTGACATAGTTCGTTCACCTCTTTGAAAATTATCCGATTAATATAATGAAAACCTTATATTAGAATTTTATAACATCACCCAAAAATTAGCAAGGATATTGACAGCCTAATTGTCCAACTTGCTCACTGTAACTGTAATAGGCTGTGGCCCTCCGATCTTGGTAGTTATAGAAGAAATACTGTTACCACGATTAATCTCGCCTACTGTCAAAGTTATTGAAGACGGGTTTATAATCTGCCCGCTTAGCGAAACAAAATTAAATTTTATCTGTGTGTCGTCGGGAAGTCCGAACACCTCTGCCGTGATTGGAGCAGGCACACCCGTATCAGTTTCGGAAACCACAATATTATAACCCCAGGCAGGAATGTCGGAGTTAACAAATGTACCGTCAGGTTTTTTAAGGCTTATCCGAATCATGCCGTCCTTGTTTACTACCGATGAAGAAAGGTTCTGAAACAGCACGGCTGCCTGATCATTTTTGAGCGCAATTATTTCACCGTTTGTAAAAGTATTGTTAGCAGTGTTTAAAATTCCGATTTCAAAACCGCTCGGCTCGAGAACATTTAACGCCGGGAAAGTGAAAGTGGCGTTTAGTGAGCCGAATTCAATAAACAGTTCACTTATTGATTTCAGAGTGCCGACTCCTGAGACGGCTTTTTGCTGAGGAAGGGTAATTTTAACAATTCCTTCAGTACCGGATATAACAAGACCAAAAGCGCCTGTTAAACTTGCAGGTATTTCCAGTTTCTTCCAGCTGTCTGTTAGAGTCCTTGTAGTAATTTCAACTTTTTCTCCAAGGAGCTGATTTCTATTTAAGGTTCTGATTGAATTGATTTTGCCTGTATATTTGGGATTAATGAAAATTTCACCGGATATAGATGTCAATTCTACTTCGAAAAGAAGTGGCGGGGCCGAAGCAAGCTCGCTAGCCTCATGACTTGTATCATTCAGCCCGGTATTGTTAGAGCCGGTTGAGGCAGCGCTAAATTGGGCCCACGTTAAAGTACTCATTATAAACAGGCCTGTGATAATTTTTAAGTAAATTTTTCCAGAATTCATCATAGCTCCTTGATAAGTATTTTGATTAATCATAATCCTATGTATAATAATTTCCTGTATACTGTATTGATAGAAATTATTATATCACAAAGAGGAATGAATTATTCCCTGAAAAAACACACTTGACAAAATAGTTCTTTGAGATACATAATATTATTGTTTTTAACTTTCATCGCAACTCAAAGAGAACTGATACTCAATTCCAAAATTTCGTAATTTGATTTTGAACAAAATCCTAAATATATAGGTCAAGGAATTTAACACTAATGGCTAGAGCAAAAAAAGCGCAGGAAAAACCTGCCGAAAAAGTAACTACTGAAGAAACTCATTTTCTGAATCTAAACGATCTGAGAAATACAAAGAGCGTAGAACTGATGAAGATGGCAAGGGCACTTGAAATTGAAGAAGCTTCCCGTATGACGAAGCAGGACATTATCATCGCTATTCTCAAAGCGCAGAGTGAAAAAGAAGGTGTAATTTTCGCAGAAGGCGTTCTTGAGATACTATCAGAAGGCTATGGTTTTCTCAGGTCTCCAAAATACAGCTACCTTCCGGGACCCGATGATATATACGTATCCAAATCCCAGATTCGTTCATTTAGCCTGAGGACTGGTGATACAGTAGGCGGTCAGGTACGTCTTCCGAGAGAAGGCGAGAAAAATCTTGCACTTTTAAAAATACAGGAAGTAAATTTTGATTCTCCTGAAGTTTGCAGGGAAAGAATAGCATTTGAAAACCTTGTTCCGCTTCATCCTGAAGAAAAACTTGAATTGGAATACGACCCGGAAGAATTTTGCAGCAGAGTAATGGATTTGTTTATTCCTATCGGTAAGGGGCAAAGAGCCGTGATAGTAGCTCCTCCGAGGACTGGTAAAACAGTACTGCTCCAGAGAATTGCAAATGCAATCACTCAAAATAACCCTGAAGTGGTTTTAATAGTCTTGCTAATTGATGAGCGACCTGAGGAAGTAACGGACATGGACCGCTCTGTTATAGGAGAAGTTGTAAGCTCTACATTTGATGAGCCTGCGCAGCGCCACATACAGGTATCTGATATGGTGATTGAGAAAGCAAAGAGGCTTGTAGAGCACGGAAAAGACGTTGTTATTCTTCTGGACAGTCTAACGAGGCTTGCCCGAGCTAGCAACACTGTTACACCTGCCAGCGGCAGGGTTCTTTCAGGCGGTATGGAAGCAAACGCGCTACAGAGGCCTAAAAGATTTTTCGGAGCGGCAAGAAATACCGAAGAAGGCGGAAGCCTGACAATTATAGCAACGGCTCTTATCGACACCGGAAGCAGAATGGACGAAGTGATTTTTGAGGAATTCAAAGGAACCGGCAACATGGAAGCTTATCTCGACCGAAGACTTGCGGACAAGAGAGTGTTCCCTGCCCTTGATCTGCAGCGCTCCGGAACAAGAAAAGAAGAGCTTCTGCTGAGCGAGGAAGTGCTGAACAAAGTATGGCTACTGAGAAAAGTACTCAACCCTATGAACACAACAGAAGCCATGGAATTCCTGCTCGATAAAATGAGCGGCACTAAATCCAATAAAGAATTTTTCAACATGATGAACAGCTAATCCGGACCCGTTTTTATAATTCCGTTATTTAACATAGCTAAAGTAGTGCTGTTGTAAAATTTAATACCTCTATATATCCTATCTTTTAATGTTAATCCCAAAAAGCTTATCAGGATTTATTCTGGTCCTTATATTTATAGTTGCGTCATCTACACAATCACTTGCGCAGACTGATCCCACCTACCGTGGGAAAGCAAGGTTCCATCCGGTTGTGGCCGGAAACGCTATGATTTCAACAGAAAACAGATATGCGACTGAGGCCGGGCTTGAGGTACTTAAAGAAGGGGGAAATGCGGTAGACGCTGCAGTTACCATAGGATTTACGCTTGCCGTAACGTTTCCCAGAGCCGGCAATTTAGGCGGCGGTGGCTTTATGCTGGTTTATCTGGAAGAAAACAATGAAGTCGTCACAATTGACTACCGTGAAAAGGCTCCTTTAAAAGCCAGCCATGACATGTTTCTTGATAAATACGGCAACGTTCATAAGGAGAAATCTCGGTACAGCATCCTGTCATCAGGCGTACCGGGGACAGTTGCCGGACTTGCTTTAGCACTTGAAAAATATGGAACGATATCTCTTGAGCGCGCGCTTGAGCCGGCAATTGCACTTGCGGAAAACGGCTTCCCGGTAGACCGGGACTTGAGAAATTCTCTGATTCAGGCTAAAAACCGAATGCAGAAGTCCCCCTCCAGTATGAAAATCTTTTACAAGAAAAATGGCGAGCCTTATGATGAGGGGGATTTGCTTGTTCAAAGCGACCTGGCCTGGAGCTTAAAGCAAATTTCTAAAAACGGGCCCATAGCATTTTATGAGGGCGAGATTTCAGAGAAAATTTCAGAATTTATGAATCAGAATGGGGGCTTGATTACAAAAGAAGACCTTAAAAAATATGAACCGGTTGTTAGGAATCCGGTTAAAGGAGATTACAGAGGCTATAAAATATATTCGATGCCTCCACCCAGCTCAGGCGGAGTTCATCTGGTACAAATGTTAAATATTCTTGAACAATTTCCAATTTCTTCTTTTGGTCACAACACAGCTGAGACAATTCACCTTATTACAGAAACAATGAAATATGCATTTGCCGACCGTTCGAAATTCCTTGGTGACCCCGATTTCGCACCCATACCTGTTAAAGAGATTACATCTAAGACTTATGCGAAATCCATTAAAGAGCGAATTAATACCGAGAGAGCCGTGCCTAGTAAAGAAATAAATCCCGGTGGTCTCATGATGAACGAGGGGATCAACACAACCCATTTTTCAGTCATGGACAGTATGGGAAATGCAGTTTCAAATACATATACATTGAATTTCAGCTATGGTTCAAAATTCACTGTTCCGGGAACGGGGATTATTCTTAATAACGAGATGGACGATTTCTCCGCAAAATCGGGCACGTCTAATGCATTCGGTCTGATTGGCGGCAAGTTGAACTCGATCGAGCCAGAGAAAAGAATGCTGAGCTCAATGAGCCCTACAATTGTTATGAAAAATGGAAAACCTTTTCTTGTTACAGGAAGTCCCGGCGGCAGCAGAATCATTACCACCGTGCTTCAGATAATCTTAAATGTGATCGACTTTGATATGAATATTGCCGAGGCTACTAACGCCGTTAGGGTTCATCATCAATGGCTTCCAGATGAGATTCACGTGGAAAGAGGTTTAAACGGAAATACTATCAGAATTCTGACAGAGATGGGGCACAAGGTTGAAGTGGGAAGGACAATAGGAGTTGCCGAGAGCATAATGAAAAAGGGTAATTATATGTACGGAGCATCTGACCCCAGAAGACCCGGGGGATTCACTCAGGGGTACTAGCCTGTAACTTCAAGCATTCTATCGATAGCTTTCTTCGCCTTAAGAGCGGTATTAATCGGGACTTTAACTTCATAAATTTCTTCTTCAAGCGATTTTAACACTTTTGTCATTGTAATCATTTTCATGTATTTACATACCGCGTTCTCTCTTGCGGGTATGAATTTTTTATCCGGATTATCTTTTCTCAATCTGTGAAGCATTCCGGTCTCTGTGGCTATGATAAATTCTTTGGAATGTGATTCTTTAGCATGTTTTATCATTCCGCCCGTAGACAAAAACTTTATCGGATTATGGCCGTGGCCGTTTCCGTTGCCGTTACCATTTACAGAACTACCGTTCTCAGTCTGATAGAGCAAATTTGTTGTACATCCGCATTCAGGATGAACAATCATCTCGGCATCCGGATGAGAGTCCTGCATCTCTTCTATATCTTGCTTTCTTATCCCCGCATGCACGTGGCACTCACCGGGCCATATGTCTATCTTTCGACCTGTCACTTTGGCGGCATATGCTCCAAGGAACATATCCGGAAGGAAAAGTATCTCTTTATCTTCGGGTATGGAATTTACAATCTGAACCGCATTGGCCGATGTGCAGCAGTAATCGCTAAGCGCTTTTACA
>CBDUCG010000130.1:0-5830 GCA_965365595.1 uncultured bacterium
AAAACGGCGATACACTACACAAAATAAATAACGTGGAACTCAACGATATAGAAAGAGCGCTTGGAATATTTGAAGAACTCAGAGACCAAAGATCTTTTACAATCGATTTTACAAGAGCGGGGCAACAATATTCTTATCAATATACAGTCAAATGAAGAAAGTTTATCTTGACTTAACAAATGGTGTGAGATATGACCTTCAATGAGACAGAATTACTATGAGTACCGTATTTAAAATGGAGAGGATTACATAATGAAAGGATTTCTCATCAATATTCTTATACTTGGTTTTTTATTAACTCTTTACGTTTATATAAATACTGGCAACGAAGGACCTGCTATTCAGGAAAATGCCGCTCAGACTCAGGAGTTACAAGAGGAGTCCTACAACTCAGTAATTAATGATAACGATATTAGTTATAAAATAGAAGAAGGCGACACTCTTTCCACTATAGGAGACAAATTTGGAGTGAGCGTCGCTGATATCAAACAATTAAACGGACTGAAAAATGACGAAATAGTAATAGATGAATACATTGACATTCCTGTCAATGATAATACAAAGAGGACAAACAATTATAATTCTTCACTTGACGATCTAAACGATACCAAAACTGTCGCTCAAACCTCAGAAGAGGGAACCTTTAATCGCAATGTCCAGACCCAGAATAATCCTGAGCAAAAAACAAGAATGGAAAGACAACAGGAACGTGAAAAAAGACGTCAGATGAGGCTTAAGCAAAGAGAGGAATTTTTACGCAGCAGGCAGAACGGGGGAACTCAGCCAGCTAAAAGCCCGGAACCTAAAACTGAAAACAAGCAAGAAAGTACTAAATCAGAAATAATAGTCACAGATGGAGAAATTGTTAACCTGCAATCTGAGATGGATGTACAGGACTTGATCCAGACAATAAGTGAAATTACCGGAGAGAATTTTATTCTTGACGAATCTGTTAAGGGCAAAAAGATAACCGTAATCGCGCCTAGTGGTTTTAAAAGCGAAAATGCGATGAGGTTATTTGAAACTATTCTGAGTCTAAACGGCTTTTCAGTGGTCAAGAAAGATGGTGCGAACATAATTGTTCCGAAACGTGATATAAAGTTTCAGGATATACCTACAGAAATCGGCACAAATTATGCGGATCCTTCAGATGGTTTCATAACACGGCTTGTGGAACTACAGAATGTACAGGCCAGCGAGGTCGCCAATATACTCAAGCCTCTAATTTCTCGTGAGGGAGATATAGTTGTTTATCCCGCCACAAATACACTAATAATCATAGAAAGAGTTGATAACTTAAACAGAATATTAAAAATAATAGAGAACTTCGACGTCGAAACCGAAATCGAATTTATAAAGATAAAGAATGCAGATGCAGGAGAAGTAGCAACTAAGTTACTCGAAATATTTAGCGGTTCAGGCAGTAGCTCATCGGTAGCTAGCAGAACGGCAGCACAAAGAGCATCCCGTACAGCAACGAGAAGAAGTGCCGCTAGAAGTAGAACTTCAAGACGTAATCAGACAACACAAAACGCCCCTGCAATTACAACTCAGTCTACCCAAGAATCTTCCCCTGTGAGTTTCAAAGTAATCACTGACGAAAGAACAAACTCTCTTATAATCATTGCATATCCAAGCGATATGGCGAAGATTAAAGCGGTTATTGAAATACTCGATGTAAAAACAGATGAAATTCAGGAAGGTATATTTGTAGTTCGCGTACTAAATGCCGATGCCGAGCAAATCGTAAGCGTACTGTCGGCTCTATTTGGAGGCGGTGGAGGCGGTTTTGGTGGTGGAAGTATTGATAGAACACAAACAACCTCAGGATTTGGTGGAGGATCTGCTTTTGGGGGAGGTACGACAGGAGGCTCCACATTTGGGCAAGGACAGACCAGACAAACTATATCAAGACAGAATACAGGCGGCCGTGGCGCCACAGTTGTGGCGGAAACTGAAACTGTCAGGATAACCGCAGACCCGGCAACAAATTCTGTAATTATTATTGGATCACGAAGGGAATATGAAGAAATTAAAGACGTAATCGATGAACTTGATGTCAGAAGAAAGCAGGTTTTTGTAGAAGCAGCGATTTTAGAAGTCAGTCTGGATAAAATCAGATCATTCGGGACTAATCTGAGTATAGGATTTACGGTTAATGACAGCACGCTTGGATTTGGTGGAACAATTTTACCGGGTGTTCCAAGTTTATTAGGCGTAGCTGCTAATCCGGAAGCCTCTGCTAACCTGGTTGGCAGTTTGTCGGGTCTCTTTTTAGGTGTTATTGGAGAAGAGGTCGATCCCGACGGATCCGGACCAATTCCACCAATCCCATCATTTACAGCACTCTTTCAGGCTCTTACTTCACTTACAGATGTTAATGTACTATCTACTCCAAGCATCATAACTACAGACAATGAACCCGCTGAAATTATTGTTGCTGACGTTATTCCGTTTCCAACGGGAAGCACTGTAGGCGACGGCGGCGTAACAGTTCAGACAATTGAAAGAGAGCCTGTTGGTATCAGGCTTTCCATAACCCCGCAAATTAGTGAGGGGGATTTCCTGAACCTCAACATACTTACCGAGGTATCGGCTATCAGAGACGCTCCGGTTGCAGGGCTTAATACCGCCCAGTTTGGTATTGCCACTACAACCAGAACAGCTGATTCAGCCGTAGTAGTTAAAAACGGTCAGACCATTGTAATTGGAGGACTTGTTCAAGACAGAGAAAGCGTGCTCCAAAACAGGGTTCCAGTACTGGGAAGCATTCCAGTCCTGGGAAATCTGTTTAAATTCAAACAGAGACAGAGCCAGAAAATTAATCTAATGATACTTTTAACTCCTAGAATCGTTGAGAACGAAATTGATATGCAGAGAATTCTTGAAGAAAGACAAAGAAGAAACATGCTTCTTCAGGAAAGAGGATTTAACAGGGAAGACCCAAACTAAACGGTAATTTAATCATGAAAAGCATTGAAGAAATAATTAGCGAAAAAAACCCCAAGGCTCTAGTTAAAATAGACGAAATTTTATCTAAAAACGGACAGAGTGTAGAAGAAGCTCTTTTAAGCTCTCATGTTCTTGATGACGAAGAGGTGCTTGATGTACTTTCACAGTTCTATGAATTTCCCTATATTCTCACAATTTCCGAGAAAGATATAGATCCCGAGCTTGTCAAAGTTCTTCCTATTAGCTTTGCCAGAAAATACAGGTTAATTCCCTATCAAAGAAAAGAAAACAGCATAGTTATCGCATTCGCACCGCCTCTGGACTTGTATGCTTTGGACGAAATCAAATCTCTGTTTGGATGTGAGATTGAGCCCGTGCTTGCGCTGGATCATGTAGTAGTTAACAGCATTAACCGCGTGTACGAGCGCGACAAAGAAATGGCGGATAGTATTGAGGACGATTCAGAAGATATTACCGAATATGACATTCATGAACCTAAGGACCTTTTAGACGCTGACGATGAAGCTCCTATTATCAGGTTTGTTAACTCTCTATTGTTTCAGGCTGTGAAGGAGAAAGCAAGCGATATACATCTAGAGTGTTTCGAGAAAGAAGTTTCAGTAAGATTCAGAAAAGACGGAATTCTCCATGAAATTACTTCAGTGCCCAAGAAACTTCAGGCATCCGTTATTTCAAGAGTAAAAATTATGGCCGAGCTTGATATTGCTGAAAAGAGAAAACCTCAGGATGGAAGAATTAGAGTAAAAGTTGCTGGCCGCGACGTGGATGTCCGTATATCCACAGTGCCCACTACATGGGGTGAGAGTGTGGTAATGAGGTTACTAGACCGATCTTCGGTTCTGCTCAGCCTGGAAGACCTGGGGCTTAAAGGTGAAAAGCTTAAAGTGGTTGAGGGTCTTATACGCCGCCCGCACGGAATTATTTTGGTCACCGGACCTACGGGTAGCGGAAAAACGACAAGTTTATACGCAGCGCTTGAAAGAATTAATTCACCGGATAAGAAAATTATTACCGTAGAAGACCCAGTGGAATACCAGATTCAAGGGATTAATCAGATACAGGTCAATTCCAAGGTAAATCTGTCTTTTGCTAATGGTCTGAGATCAATACTCCGTCAGGACCCGGATGTAATACTTGTGGGTGAGATAAGAGATAGAGAAACAGCAGATATAGCAATACATGCGTCACTAACCGGACACCTTGTTTTTTCAACCCTCCATACCAATGATTCGGCAAGTGCGATAACGAGACTTATAGACATGGAAATAGAGCCGTTTCTGGTCGCGTCTTCTCTAATGGCTGTAATCGCTCAGAGACTACTCCGCTTCCTCTGCAACTCATGCAAGGAAGCATATGAACCATCCGACGACGAGCTCAGAAAAATCGGGATTAAAAGAAAGCAGCTTCAAGATGGAATCCTTTACCGAGCCAAAGGATGTGACAAATGCTTCGATATGGGGTATAGCGGGAGGTCCGCTATATTTGAGATGCTCCTTATTGACGACGATATTAGAAACCTGACTTTAGGAAATGTAGATTCCGGACAGATAAAGAGAAAAGCGATAGAGCACGGAATGACAACTTTAAGAACGGATGGGGCTGACCATATAATAAGGGGATTAACCTCAATTGACGAGGTAATGAGAGTTACGGAAGAAGAAAATATTAGTTCTTAGTCTAAAACTCATTCTTACATTTTCAACTGACAAACGTATAATAATTAATAAACATGCCAGTATATAAGTACAAAGCCATAGACGAGAGCGGGAAATCGGTTCAAGGTGTTATTGATGCCGAATCTCCTAAAAGTGCAACCGAGAAGTTAAAACGCCAGGGAGTCTTTCTTTCTTCCCTGAATGAGGCGAAAGAGAGCAAATCCAGAAGCTTTAACCCGTTTAAAAGTATCAAAATATCCGAGCTTGCGGTAACTACCAGACAGTTTTCGACATTAATATCCGCGGGACTGCCTCTTGAAGCTTCATTGAGCGCTCTTTCTGAACAAACAGAAGATGCCAGGCTAGGTCAGGTGCTTGCAGAAGTCAGGGAAAGAGTAAGTGAGGGTAGCTCACTTGCAAACGCGCTTAGTGAGCATAAAAACGTATTTTCGGACCTTTACATAAATATTGTGAGAGCCGGTGAAGCGAGCGGTACGTTGGATATTGTGCTGCTGAGACTAGCGGATTTCCTAGAAACACAAGCCGCCCTTACCTCTAGAGTCAGGGGAGCGCTTATATATCCCATGTTCATGTTTTTTATCGGTGGTGGGGTGCTCTTTTTTACAATGACTTATGTAATTCCTAGAATAGCCAAGATTTTTGAAGAGAGCTCAAGCTCTCTCCCCGTTATGACTCTGATTCTCATCAAAGTGAGTGACTTTTTAAATAACTACATTCTATTCATTCTGATATTCATAATAATACTTGCCTACGGCGCATACCGTTTTAATAAAACGGAAAAGGGGCAGATGTTTTTTGACCGCTTAATGCTAAAAGTACCGGTATTCGGCAGACTCACTTCAATGGTAGTAATTTCAAGGTTTACGCGCACATTGGGGACATTGCTGTCTAGCGGTATACCGCTTTTGGACGCGCTTGAAATCGGAGAAGCTGTGATGGGGAATAAAGTCTACGGCAAAACCCTTCAGGAAGTAAGAGTTAATGTCCGAGAAGGCGCCAGTCTTGCTCAGCCTCTTAAAGAAAGCGGCGTATTCCCCCCGCTTGTAACACGTATGATTGCAGTAGGCGAACAGACCGGAGAAATGGAAGCGATGCTTTCTAAAGTTGCTGATATTTATGATCAGCAGGTAGAAACTATGGTTTCAACTCTTACATCTCTTCTAGAGCCTGTTATGATTGTA
>CBDUCG010000131.1:0-5809 GCA_965365595.1 uncultured bacterium
CGGAGCTGTAGCTGACCCTTACCTTTATATCTTTGTACTCAATATTGCTTTTGTTCTCTATTGTAACGTGATGAATAATCGCAACCGCGCTCCATGTGGCGTAAACGCTCCATTCCGAAACTTCTATGTACCACTCCGGGTGAGCAGCCATTGTATTTGCGCCGTAGTCTATTGTTTGAGCAAAAGAAATCGGCGCCAGAAAAGGGATTACTATCAGGAACAGTGTTAAAATTATTCTTTCCATTATAATAATAGTATATGTTGCACACAAAATATAAGCAATTCATAATTATCCCTGCAGCTTAATATAATCCGCATATCAGGTAACATTAAAACCTGTAATTTATATCTACAAGGAGATAAATCATGAGTGAGAATGAGAAAACAGAGCAAACAGAGAAAACTGGCAGGGAAAAAGAGTGGGAGCTTTTCGGCATAGCAATAGAAGACCTGGAAAAGCTGGTAAAAACTAAAGCCCAGCAGAGAAATGTGCCCATGACAGATGTTATGATAGACTGGCTTGAGTTTGCGCAGTCACAGCTTGAGGACAAATACGTGAGCGTCCATCACAATATTAACAGAATTATCTATTTGCTTCATACCGGTTTTGTCATCGATAACCCTGACAAGAAAGACTAACTTTATAAGAAAAGCCGGAAGCCGGGTGACGGCTAATAGAGGGAACACTCTATATAATAAAATTTATAACCATATTTCCCTCGCCCCGGCAAATTTGAAATAATTATCTTTTAATAAACCACAATCCCCACGCCAGATTTACGGTACTCTTGTTTCTTAAATTTGAAGCGGCTATTATGGCTATTATACTTTATCCGTAATCAAGCTTAACAAATACAGAATTTGCGAATGTATATGATAGTCCTCCGGTGAGAACGGTTCTTTCAAACCTCGGATTATCAAACAGTGTTTTCTGGAGTTGTACATCGTATCGTAGTAGTCGACCCTTGCAAACGGCTCCAGGCGGTGGAGATAATCAAGACCTACATATGTGTTGATGTTGTAGCCGAGCTCTCCCCATGCGGCCAGAGCGTTGTCGGATACCGCTGTTCTAAGGGCTTCAGAGTTGTTTGGCAGCCTCGCGTTTCTCTCGGATATTTCATCCGCGTACCAGAGATATCCATATATAACCACTCCGCTTCCTCTCCACCTGTCGTGCTGAAGAATAGTGTGTACATCTACTAGCAGGAGTGGGGGGTCTACGCCGTCCAGGTCGTCTTCGGGTCTGTTTGAGTTGGTATTAAGACCGTAATATATAGATGATCCGATCAAAAATCTCCAATCCGGGAGCTTGTAATCTACTGTCCGAACGGCCAGCTCTCACTTTTCTTCCATGGAATTCTACATAAAATCCATGCTTCTCTGGCAGCTTCCGGGTTTTCCGCTGTCGGTGCTGATTCAAGATTCACTGTAGTAATTCTAAACGCCATTGTTCTCTCTTGAAGAAGGTCATAAGTGTCTACTACGATATTGTCGATGTAGTTATTGATCATACTCTGAATTTAAGCGGAATTGTCTCCGTCTCCGCCGTTGCCGCCATCTCTGGAGTCACTGCTCGAACCGTCGCAGCCTCCGATGTGTCCGAAACTCAATAAAACTGAAAAAATAGCTGTTAATACAGTTTTCTTCCTAAATATTCCAAATTCCTCCTTTAGTTAGAAGTAGGGCTTGCTGAGCCTAGTATAAGGATGTAAATCATTATTATATTAACAATATCGGGTATTTTAAATAAACTTATATATGGTTGTTGTTGAATTAAGTTCAGGTAAATAATTGAATTTTACGCTCTTGACTTCGATGTCCTGAATGGTTTTCTGAAACTTTACATGTTCTTAAAAGCCCCATTCTTTGGTATAATGAGATTCAGGATGCAGAGGATTGGTAAAAATAAATTCATTTTTTCTATAGCATTGAGCGAAGTCATTTTGTCCCTTATATTAATAGCTATTCTGATATCTTGCGGAACAAAGGCCGAGTTCGAACCCAGGTCTCCGGTTAAAGCTGATGATCAGGAGGAAGTATACAAGAAATACAACGTTGAGAGAGGAAAGAGGCTCGTAGAGATGGGAGGATGTTCCCATTGTCATACACCTAAAGTTAAAACTACTCTTGGCTATAAACCTGATAAGGATAGATATCTCTCCGGCTACCCTGAAGATCAGCCGCTCCCTAATCTTCCCTACACTGAAATCATAGCAGGTGAGGCGGACAAGGCTTTTTACACAACAGATGCAACAATATGGGTCGGCAGGTGGGGAGTAAGTTTTGCGCCTAATCTTACACCTGATCCGGAAACAGGACTGGGTAACTTGACTGAAGATCAATTTATTGAGATATTCCGTGGCAATAAACATTTTGCTGAAGGAAAACAGGTGACTACTCCAATGCCTGTTAACGTTTACTCACAGCTTAGCTTTTTTGAGCTGAGATCTATATATATTTATCTTCAGACCATCCCGCCTGTTGAAAATCAGGTGCCAACAAGAATCCCGCCAGAAAGCGACCTGTTTGAAGGTGCTGATACATGATTTATTCAATTTTGAATCTTCTTGACAAATAGTTGTCAAAACTATTTGCAAAAATATTATCTCCAAGCATACTTAATATCCACTTATAGAATATATATTTCACATTAATTGAGGTCTTCTGATGATAAACAGCGTTGAAGAATTTATGGAAGAGTTTATTAAGCACAAAGACAAGGTAGAGTGGTACCTGCACGCGCCCACCCCGTTTGCCGACCACACGCAAATAAGGGGAAGAGATGTTTTGTGCAGTCCGCTGACCGTTATGTGCACTCCTCCGGTTCATGTTTACATCGATTTTATAGACCTTGAAGCTGAAATTCACGATACTTTTGTAAGAGTAATTTCGGCTGCCTCCGATCACAGCCTGTTCGGACTAAGAGAGGCGGTTGAAAAGTTCCCTGTAGACAAATTCCCTATGAGTCGTGCGCCTGAAGCGCTTGAGCTTCGCCTTCGTCTACTTGAAGAGCTTGGAATTGAGGACAATATCACTTCTGAAGGCGGCTCTTCCGAAGAGGGTGCGTTCTAGTCGGCTGCAGCCACTTTTATAGATATAATTCATGGGATTTCACCCCGTAACCTATAGTCATCCCTAGTTATATTGCTACTTGCAGAAGGTGCTCGAAAGAAGCTCTGGAAAGTGAACTCTTAATCGAATATGAGGGTTTTATATAATAGATCCCAATAATGCCGATGTCGATTTTGTGGGGTCCTTCCGGATTTAGTAATGGTGGAAACGGCTTAGCTGTAAGACCATCAGACGGGACAATTTTAAATACACCAATTGATGCTAACGGTCTTGTAATTTTAAATAGAAATACAGGAGCCGGCTCAGTAATTCCAGCAAGCGTTGATAATTTGCCCGGAAAGATGGGCGCTCTGGATTTCAAACCCGACAATGTGCTATATGGAGTACAAAAATCATCTAGAATTCGTATAGCCGAACCGGCGGTAATAGAACTAAATGGGGAAGAAGAAAAGGCTAAGTATTTAATTATTTCAAATCAATCAAATGGTGTAACTACAACTGTTAGTAAAACAGTTGACGGTCTTGGTGCAATTGTTTTTGCTGAAAGAAATATGGAGGTTCCAACTGTTTGATAATTATCAAATAGAATAATTTGATGCGTTCATTAATGGGATCTTGTGAATATTTGCTATTTACTTTTCGCTGTCCTCTGCAGCAAGTTCAATAGGTCTTTACAAATTAATCCGAAAATGATAATTGTTTAATTACTAAGGCTGCGCTGCATAGAGTTTGAAATAAGTAAGTGCTAGTAAATAGATACTAAGATCGATTAGTAAGGGAGGGATTTATGGAATATCACAGAGTAAGGAACGATGAACTTAGTATTAAAAATCTTGAGCAAGCCAATAGATTGGCACATAAGTATGATCCTGAGCATAAAACTATAATACTTCTTCCTGGAGGAGGGGGCTCTATTTTAAAAAGAACCACTAAGCGTTTTGATAAACCCTCACCTGTTTCATTTAAATATGACGATGTTTGGATAGATATAGATATATTTCCTCCCAAAAAAGAGGCTTACAAATTAAAAATCGACTCTAACGGCCACGATAAAGGCAGTCATATCATAAGAGCAGATGGGGCGCTGGATTACTTAATAGTGGTTTATGACGGTACCAAAAAATACTTCAGACTAAGGGATTACAATTATTTTGAATATGGATTTGACTGGAGGCGCCCGCTTAAAGAATGTGCAAAACTGCTGCAGGAATTTCTGGAAGAGTTTAGAGACCTAGTTGAGGCCAGAGGTTTGGATAATCCGCTCTCTCAGACCACTCTTATCTGCCATAGTCATGGAGGACTTGTAGCGACACAGTATCTTCAGAATATATTTCAGGGGCTGAACCTTACTCCAGGCGCTGTGAGCAAATGGATAGATAAAGTTATTACAGTTGGAACGCCTTTTTATGCTAACTCCGGTCATATTAAACGATATTACGAAGGGGAAAAGCAACTACATCTGCTGTTATATGATAAAAGAGAGCTTGCAAAGACTATGAGTTCTATGTCAGGTCCCTATATATTTATGTACCTTGATAGGGAAACATATAATAGAGACGGGGCAAAACTTGGCCTGACTGATTACCCAATGGTGGATTCCGGCGACCCAAATGTCGAGGTTGATCCATATGATTCTTCGTCATTTAGCAGATTCCCCCGGTGGATAAACACTCAATATATAAAAGATGCAAAGAAGTCCAGAGAAGAGTTTACAAAGAAGCTTTCAAAAGCAGTAAGGGACCGTATTTACCATATTCGAGGAGTTAAGGAAAAGAAAACACCTGTTAAGCTAAGGTGGAAGGACATTGACGGCAGCACTTACAATCCAAAAAAAGATAAGGTGCCAATAAGGGTTAAAAAAGAGGACCGGGGTCCCGGAGACGGCACTGTTCCTGCCTGGGCAGCCAGGTTGGCCCAGGTGGATGATGAGAGAGTATACGATCTTAAAAAAGCTAAAAATCACATGGATCTAATGGAGCATGAGGAAACCTTAGATGTAATTCGATTTGTAGTAGAAAATGATAGATTACCTAAGTACATGTCCGTTAAGAACAAAAAATTTCTAGGCGTAAAATCCGCAAGTGACGGTACACTTGAGAAATTTGTTTCTAACCTAGACAAAGGAACTATAAAAATTACTGATAAAGAAGCTTCAGACCCTAAAATCTGGCGTGCAATTATAAATGGAATGAGTACGTAGTTCGTGAAATTTATTACGGATATAATTTCCTCCACCGTGTTGATATATACTCAAGTGCTTCCTGTACACTCTATTTAGGCAAGACACCCAGCTAAGGTCAAATGTTTAGGATTGATTTCTTAGCCTTCTGGTAATTGGTCAGCCGACTGTACGTTTAGCGCACATTCCCTGTTTGACTAATTTCTTGCAGTTGACTTTGTAGTTACCTATCAGAGTCCTTGATTCGAAGTATTTGCCACTGAGATTTTTATGATCTTTACCGCAGCCTTTATCGCCTGACGACCAGGCTTTGAGTGTTAACTCGAGATCTCCAGGTCCAGGTTGCATTTCGCAACACGTAGAGTATTCCATTGCGCATTTTATATCTGTGCCCTTCCCATAAGGGTTGGTTTTAAAATACCCAGCTTTCCTTAAGCCTGCTGTATCGCCCCTGCACGTAGCCGGTAGCGGCGCGTCAGGGCGATCGTCCTTGGGATTATCAATAAGGTTTCAGAGAGGTCTTTCCCGCAGAGAAATATGCTGCTCCTTACGTTGTGA
>CBDUCG010000132.1:0-5781 GCA_965365595.1 uncultured bacterium
TTCAGGGATAAATATCGCGCCGCCATTTTCTGAAATAAAAGGGAATTTATTCTCAAGCAGTGTTCTGTAGAGCTCAATTTCCTTCCGGGTCTTACTCGAACACAGTATGAGGGGGATGCTTTTTGAACTTATTAATCCAAGCGCTTTACTTGCAGGCTCAAAAGAATAATTTCGGTGGTCAAGAAGCGTCCCGTCCAGATCAGAAAATATTACAAATTCAGGCATTGTCTTCTTCGACAGCTATCTCAAGCTGATCCAGGAAGTCAGGTATGGCTGATGTCACCCTGCTCCAGTTAGGAATGGTGGGCGACCCCAGCGGATCCTCCAGGAATTTCTGGCTTGCGATTCTTATGCCCTGAACGAAAGTCTCGACGGCTAGTCCTTCTGCGTGCCTGTCAAAAAACAAGCCGTTAATCGCCGCATCGTCGCTATACATTTTAATAGTGTCCTGTGCGTTTCTCAGATAGGTTACATAAAGTGTATTAAACAGGTTCTCAGAAAACTGAACTCCCTCGGATGACAATGTTGTAAAGAGCGATGTAGATATGTCGGTGCACATCTTGAGAAGGCCGCTCTGGGCATCATGTGCAGATACATCCTGGTGCTTGTGCTCGTAATTGTCGGCGAGATCCACCTGGCATATACGTTTGAGAGAAACATTTCTATAAACTTCCGCTAATGAACCTACCTCAAGCCCCCAGTCTGCGGGAATCCGATTGACCCTTGCAAGGTCGGTCTTCATTGAAAACTCGCCGGCCAGGGGATATCTGAAACTATCCAGGTAAACCAAAAACGGTATATGACCCACTATTTTTTTTAGCGATCTGACAATTGGCGAAATAAAAAGCCTAGTCACTCGACCGTAAAGTCTGTCAGTTACTCTCGGGTAATAACCTTTACAAAACTCATAGTTCATATTCGGGTTTGCCAGCGGATAACAAAGTCTTGCCAAAAGTTCTCTATTATAGGTAAGTACATCACAGTCATGAAGCGCAATGACTTCGCTTTTACCTTTTGACAGCACGTATCCATATGCAATCCAGGCGGCTCTTCCCTTTCCAGGATCACCTACGTCAAGGCCATTTTCTTTCAATAAATTAAACAGTGACTGTATTCTTTCCCCGTCGTCCCAAATGAGTTTGCAGTTCTGTGGTAGGACTGAAAAGTATTCCTGGGAGTGTTTGAATTCTTCCTCATTTGCTCTTCCAATAGTGATTACGATTTCATTGAGATAGTTGACTTCTTTGAGCTGTTCTACAATATTTTTCAGAGCAACCCTTTGAAGCTCTGAGTATAGGCAGGGGAGAACAAGCGCAATCGGACGGGTTTCTGAAAATTCCTTTAACTGTTCTTCTAGCTTTTCAACGTTGTCTTTCTTTAATCTGTGAAGAGTTGAGATTGTTTCTGTTTGATGAAAATCACCCATTTATAAAACCTCCTTATAATCTTAGCATACAGCTTCAGCCTACGCTAATTCTTTAACAGGAATTTAACAATAAAAACTCCCAATACTATTAATATAAAGAATACTGTAAACAGAAGATTAAAATATTTGTCAATAAAACTCCTTATTTTTTCTCCAAAAAAGTAAATTAGTCCAGCTTCAATGAAGAATCTGGATGACCTTCCTAATGCTGAAGCGACTATCAAATACAGCAGGTTTACATGGAATACACCTGCGGATACTGTGAATACTTTGTACGGGATCGGCGTTATAGCCGCTCCCAGAATTGCGAGGAACGCATTTTGTTTATAAAGAGACCCGACATAGTTAAACGATTCGGGGCTGAATACATATGCAAAAAAGAATCCACTTAGAATATCCCAGAGTGCCCAGCCAATAAAATATCCTGCGATACCTCCCAGTACAGACATCACAGTGGATACGAATGCGTACCAAAACGCTTTTTTTGGTTTTCCCAACGACAGCGCCATTAAGAGCGGGTCCGGAGGTATCGGAAAGAACGAAGATTCCGCAAAAGATATTGCCGCAAGCGCGGGGACTCCGTATCTCGTATCAGCCCAGCCTAGCACCCAGTCGTATAGTTTTCTAAGCATTACTTTTTAACCTTTATCAGATGTGACTTAAGTGTTTCAAGGAAATTATGGTTTGTAAAATCCAGGCTTATCGGGGTGACCGAAATATATCCTTCACGGACAGCTACTATATCGGATTTTTCAATATCCAAATATCCAAGCTCATCTCCGCCAATCCAGTAATATTTTTTTCCTCTCGGATCAACTTTTTCCACTATTGGTTCATCATAAAGACGTTTTCCCTGTTTGGTAATCATAATCCCTTTGTGCTCACTCACGGGAGTGTTGGGAACATTTATATTAAGAAGGGTGTCGGTGGGAAGCCCTCTTTCAAGAACGTATTTTGATATGGATTCAGCATGCTCCAGTGCATTATCGAAATTAAATTCCACTCTCCCGACAAGCGAAATTGCGATTGAAGGCACACCCAAGAGAGTTCCCTCCATTGCTGCACTTACAGTCCCGGAATAGGTTATGTCGTCCCCGAGGTTTTCGCCTTTATTAATTCCCGAAACTACGAGATCGGGTTTTCTATCCTTCAGAATGCCGTTAATGGCAAGGTTTACACAATCAGTGGGAGTTCCGTCAACCGAATAAACATATTCCGTAATTTTATCCAGCCTGAGCGGGCGGAATAGGCTAAGTGAATGGCTTACAGCACTTTGGTCTCTATCGGGAGCTACTACATACACTTCCCCCAGTTTCTTAAGGGTCTCATGCAGTTTATGGATACCCTCTGAATTTATTCCGTCGTCGTTTGAGATTAATATTCTTTTAGGCATTGGTTTTTAATATCTACGAATAGAATAGAAATATTTAAGGTTAAGAAAATACATGAATAAACCGGCACATGAAAGATGTAAGGTGAAATGGTCGGGGTGGCCGGACTTGAACCGGCGACCTCCGGTCCCCCAGACCGATGCGCTACCAGTCTGCGCTACACCCCGATTATAAACTTTTGATTAATAATAAATGGAAAAAGCCTGGAATGGAATTATCCAAGTTCTTGCTTGATTGATTTAAGCTCAGCAAGGACTTCATGAAGAAGCACATTAACCTTTGTGCTAACTCTCTTTTGATTAGCTTCTTCTTTAAGTTTTTTCTTTGCGCCCGCAATGGTGAAATTCTGCTCGTAGAGCATATTCTTAATCTTTATGACAGTATGTATAGTGTCCCTGTCATATAGTCTTTGAGATTTTCTTCTGATCGGATTAATCTCGTCAAACTCGCTTTCCCAGTATCTGAGCACATAGGGTTTGATACCAGTAAAATCACTGACCTCACCGATTCTAAAGTAAATTTTATCAGGTAGCTGAATTTTTGCCCTATCTCCGTACATAATTTTAAACTAGTCCATATTGATTTAAAAGTCAAGTATTTGAGAGAAAATACATAGTTATTGCCGGAGCTTAGAGAGAACGCATGCCCATTTGAAGACTCGCCGACCCTATGCCTGAATAAAGTTTGAAATAGATCTTAACGCATTATCTGCTGTGAGCTTTTTTTTCTCAGCTTTGCGCATTTTACCCTTAATAGACGGGAATAGGCCGAAATTTATATTCATTGGCTGAAAGTTTTTTACTTCAGCGCCTGTTATGTAATTGATTAACGATCCAAGAGCGGTGTCTCTGGGAATATCAAGAAGAGGTTTGTCTAGAATCACACTTGCGGCGTTTATACCGGCAATAATGCCCATGGCCGCTGATTCGACATATCCCTCTACACCTAGAATCTGACCTGCAAAAAAGAGCATGTTATTGTCTTTAAACTGCAAAGTGGGAAGCATCAGTTTTGGAGAATTAATATAAGTATTCCTGTGCATACTTCCGTATCTCATAAATTCCGCATTTTCCAGACCCGGGATAGTTCTGAAAATTCTTCTCTGCTCAGGGTATTTAAGCTTGGTTTGAAAGCCAACCAGATTATACATTGAAGCTTCCTGGTTTTCGCATCGAAGCTGAACTACCGCAAACGGAATTTGTCCGGTCCTCGGATCTTTAAGCCCTACGGGTTTTGCGGGCCCAAATCTTAGAGTATCTCTTCCTCTCTCAGCTATTACTTCTACAGGTAGACAGCTTTCAAAGTAGATTCCCTTTTCAAAATCCCTGGTCTCAATTTTCTCTGCTTCAAGAAGCTCATCTATCAGTCTGTAGTACTGCTCTTCATTAAGCGGACAGTTCAGGTAGTCGCCTTCTTCCTGATCGCCGTTTTCGTATCTGGAAGCTCTGTATGCAAGTGAGTAATCAATGCTCTCGGCGTCTATAATAGGGGAAATTGAATCATAGAAATACAGGTGATCAGAGTCAGATAATTTCTTTATACTTTCAGAAAGAGACTCTGACGTAAGAGGGCCGCTTGCTACTATTAACGGCTCGTTTAAATTCTCGGGGATTTCTTTAAACTCTTCCCTGACTAATTCAATTAACTGGTTTTCCTCAATTGCATGAGTTATATACTCGGCAAATTTTATTCTATCTACAGCAAGCGCTTTTCCAGCGGGCACGCGCGTATTGTCCGCGGCTTCAATCACAAGTGACCCTAAGTGTCTCATCTCTTGTTTCAGTATTCCGCTTGCGTTGTCCAATGAGTCTGATTTCAGTGAATTGCTGCAAACAAGCTCACCCAGATCGTTTGAATTGTGCGCAGGGGATGACTTCTCTGGCCTCATTTCTATAAGTTTTACTTTTACACCAAGTTTAGAGATATGATGCGCGGCTTCTGAACCTGCAAGCCCACCGCCGACGACAGTTACTTTTTTCTCTCCAGACATGGCGCTTATTCTACCTGAGTTTGAACCGTTTTATATGAGATGTGCTAAGGATATTATTTTTGTGAACGGCTGTAATTACTGGCAATGAAATTTCTGCTTGATCCGAAAATAAAAACAAAGTAATCTGGGTTATAAGTGGCGGAGGTAATCACGTGTACGTATGGGACAGCATATTAGACCTTTTAAGACATTACCATTGCTGTCATATCTTATACTACTTGGAGGATGTACTTTTGGCATCCAGGGGGTGATGGGAAACGGACTCTCCCAGCAAGGTATATACTATATGAGAGGTGCTGTGAAATTTACTCCCACTCCTGCATCTCTTGCTGTTGGTGCCTCAGATGCGCAAACTTCACAAGTAATCGATGAAGAATGCAAAAATCTGGCAAACGAATTTGGAACTAGCTGGAAATTTTTCAAACCGGATGATCCTCAGTCTGTTATTTTATGGAAAAATAGGATATTAATCAATCAGTATTATCTTCAGACGATGTCAATTCCTGTATTCTTAAAGTTTGTATACCGTCTAACATAGTGTTCGATAGAGAACTGGGTGAGTGGCATGCTGAGGTCATTCTGGGTAACTGGAGCGTGAAATGTCCTGTTCGGAGTGTTACCTTCTACGCAGAAGACGTATAGCAGAATCATGAATTGCAAATATTCAATACCACCCAGCATGTGGGTTTGTGAGTTGGGAGTTGAGAGAATTTTTGAGGAATCGACAGTTATTCCTTTTCCTGAATAAGATTTTCTTCCGGCATTTATACCGTTGAATTAGGAGGATATTGAAAAAAGGACTACATCTTGTATTTGCCGAAATCCGCATCAGTCATATCGTCTAAGAGTTTTTCAAGCTTTTCTTTGTCTTCGTCAATTTCAATGTTCTTGGATTTCTCAATAACTTCTTCATTTACAAAGATGGGAGAGTCTGTCCTCAGTGCAATTGCAATCGCGTCGCTCGGCCTTGCATC
>CBDUCG010000133.1:0-5769 GCA_965365595.1 uncultured bacterium
TGTATCAACCTGCTGTATCACACCGCTCTGGTGAATTTAAAAAGGATTTCAGGTTTGTTAAAAGTCAACTTTGCGACCTGACCAAAGCTAAAAATGTAGAGATTTTAATGGGCTCAGGCTCACTTGCAAATGACGCCATAGCCGTGCATCTGTCTCTGCTAAATGGCAGGGGTTTGATACTTTCAAATGGTGAATTTGGAGATAGGCTTTTAGACCATGCCGAAAGGGCCGGATTAAATTATCAGACAATTACGATTCCATGGGGCAATGCTTTTGACTATCAAGTGATAAAAAATCGAATAGCAGATTCTAATATTGATTGGCTATGGTTTGTACATTCTGAAACATCGACAGGCGTGCTGAACGAGCTGGATACGCTCAATAAAATCTGTTCCAATAGCAAAACTAAATTGTGCATTGACTGCGTTAGCTCTATCGGGGTAGTGCCTGTTGATTTAAGCCGAGTATATATTGCCTCCGGTGTGAGCGGTAAGGGCCTAGCCTCGTTCTCAGGGCTTTCCTTTGTTTTCTACAATCATAATATTGAAGCCTCAACTTCTATCCCGCGATATCTTGATTTAGGTTACTATGCCGATATAGATGGAATTCCTTTTACCATGTCGTCTAACCTGGTTTATGCCTTGAGTGAATCTCTCAAGCTTTTGAATCCGGAAAACAGGTACGAAAAAGTAGATCAGTTATCTAAGATGATACGAGAAAATGTGAGGGGTATTGGGTTAGATGTAATTGCAGATGATCCACATGCTTCCCCGGGCTTGATTACTATTTCTCTTCCCCACTGGTTAAACTCAAGTAATATTGGAAAAATTTTACAAGATGAAGGATATCTCCTTCACTGGAGAAGTAAATATCTGCTTGACCGCAACTGGATACAAATTGCGCTTATGGGTAATTATTCAATAGATCAGATTAAGCCCCTATTTAAAATGCTTTGTGATTTATGCAAGCCGCTGTCCAGGACCCTTTAATAGAAATTCTTTGACGAATCTGAATTAAAGTTTTATTATGTTTTTTAATCAGCAAATTTTTAGGAGGATATTAGATGGCTAACTTGATTGACCGAATGGTAAGAGCTTCCAAGCTTGATGCGAATCTCTATGAAGAAGTTGAAGCTGATAAAGATGCAATGGGACAGGCTATAGCGGTTGTGGTTTTAACAAGCTTAGCAAATGGAATAGGAACAATAGCGATTTTAGGCATAAATGGTCTAGTGGTAGGCACGATATCTGCGCTGATAGGATGGTTTGTATGGGCATTCTTGGTTTTCATAATTGGTACCAAGCTCCTTCCAGAACCTCAAACCAAATCTGATATGGGTGAACTTCTGAGAACCATAGGTTTTTCAAGCTCCCCGGGGCTATTGAGGATATTTGGCTTTATTCCATTTGCTGGGGCAATTATATCATTTGCCGCCGGAGTCTGGATGCTAGTCGCAATGATTATTGCAGTGCGTCAGGCCCTTGATTATAAAAGTACATGGAGAGCGATTGGAGTGTGCGCAATCGGATTTATTTTATATATAGTTATTATAGCTGCTATAATGGCAGCGCTAGGACTTCCCGGAATGACAACAAGTTAACCTGAAAGTATCCTTTGAGCTGATTATTGTATCTAACATTGTTAGAATCAACATCTGGATAGTTTTCTTCAAGTCTTATATTAAATACAGGAGAATCAATTAAAAGTGTTTATTTCGCGTTTGATAAGAGCCCTGCTTCTGGATATCAATTTGTATGAAGAGGTGGAACACGATAAATCCTCCATCTGGCAGGCTATGCTTGTGGTATTCCTTTCTAGTCTGGCTGCCGGTATTTATACCTATGATCTTAGTGGTACCAGAGGGCTTGTAGTTGGCACCATCGTTACATTCGCCGGTTGGGTCCTGATGTCTTTTCTCATCTATATAGTCGGCACCAAACTTTTCCCGGATACAGAGACCAAAACAGATGTCGCCGAAATTCTAAGAGTGCTTGGTTTTGCGGCAGCCCCCGGTATTTTCATATTGATAGCTCTTATCCCTGGCATTAGTAAACTAGTCTGGATTATTATTCTTGTCATATGGGTTTGGAGGTTGGTAGCTATGATTATCGCCGTGAAACAGGCCCTTGATTTTAAGAACACCTGGAGTGCAATATGGGTATGTGTTGTAGGTTTAATAGCTTATTTGCTAGTGTATATCATATTACTTGCCTATGGACTTCCCAAACCTATCTGGAGTTGATTCCCCCAAGCTTTAGAAATTTATCCCCTAGCTTTTGCGGCTTTTTTAGCCTCGTCTTTCAAGATTTTATAATCGATGCTGTCTATAAGGGCTTTCCAGCTGGCCTCCACTATATTCTCCGAGACTCCGACTGTGCTCCAGTCACTTTCTCCGTCGCCTGATTCAATAAGCACTCTTACAACGGCATCTGTACCGTGTTTTGTAGAGAGTACTCTTACCCGGTAGTCCTTAAGCTTTACTTCTTTAAGGCTTGGATAAAATCTCTCAAGAGCCTTCCTGAGCGCTTGGTCCATTGCATTCACCGGGCCGTTACCGCTGGCAGCCATATGTTCAGTAATGCCGTCTACTTCAACGACAATCGTTGCTTCTGTGCTAGGGTCTTCGTCTTTAGGACGTTTTTCGGTTATTGTCCTAGCGCTTTGCAAGTGAAACGGTTTTCTGTATTCCCCAATAGCTTTTCTAACCAGTAGCTCAAAAGAAGCATCTGCGCCTTCAAACTCATAACCTTCATTTTCAAGTTTTTTAAGCTCATTGAGGATCCCGATTACCCGCTTATCTTTTGGATCAAGCTCAACTCCAAGTTCTTTGGCTTTATATAATATGTTGCTGCGGCCTGAAAGGTCGGAAATCAGAATGCGCCGTCTGTTCCCTACAGTATCAGGAGTCACGTGCTCATAAGTAGTCGGGTCTTTCATTACGGCGCTTACATGGATCCCGCCCTTGTGGGCAAAAGCGCTTTCCCCTACATACGCATCATGCTTGATGGGTGGAAGGTTTGTAAGCTCATGTATGAAATGTGAAACATCATATAGATTGTGCAGCTCCTTGTCATTGAGGCAATCCACATCCATCTTGAGTTTAAGATTCGGTATGATTGAGCATAGGTTTGCGTTACCGCATCTCTCCCCGTATCCGTTCATGGTTCCCTGTATCTGTGATACCCCACCCCTGACAGCATAAAGGGAATTTGCAACTCCAAGCTCACCGTCGTTGTGTGTGTGTATTCCTAAACTCGGGTTATCCAGTTCTAAATTTACTTTGCTTACAATGGCTTCTATGTCCCAAGGCATCGTTCCACCGTTTGTATCGCAAAGGACTATTACATCCGCTCCGGCTTCCTGGGCTGCCTTGATTGCATTTATCGTATATTCTGGGTTATTTTTATATCCGTCAAAAAAGTGCTCGGCGTCGAAAAACACTTCATCCACATGTTTTTTGAGATAAGTTACTGAATCGTGAATGACCTCGAGATTCGCCTTGAGGGAAATCTTCAAGGCTTTCGTTACATGGAAATCCCAGCTCTTGCCGACTATAGTGACAGCAGAAGTTTCCGCTTGCAGAAGAGCCTGTATGCTGCTGTCTTCCTCGCATGTAACTTTAGCTCTTCTTGTGCTGCCGAACGCGGCAATTTTTGCCTTACGTAGTCTTAATCGTTTGGCTTCTTCAAAAAATCCTTCATCCCTTTCGTTTGAACCCGGCCATCCGCCTTCAATGTAATGCACGCCGAGTTCGTCCAGTTTCTGAGCGATGCGGAGTTTATCATGGATAGAAAATGAAATACTCTCTCCCTGAGTTCCATCTCTAAGAGTTACGTCATATATTTTTACCGATCTATCGCTCATTTCTCTTCTCCCAATTCAAACGCATCATGGAGCGTCCTCACTGCAAGCTCCGTATATTTCTCTTCAATTACACAGGAAATTTTAATTTCCGATGTACTAATCATCATAATATTAATTCCCTCATTTGCAAGTGCTTTAAACATAGTTGTCGCAACACCGGAATGAGTTTTCATTCCCACTCCCACCAAAGATACCTTGGTGATTTTGTCATCTGAAAGTATTTCCCTAGCCCCAAGGTTCTTTGCTATATCTTCCATAATTATAATGGACTTTTTAAAGTCTGTCCTTGGTACAGTGAAAGTCATATCTGTATGTCCTTCTATGCTGATGTTCTGGACAATCATATCTACAATTATTCCGTTATCCCCAAGTGGGGTGAAAATCTTGGCCGCAACGCCGGGGCTGTCGGGTACTCCTGCTATAGTGATTTTTGCCTGGTTTTTATCAAATGATATTCCAGAAATAAGTATGTTTTCCATATTGGACATTTCTTCAGTCTCCTCTACTACCCATGTTCCTTCGGTGTTGGGCCTTGAAGTGGGCCTTACATGAAGCGGCACGCCATATTTCTTGGCAAATTCGACAGCACGCGCCTGAAGCACTTTTGAGCCCAGACTTGCCATTTCGAGCATTTCTTCGTACGAGATCCGGTCGAGCTTTTTGGCTTTTTGTACCATTCCCGGGTCTGTAGTATAGATGCCGTCAACATCGTCTTTATATAATTCACATGAATCGGCATTTAATGCTGCCGCGAGCGCTACGGCGCTTAAATCAGACCCGCCTCTTCCTAGAGTTGTTACATTCCCGTTATTATCAACGCCCTGAAATCCGGCCACCACGATTATATGCCCGTCCTTTAGAGCTTCTTTTATTTTTTCAGCATCAATCCTTACTATTTTGGCTTTTGAATGCGCGTTATCTGTAACTATTCGAACCTGATGTCCCTGAAATGAGAGCGCATTATGACCCATGGACTTGATAGTCATAGAAAGAAGTCCGGACGATACCTGCTCTCCGCTTGAAGTGATTACGTCGAGTTCTCTTTCATCTGGTGGGTCCATTACCTGAAGACAGAGCTTTACAAGTCTGTCGGTTTCTCCAGCCATGGCTGAAACAACAACGACAACATCATTACCTTCCTTCATTGTATGTACGACGTGCTTGGCTACCGACCTTATTTTTTCAAGGTTGGAAACGCTTGTTCCGCCGTATTTCTGAACGATAAGGCCCATTTCTTGTTACCCTTAATACTTGCTGTCCTTTGTGTTTCCGAGTTCTCAACATCTGGCTCGGGTATCTTTATCTCAATACTTATCGTATGTTCGGGAAAAATTTCCTGAACCCTGTCTGCCCACTCGACTGCGCATACGCCGTCTCCATAGAAATACTCTTCATATCCAATTGCAAATAATTCGTCTTCGTCAGACAACCTATAAAGATCGAAATGATAAAGCGGGATTCGGCCCTCATAGCTGTTCATTATCACAAATGTTGGGCTATTGGGTTCTTCCTCAACTCCAAGTCCTCTCGCGATTCCCTTGACTAAAACCGTTTTTCCGGCCCCTAGGTCGCCTACGAGGGCTATAATACTACCGGGATTTATAGATTTTCCAATAATCTCACCAAGTTTGAGTGTGTCGTTGATATTATTCAGTTTTAAATTTATAGATTCTAGTTCTGTCATAATATTTAGTTGTAATCGGGAGAATTAAATTCGGGTAATAATGCTTTCATTCATTTGAGGCAATTCTTTAATTGCACGGGGTAAAGAGTTAGCTATATCTCCTGCTATCATTCCGGCTTCGCCATTTTGTTCCGCCACTAGGTCTCCTGATAGTCCGTGGAGGAACACTCCGAGCTTGCAAGCATCTTCGGGATCAATCCTTTGAGCAAGAAAGCCGCCCA
>CBDUCG010000134.1:0-5697 GCA_965365595.1 uncultured bacterium
CGTAGCATAGCAAGCTCGCCGTCTCTGTGATGTGTTTCCTCCATCCACTTAGCGTGGCTGGCAAATATTCTCTCTCCCTCGGCTACGAGCTCCGGGGGGCAGATAAACGTGATGGTAATCTGTGTTTTGCCTATTGTAGACATATACAAACCTCCTTTAATAAATTCTGATTGTGAGCTTTACAAATATACCAAATGGTATCTTGCAATGTTCAAGAGTTTATCACCTAATGGTTTCTTTACCAGAAAATTTTCACTTTACTCAGCACAGGCATGTAGATATAGTTTTAGTTCATAAATATTTATATAAAAAAGGAGATTTAAACATGAGACTTGATGGCAAAACAGCCTTGGTTACGGGTGGAAACGAAGGTATCGGAAGAGCTACTGCGTTAATGTTTGTGAAGGAAGGTGCCAAAGTCGCTATAACAGGTAGAAGAAAAGAAAAATTGGACGAAGTGGTAGATGAAAGCGGCGGCAAGATAATTGCAATTCAGTGTGACGTTTCAGACGAAGGGCAAGTGAAAGCCGCTGTCGACAAGTGTATTAACCAATTAGGTAGAATAGATATCCTCTTTAATAATGCAGGTATTTTGGAGACGGGGACTGCTGTTACAACCAGTGTCGAATCCTGGGATAAGACTTTTAACATCAATATCAGGGGCATGTTTCTAAACGCAAAAGAGGTTATTCCTCATATGCAGAAGCAGGGCGGAGGAGTAATTATAAATAACGGCTCGGTGCTTAGCAGTGTAGCTTGCGAGAACACAATAGCATATAATTCGACAAAGGGCGCCGTTATACAGTTCTCAAGAAGTCTGGCCATGGATCATGCGAAAGACGGAATCAGGGTAAACACAATATGCCCCGGTTTTATCAAGACAAAAATGAATGAAGATTTTTTGGGCAACCCTCCAGATGCTGAAAAACAGCTGGATGAAATAGCGTCTCAGATTGTACCGATGGGATACCGGGGTGAAGTAAATGACATTGCATACGCCCTTGTCTACATGGCAAGTGATGAAGCAAAATACATGACCGGAGCAAGCGTTACAGTAGATGGCGGATGGACCTGCTATTGATATCTTGTTAGCAGATTTTCAGTCTGTATTTAATTTGTTATTGCCAGAATCCGATGACTCGGAACCGTCTTTTTTGTATCCTGAGCAATAGCCTGTGTCTGCGTCACACTTCTCGTCCTCTATATATTTGCCCTCTAAATTAGCGCATGGACCAGGATCTGCCGGATACCAACATCCGGGCTCATCTCCCTCGAACTGGCAGCAACCCATTACTTCCTGTTGAGCCTGAACATTATACGGGAACGCTAGCAGTAGGAAGCTAATAAGAAATAATACGGTAAATAATACTGAGGTGCAGCATTTAATTTTCATATTCTTCCCTCCATTCATTTACCAGATACCAACCTAACACATGCCCGAATCGCTATCAATTGTTTTCTTTAATTGAAAGAGGAATTGATTTGTAAGCTATTGTTTTTATCCAAGACTTTTTTAACGAATCTTTTATCATTCTTTGCATAGAAAATACAGCGACACTAATTGAAAAAAAGGGAGCTGTATAATTGTATTTGATATTATCAGAGCAACACATATAAGTGTACTGATGCAGAAGATTTTATACCAAACTGATACTCAATACCCTCTGAAATTTAGTGATAGCATTGGATCTTCGCCTTATCAAAATGCTCAGTATTCCAATATTTTTTAAACGCTTTATATGAACTAATGCTCAAACCGTTCATTTCCGACTAAGTCAATAAAGAATGCCTCGCCGGAACAGATCTACTAAAACAACTACAACATACAGTAGGATTGCAACACCCATCAACACCCCGCCTATTGAAACCGAAGCCAGGAGTGAAAGCGGACTAAAATTCACAACATTGAGAATTATGAGCGAAAGCGCCGCTACATTCAGAACTCCGCCCGCAATTATAAGTTTTCTTGTCCACCCTAGCCCAATAGTCCAATCTCCCTCCGCTTTTGAAATAGGTAAATTTTTTGAGGTCATTGCTCCTTCTCCTTCCAGGCCTCCTCAGGATGTGTCCCAACATGACAGTCTGCTCCGAGGCAGGACATTTCATTAGACAGTATTTCAGATGCATTCTCCTCGTGTTCAGCTGTTTCCTGAAAAGCAAGAACAGGAGCATGACAGTTGAGACATATTTTATTGTTATACGTTTCATATAATTTTATTGGTGTTTCGAAGCCAATATAGTAGGCCCACACGTGCTTAATTCCGGTCATTTTTGCCTTTGCGTTTCCAAAAAGTCCGTAATCCGAATGACAGTTGAAGCACTGATCGCGCGCAATCCAGCGGTACTGATAATGCAATGACGACAGATACTCGCTGTCAGGGTCTTTAAGGTTATCCACGTATCCATTCATAATGTGGCAGGAGTTGCAGAATTCCACCTTCTTTGATTCCTCCACTGCATTGCCGAAATTAAGCAGGTAGATCATTGGGGAGAGAACAAAGAATATAAGTAGCAGCAACCACTTGCCAAAAGGTTTTGTAGTTTTTTTGGGATCCTGAACTAGTATTATTATAATTAATGAGATACATAGCACGCTCAATATTAGCAGGATCCAGCTTATAAGTGGCAATCCGTTACCGACTGCGTTAACGCTTGCTACAAAAGGATTCATCTGTTTGTTTTTTCCTCAGAACTCATCATTCCTCAATCAGGCAGGACTCGAAGCCCGCTTCCTGCATGTCTCCGTATTTAAGTGATGATATGTAAGTAACCAAGATCTCAAATTCCTCATCTGAACCTTTGAAACGCTTTCTGTACTTTTTCTTGGCCTCTTTCTTACAGGCAGCGCTGTCCTTGAAAAATGGTTTTGGGTCTTTTAAGAAATCGGTGATCCACTGCTTGTCCCTCAGACTGCCAACATTTGAGAGGTCTCCGCCTTTGGAGTCTTCCTTTTTGTCCTCTTTCAATTCGACCCCCTTGGATTCAGCAAAAGCTACCTTGGCAGCTTCAATCTCTTCAGACTGGGCTTTAATCGTGTGGCAGGTATAACATCTGCCCTCAACAAAAACGGTAGGCCCGTCAGCAGCGAAGCTCAGAGAATTTGCTATCGTTAATGACGATACCAGCAATACTAATACGTATACATATCTGTAAATTTGTTCCATGGTGGATGGTTCCTCCAGTTAATATTTATTGGTGTTTCATGGCATGTTATACATAGTTTGTTAGAAGGTTCGCGAAGATAGACCTGACTCACCGTTGTATCAGTCTTCATTTCATATCCAAGTTCTTCAGATAATGCGGGAGCAACAATATATTCTATAAACTGTTTCGATCTCTCATTAAGCTCTGCGTCGTATACAGTTCTTCCTTTGATCACACCCTCGGGATGGGGGTCATGACAGGTGAAACAGGCTATATTGCCGTTCTCATCACCTGGTAGGTGCTCCGCTTTTTGCCCGTCGTGTTCCTTTGCGCCTGCGTGCTGTATTTCGTCATGGCAACCTAGGCAGTTTTCAGATGGCTTATCAACAAGAAAATAGGTCGGGCTGGTCTGACCCTCCTTAGGAATGTCAGTATGACAGTCAAGGCAAACGAACTCGTCCTCTACCATCTCAGTGTGCGGGTTCTCTTCTTCCTCTTCAGTATCTTGAGCAAAGAGACCAACAGGTAATGACAGGAGTACTAACAATATGAGTATATATTTAATAATCATATCCCCCCTGTTTGTGACAAGTGTCGCAAAATGTAACTTGATGACAGTTGCCGCATTCCCTTGGATTAGCTCTCGCTTCAATACCGTGTATAAACCTGAAATTCCTGTCGTGCACCCTCTGTGTAGGCAAGTCCCTACGTTTGTGGCAGTCCTGACAGAAGACAGGCGCATGGCAGCTTTGGCATGACTTCTCATCCGCTTTGGAAAATACAGCGTGTTTTGACATCCAGTTGAAGTTGTGGTTCTTGGGCTGTATATCAACCATGTTAATATGGCACATGTCGCACTGTCCGGGAGCTATATTGCCTGCCTGAGGGTTGAAGTGACAGAAATGACATGTCTCCTTACCGGGGAATAAAGATTTGTTAGATATTTTAATCATCTCCTCCGGGCTCAATTCCTCCGATACCTCAACATTCATAGGATGGCACACGAAACAATCAAATCCCTCTTTCTCCATGACGTTCTTATGCACATCATGAGAGTAGTTAAACTTATGCTCAGTGGGCGATTTAGTCTTAATATCCTCCGTACCGTCGCCAGCGCTTTGCGTTCTGCAGGCGATCATACAAATCATTAATATTGAGAATGCCGTAATTGCTATTGTTCTGTTCATAGGCTCCTTGAGAAATAGTAGCTTAATCCGAGATCTACCCTTATGTCTTTACTGTAATCCGGGTTGGTATTGAATTCCAGTCCGGTTCTCAGCACCAAATTCCGGAATAGGAGATATTCATTGCCGATGATATAGCTGAATGCATTTCCGCTTTGATTTGTAATTTTGTCATAATATGAGTAGGCAAAAGCAAATTCAACCTGCCATTCATTTGTTATGTTTTGAAAGAGGCTCGTGTTTGTTCCTATCGCGTAGTCGTTATCGTCGGCTCCCTCAATGAAATAAAATCCCTGAAACGCTCTGAGGCCGATTTGCTGCCAGAAATCGAAATCAAACCCCAGCTTGGCAATATTTCCATTTGTAGAATTGTCTTTTATTACGTCGTAGTGTGAGTATGCGTAACTGCCGTTGATGACCAGATATGTGGTTGGAATAAATTTAACGCCCACCTTCGCCTGCTGCATTCTGCCATTGGAAAACGTATCGAATATTGGGTCAAGCAGGAAGTCGTCCCTGTCTTGGTCGATGTTGTAGGTATTATATTCAAGGTTTAGATAAAGAGACCTGAGCACTGTTATTCCCACACCTGCTGTAAGAAGCCCCAGGTTTCCTTCCCCGACGTCAATTTCCGCAAGCCCGTAAATGTCGGCATAGTCGGTAAACGGGACTACTCTATTGAAGGTTACGTTAAGAAACTGTCTACCGGAGAAATCATCAGGGTCATAATATTCATACCCCACTGATATAACCGATCCCAGTATCGCGTCCGTTTTGAGTTTAATGCCGTAAGTACCGAAGCTATCAGTAGGCTCTTCCGGGTCAGGCTGAATGTCCTTGAATTGATACCCTCCATAAGCTATGAGCTCAATGCCGTCGATTGGTTTTACTCTCACAAGCGCCCCGTCCATAAGAATGTAGTTGACGCTTTCTGTATTTATTTGCCTTCCCAACCTTACCTGATATGTATTTGCATCGTTACTTAGTTCGAAAAAGGTGTTGTACACATCAAGCGACTCTTGTTCGCCGTTAAATACCTGTCTGTATCTGAGATAAGAATTGGAGGACAAATTGTGCTGAGGACTTATAATGCTGAGATTGCCATACTGGTAAAATGGATAGACATATTTCTTTTTTCTAAATGCATTCAATAAGGGGCTGGGTGCTTGAAAAAGGGTTTGGGTGTTACCGTAAACCCCTACTGAACGGGGTTGTATCGTCTGCAACTGAGCTTCAGCCGAAATCCCTGCCCATTCAAGTAAAAGAAGCGTAAATGCTATGGCGATCAGTTTATTAACCATTAAATGCCTTACTCCAAATGTTAATATCTAGTAAATTACTGTATTCCGTTTTGTAGTTCCGGCACGCC
>CBDUCG010000135.1:0-5593 GCA_965365595.1 uncultured bacterium
GGTTCTGGAACAGTACGCTACTTTAGGTCCCTACGATTTTGTAAGCGTTATTGAAGCTCCTGACAACGAGACAGTGGGCCAAGTGTCGGTTGAACTATGTTCAAGGGGAACGATTGAAATAATGACTATGGCAGCTATACCTGTTGAATCTTATGTTAGTGCCTTAAAGTCCGCTAAAAAGGTGAAATAATTATTTTAGTGAGGTAATTGAAATTAGCATTTTACGTGAATTCAAGAGAGTACTAAAAGCGCATTCTGATGATGTATACGGAGTTGGAGCATCAAAAACACTCTCCGTTTATACTATTTTCTCGATAGCATGTATTGTGGTGCCGGTGTTGTTTCTTCTTGTTTTAGGTCTGTGGAAGCTTTTTTCTTAAGAAGGCGCGTCCTTTAGTTGAATGAGCCTGAATAAATACAAATTTTCTGTACTCATACTGAAATTTTTAATTGCTGGGCACACAAATTATGGGAAAAATAAGAATCCTGTCCGACAATGTAGTTTCCAAGATAGCTGCCGGTGAAATTGTTGAGAGGCCATCCTCGGTAGTAAAAGAGCTTGTTGAGAATTCCATTGATGCCGGTAGTAGGTCCATAAAAATCACTATTGAGTCCGGCGGCAAGAAGCTCATAGAAATATCTGACGACGGCCACGGCATGAAGAGAGACGAGGCTCTATTGTCGCTCGAGCGCCACGCAACAAGTAAAATTAAAGACATAAATGATCTTTTTTCAGTTAACTGCCTTGGTTTCAGGGGAGAAGCCCTTCCCAGCATTGCCAGCGTCTCCAGGTTTCAAATCACCACAAGAGTCAATGAAGATGTGATAGGGACTATGATATCCGTTGAAGGCGGGAAGATCAGAAAAGTTGAAGAAACGGGATGTCCGGTAGGTACAACTATTCGGGTAAAAAACCTGTTCTATAATACACCTGTAAGGTTGAAATTTATGAGGACGATTGAGACTGAGCTTTCAAATGTTCTGGATATAGTTCAACGGGAGGCGATGTCGAGACCAGAGATAGGGTTTGAAGTGGCAACTGGAGAAAAAACTCTTACCAACCTGCCGAAGAGGGAGAAATTAATAGATCGTCTGTATGATATATTCCCGAATACTCAGCTTGAGAATATTTACGCAGAAGCACAAGGGGTTGCGGTCTCAGGTTTTATGAGCAGCCCGCTTGATACGAGGTCTACGACCAACAAACTTTTTACATATATAAATAAAAGAGCCGTACGGGAGAAATTCCTGACAAGGATTGTGATCGATGCATACGGGAAAATGCTTGAGAAGAGAAAGTTCCCGCAGGGGGCAATTTTTCTAAACATCCCGACACCCGAAGTAGACGTGAACGTGCACCCGACAAAAAATGAGGTCAGGTTCAGGAATCAAAAACTAATAGCTGAACTGATCAGGTCTGCAATTCATAAAATGCTGAAAGATGCTCCATGGATAAAGAGCTATCAGAGCAGAGCGGGAAATACTATTAAAAATTTCTCGGAAAATGCAGAAACCGGGACCAAATATTCAGACCTCCAAGACACCAATAGAAAAGAAAGGACTTTTTCTGAAGAAAGTATAAACATACAAAGACCGTCTTCCGGCAGCACCATGCAGATTGAGGACCAGATTGCTCAGGCTCGGCATATTGGAAATGAGTTCCGTTTGTCAGATGACAAAGACAGTGATGAGACCATCTTTGAAAAAGGAGGCCTTTATTCAAACCTGAAGATTATAGGACAGATTAAAGAGCTGTATATTGTTTGCGCTTCTCAAAACGGAATGGTTCTTGTTGACCAGCATGCGGCTCATGAGAGAATAAATTACGAGAAGCTAAAACGGGCGTATTTAGAAAAAAATATATTAGAAGTTCAGGAGCTACTTGTCCCCCAAGTTGTAGAGTTTCCTCCATACGAATCGAGCCTGATAAAAAGACATACCGGAGATTTTGAGGCTCTGGGGATAAGGATCGAGGATTTCGGAGACAACAGTTTCTTGGTACGCTCTGTCCCGGCGCTCCTTAAAAATGCAGATTGCTCAATTTTAGTTAAAGACGTTATTTCTGAAATTGCCGGCGGTGGCAGGGAGGAGAGCATTTCTGATAAAATTGATCTTGTAATCTCTACTATGGCTTGCCATTCTTCAATAAGGGCCAACTTTGAACTTAGCCGTGAAGAGATGAGGGCCCTACTCAAAGAGCTTGACCGTATGGAATTTCCCCACGCATGTCCTCACGGAAGACCTGTTGCCCAGGAACTGTCATACTATGAAATTGAGAGAATGTTTAAAAGATCCTAACTTTATTTCAAAAGTCCGGAATTGAAATATCACCCGGCGACGCTTAAACTCTAAATGTAAGGAAGATACACAATGACCGTAAAAGTTAAATGCCCTAAGTGCAATATGGAAGTCGAGTGGAAAGATAATAAATGGAGACCATTTTGCTCTGAACGTTGTAAGATGGTCGACCTTGGCACTTGGGCAAAAGAGGATTATAGAGTTTCAGACGATACGGATCGTGTTACAATACAAAGTGGCAATTTTGATGACGAAGAACTATTTTGAAGGAATAATATGTAGTGTCTTTAACAAATTAGTATTTGCATAAGGAGGTACGAGAAAATGGGAGTTGTTGAAACAAATCAGTTCCATAAGGGTTTAAAAATCGAATACGATGGTGGAATATGGGAGATCATAGAATATCATCACTCAAAAATGGCGCAGAGAAGCGCTGTGATGAAGACTAAAATCAAAAATGTAGTCACCGGAGCTGTTCAGGAAAAAAGCTTCAGATCTGGAGATGCTTTTAAAGTACCGGATATGGACAGGAAAAACATGCAGTTTCTCTATAAAGATGATATTGGATTTCACTTCATGGACCTGGAAACTTATGATCAACACGGTCTGTCTATGGATCAGGTCGGAGAATCGGCGAATTTCTTAAAAGAACAGCAGGAAGTCAATGTACTTTACTATAATGGTGAGCTTATGGGAGTTGAGCTTCCTACGGCGGTCGAGCTTACGGTGGCCGAAACCGAGCCCGGCGTTAAAGGTGACACGGTGACCGGAGGAACAAAGCCCGCTACGCTTGAGTCAGGCGCAACTATTCAAGTGCCGCTGTTTATTGATATTGGTGATGAGATTAAAGTGGATACCAGAACTGGCGAATACCTGGAAAGAATGAAGAAAAGTTAATACAGTATGTGAGTAATCTCTTGATCGTGATTTCTTCTTATCAAGATGCTTCATTTCCCGAATTGGAACGAATCACAGAACATGCATATCCTTTATCAACTATAAATTGTATTAAAAAGAGCTAATACGGCAGCATAATTTTTGATAATTGCAACTTTTTCTGTAAATAGCGGTTATTAATTAATAAAGCTGTTATGGCGTTCATATGGAAAGCGATATAGAGCTTATGCTGAGGACAAAGGCCGGGGACGATAGCGCGTTTAGTGAGCTTATGAAGCGCCATTACAAGGGGATTTTAAACTATATTTACAGGTTTACGAATTTGAAGGAAAACTCAGAGGATCTTGCACAAGAGGTTTTTTTGAGAGTTTACCGCTCTGCAGGAAAGTATCAACCTGAGGCCAAATTCACAACTTGGTTATATAAAATAGCGACAAATGTAAGTCTGACACATGTAAAGAAAAAGAATACTGACTTGAGTCTGGATGAGATGAATGAAAACACCGGTGAATATCAAGATCCGGGAGAAGAAATTTCAGATAGTGTTATATACAGAAAAGAAATGAAGAATGTAATATTTAACGCAATGGAAACTTTGCCAGAAAGAGAAAAAATTGCTATTATGCTCTGTAAATACGAAGGGCTTTCCTATGAAGAAACAGCCACTGTTCTTGAATGCTCAGTTGGAGCTGTAAAGGCATATGTTCACAGGGGAAGAATTAAACTGGTCAATAAACTTAAACCATATTTGACGGAGGAGAACGAATATGGACTGTAAAAATATTAAAGATTTACTTATACAATATTCGCTCGTCGATATACATGATATCGAAAAAAAAAGTGTTGAGGATCACTTGGCAAATTGTGAATCTTGCAGGAGTTATCTTAAGGAGTCAAAGAGTCTCTGGAATTTGATGGATAGCTGGGATAGTATTGAGCCCGACGCCGGGTTTGTTTCCAGTTTTTGGGATAAGACCGCAGCCGATGAGCCTGAGATTAAACCTGGTTTGTTTAAATGGGTAAGAGATATAAAATTCAACTGGTCTTTGGCTGGAGCTATGGCATCGATATTCCTGGTCAGCATCATAACCTTTGGGACATTTAGTCTTGACACAAGAAACAGCCTGTTTATGAGCGCTGATGAGCGGGATGAGCTGGTTTTAATTGAACTGGATAACGCTTTGGCAAAGGAAACTTCGGATGTGCTTGCTATTTACGGTCCATGGGAAGGGGATACGGATGTTGATGGTAACGGAGGTTTTAATTGAGAATATCTTTGTTAATGATAGTTTTGGCGCTTGTTTTTGCGCTAAATGCCAATGCCATGTTCGGTTCCAGATCGAACTATAAATGGTGGAAAGACCCTCAAATTGTAAGTGAGCTTAATCTGTCGGAAGAACAGGTGAAGAGCATAGATGAAATCTTCTCAAAATATAAGAGGAGATTTGTTGGTTATCAAAAAAAGCTTAGAAAAAGTGAGGTCGAGTTAAAAAAAGAACTTCAGGATCCCGATGTCACAAAAGAAGAAGTATTGAAGACAATAGACAGCATCGAAAATATTAAGGCCGCATATATAAGGACTAAGGTAGAGATGTACTTAAAGGTTAAAGATGTTCTCACAACTCAACAGGAAACAACTTTGCATAAAATAAAACTCAGATTTAAGCCATACCATAAATAATAATCCTGTTTGTAATAAACAACGGACTTTGCTCAAAGTCAATTTGTCGTCAGAATATAATAATTACAACTGATTAGGAATAATTACAATCTTGTTGTGCTTATTGTTTTCTGCTTGCTCTATAGTAATAAATTAGGTACTATTTCAATGATCAAAAGCGGGTTAAACCCGCTTTTTTTATTTTTTGGGCCCAGTCAGGCTATATATAAATAAGTAGCATCTTATACGGAAAAAAGTTCAATAATATGGGTGAATCGGAACAAAATATTATATCGAATATTAAAGAATTACTGGAGCCCATATTGATTGATAAGGATATTGAACTATTCGACATAGAAGTTAAGGGCTTAGGTGGAAAGGGAGTCTTGAGAGTATTTATCGACAAAGAAGAAGGTGTGACAATTGATGATTGCACTAAAATTAGCAGAGAACTCGGAATGCTACTTGATGTTCATGACGTTATCCCTGGTTCTTACAATCTCGAAGTATCTTCTCCGGGACTCACAAGACCGCTTAAGAGACCCGGGGATTATATAAGGTTCAAAGGCAAAACGGTAAAAATTAAGACTATCGAAGATATTGAAAATAAAAAAGTTTTCATAGGAAAGCTTTTAGGTTTTATTGACGAGACTGTTTCTATTGAAACAGAAGGGGTAGAGTATTTGATTCCCTATAACAATATAGAGAAAGCAAACCTGGAATTAGATTTTTAAAGGG
>CBDUCG010000136.1:0-5574 GCA_965365595.1 uncultured bacterium
CTTTACTATTATCTTATCTCTTGTGTCTGCTAGTTATTGCGCCTTTTGCAGCTCAGGCTCAGGATGAATTACCTGAGTCGGAAGTTGAGGAGTATATCGCCGAAGTGCGCCCGGGACCCCAGGACGAAATTGTCCCTATAAAAATTGGGATTGTGGTTATTGACGTTGACAAAATTGACGGCGCCGATCAGTAGTTCATCGCCAATTTTGCAGTAATTGCAGAATGGAAGGACCCGCGGCTTGCCGAAGATGTTGACTACGTACGTGTGATGAATATGGATGACGTATGGACCCCTAACCTTCAGGTCCTGAACCAGCAGAAACTTTTTGGGACTTTCCCGGACCAGGTACAGGTTTTACCCGACGGAACGGTAATTTACGTTCAGCGGTACTGGGGCACCCTCTCATATCCGATGAACCTTCAGGATTTTCCGCTTGACTCGCATTTGTTAGAGATCAAGCTCATAGCCGTCGGAAAGGACAGAAGTAATATAGATTTAATCGTCAACGAAAAGGACACTGGTATGTCGGACGTGCTTACTGTTACGGACTTCGAAGTAGTAAGCTGGGAAGCATTTGCACGAGATGTCGAAATCACATCCAGCATGCCCGAGCTCCCCGGTGTGGTGTTTAAATTTGAAGCCAAGAGGCTTGTCGGGTTTTATATCATTAAGGTAATAACGCCACTTATATTAATAGTATTCATGTCGCTAGTTGTGCTGTTTATCGACCCTTCGCAAGTCGGGCCCAAGTTCAGCATAGCTATTACAGCAATCCTTACTCTCATTGCATACAGATTTCTGTTGGGAAACCTTCTGCCCAAGATCTCATATCTGACTCATATGGACTATTTCCTATTCGGCTCCATGTTCCTGGTGTTCGCAGTTTTGGTTGAAACATTAATAGTAGCAAGATTAACGAACATGGAAAAAGTTGATAAGGCCAAGACGCTTGATTACTGGGCGCGCTACGCGTTTGTAGTACTGTTCATGATCATAATGGTCGGATCGTTTACTGTTTAGAATTAGTCCTTTCGGAATGGGGAATTATCGCAATGGTCGCAGTTCTTGGATTTATCGGATTTATAGCAGTTAGAAGAAAAGTAACAGCTTAAAATACTAAAATGCGGAACGGACTTTCGCTGAACTAGTTTCAGCAATCATCATGGCAATTTACTAAAAGGAGCTTGGACAAAAACTGTGCAGGCTCCTTTTTTATCCGCAATATTTACGGGAAGTTGTTCATTGCCATTGTAACAAACATAAACACATGATAATGCGGAAGATTTAATGCGCAGGTTCGGTTGTCCGAATCTTAGTTGTTTTAGTAACGACCCCGATATTCATAGCGGTGATCTCAGAAGCTGTAATTTCATAGATTGTGAGACGCTTAGCTGTGAGGGCATCCTTTTAGGTTTTGATAATCCGCAACCTGGCTTGATGGCACAAATTTCAATTGATGCGGCAGATTTTGTAATAGGATTTTTTTGGTAGATGATTTAGTAGGTGATTTTAATTGCTCGGTAGCTATAACTTAGCTGCTCTCCGATACTTATTTTTGAACACAAGCTATTGTTAAATATAAAATAATCCCACTCTTCTAATATATTAATGTATTATATAGCTAGCAACTGATTGGAGGGAAGAGCATGCTTGAGCCAATTGAAGGACTATCTGATAATGCATTAGGATTTAGCGCCAAAGGAAAAGTGACTGCGGAAGATTATGAAACCGTTCTAATACCTGCTGTTGAGGAAAAACTTAAGACTCACGATAAAATACGCCTGCTCTATCATATAGGAAAGGAGTTTAAAAGTTTTGCTGCGGGCGCCATGTGGGACGACACCAAGGTTGGGCTGGCCCATATTACTGAGTGGGAAAAAATAGCGATTGTTACAGATGAGAACTGGATCCGCCAGGCTGGGAAAATCTTCGGCATGGCAATGGACACAATGTCCATTCCGGGGGATGTGAAAGTGTTTCACAACGACGAGTTTGACAAGGCTGTCGAGTGGATCGGCGAGGAGTGGTAAGGCAACCTAATACATACACCGACAAAAATCAGCTACACGCATTATATCTCTAGAAACCAACCCCTTATAATCATATGGACCGGGTGCGTTAGACATTTTGGAGATTCACCTGACTTATGTATAATCCCATTTAGATAGTTAATTTATTGGCTGAATACGGACACCAACTTCTTATACTTAAGTACGTAAGACAAGATTTTGAAAAAACAAAACCCCAAAATTGACCTCTGTATTATTTTTACAATATGTATTGCAGGAACATTCGTATTCGCCTACGCATCGTATCTTCTTAATACAGATAAGTTCCCTGATTCTTTTATTTCAATCTGGAATGTTTGGGATACTCCACACTATTTGAATATAGCCGGAGAGGGCTATTCCAGCTCAACAATTAATGAAAGACATATTAATAGCGTTCTTTCCGCTCTACCCGCTTCTTATAAAAATATTCTCGTTCGTATTTCAAAACTATCTCTTATCAAGTCTCTTGGTTTCAAACATAGCGTATGGAGTGGCCACATATTATCTCTACAAACTTGTGAGTATAGATTTTGAAATCAACGACGCTCTAAATTCGGTAATGGATTTATCCGTTTTCCCTACCGCCTACTTCCTGCACGCGCCTTATACGGAAAGCCTATTCATGGCATTGACTATTGCCAGCTTTTATTATGCCAGAAATGAAAAATGGGCTCTGTCGGGAGTGCTAGGAATGCTTGCGGCAATGACCAGGATAACAGGCATTCTACTCTTCCCTGCGTTGTTAATTGAATACCTTCATCAGCGCAACTTTAAGAAGGAAGAAATCCGAAAAGACTTAATATGGATTTTTGTGGTGGGATTGGGGGTGCTCGTATATCTCGGAATAAACTACGCGACGTTTGGAACTCCGTTCAAATTCCTTGAAGTTCAGAAGGATCACTGGGGAATGCATCTTTCTCTCCCCACAACGGGATTTAGTAAAGCCTGGGGAATAATAGACTTGGGCGACCCAGGCTACAAAATAACAGGCGGATGGCTGCAACTATTATTCGGACTCGTGAGTTTTGTCCTCATAATTTATTCGTTTTTCCGCATCCGTCTTTCATACAGCATTTACGCACTTGTTACCTGGCTTGTCGTGACATCTACTTCTTTTATGATTAGCGTCCCACGGTTTATACTCACCATTTTTCCGATTTTTATAGTTCTCGCCTTACTTGGAAGAAGAAAAGGAGTAAACTTCGCCATATTATTTATTTCTATATCATTATATTCTTTTCTTTTATCGTATTTCGTATTGGGTAAATGGGCGTTTTGAATATTGTGTTACGTTACCGGAAATCTAAAATACCCCAGGCAAATACCTAACAAATTAAAAACAAATACTCTATGAAAAGTGGCCTTTCATTAATTTTTGTTGCTTTATTGCCGGGCTTTGCAGTCTTGTCCTGCGACGGCGGAGGGGATGGGGCGGATGTACTAAAATACTTGGGGAAAGCAATTTTATGCTTGCATTTCAGGGGTGGCCGAACGACGGCATGAAAGCTGTGTGCAATTCATTCATCTGCATACTCACACATCCGGACCTGGGTGCGGTGTTACGTGTACCAGCAATACTTATTCCTGAACATTGCAGCAGGATCGACAGGTGTGGCAATCTGAAATGCGATTTTGATGACGGCGAAAATATGTTAACAATCCTGGCTATATTCTCTACTCTGGATATTCTTCCCGGTAATTCTTTTGTGGGCTTTGCCAAATTAAACTACGAAGGTACATATAATTTTGTGTGCAACATTATACTTCCATAACACCTCCTATCTTTGAATAGATTAGATTCCCTGTTAAAATTACTGTTCTTATGAGCAACCCGAATAGAACAGAAAATCTGAGAGATTTTACACTTGAACGCAACCTGGACTCAATTGCGCTAAAGTTTAAAGAGGAAACTTTTACATACGGAGACCTCGAGCTTTTATCAAGACACATGTCCACATGGTTCACCGCGATGGAGCTAAAAGGAGAACCCATTGCGTTCATGATGCCCAATGGATTTGATCTCATGATTACTTATCTGGCCTGTTTTAAATCAGGCGCTGTGGCAATGCCCCTGAGCAGAAGACTCAGCCCCGGAGAACTCAGGAATATTCTAATTGAGTCAGGGGCAAAGTGTCTTATTATCGAGCTCGACAAGATGAGCCTGCTGGAAGAGATTGACCTTAAAAAGACTTCCGTACAGACAGTATATGTAAACGGAGTTGTGCCAAGAAAGGGATACAACAATTTCTACACACTTCTCGGGCCGACCGGGCAATACGATAAAACACAGGTACATGAAAACGATCCTGCAGTAGTTTTCTACAACCCTACTGTAGACGGCGGATATAATGGAGTTACACACACTTACTCCTCAATGGCAGGAATATTTGAATCAACTTCGGCGGCTATAGAAAATGTAGACGAAAATGACAAAATACTTGTACTTGACCAGCAGATAAACATAAGCGGATTTCTTGAGACATTCACAGGGCTTAACTACGGGGCAACAATTTTGCTACATGAGGGGTACAGAGTCGAAGATACTATCCCCACTTTGGTAAACGAGCGCCCTACCCTTATCATTACACACGTCGGTGTATATGAGAAACTCCTTGACTCGGGAATGACAAAAAAAGACACCTTCGGCTCATTAAGGGGCATTTACACCGGAGGGAAGACCATATCACCGGACCTTCAGAAAAAGCTCTATGACCATTCAGGACTTGTCCTGCAGCTAGGCTATGGTATGACCGAGGCGATCTGGCTTACCGTAAATAGGGAACTAAACAGCGGCGACCAAAGCTCGATTGGAAGACCTGTTCCGGGCGTAAATATTATGATTATTGGTTCAGATGGCAGGAATGTTTCAGAGGGTGAAGTTGGTGAGATTTGTGTGGCGGGTAATATGGTGACTCCCGGATATTGGAACAACGAAAAAGTTACTTCAGAGAAACTGCAGGCTGGATGGTATTTGACGGGTGATCTTGGCTGCGTCGACTCAAACGGCAACATCGTAATAGTTCAGAATTGATCGCTAAAAATAATTTTCACACCATCCTCATTTTTTCCTAATGCCAACTTCAGGATCTCGAAGCAGTGGCTCATCAAGCGGTCGTTGGGAGACGTACTGTAAGGAGAGTCATACTCACAGATGACGATATTGAAGTTTCCCATCTCGGCAGCTTTTGTGCCAAGCGTCAACAAGAGCATCTCTTTGTAGTCAAGCCTCTGCTCGTCCATAGCCATGTAGACCATATGCCAATAATGACGGACGTATTTCTCGTTCGCATGAGGCATGGCCGAGACAATATAATCACTTGAAAATTTTTGTAAGCATGCTAAATTCAAACGATTATACAGGGCCGCGGCGCGTGTAAAGGAGGTAAGGAGGATGCCTATCCTGCTTATATGAGCGCCGCCGCCCTATTTTTTTTCTTCAACCAGAAATGCTCCAAGATGTTTTTTGCTCAAATGATTGATTTATTAGAATCTTAATTAATACTAAGTGGATCTACTCATAC
>CBDUCG010000137.1:0-5536 GCA_965365595.1 uncultured bacterium
TGCTTGTAAGTGCGGTATAGGATAGTTCATATAGTTTCTCGACTGTATGATTAACCAAGTTAGCCAATGATTTTCATAATAATGGGTGTTTCCGGCTCCGGCAAATCTATTGTGGGTAAAATCCTTTCAGAAAAGCTGGATTGCGATTTCTACGACGCAGACGATTATCATTCCAGAAAAAATATAGAAAAATGAGTCGGGAAATAGCACTTACTGATAAAGACAGGATTTCCTGGCTCAAAACTATTCGGGGGCTAATATTGTCAGAATCCGACAATGCGGTTATTGCCTGCTCTGCTCTCAAACAATCATACAGGGATTATCTGCTGAGTTTTTCGGATAAAAATATTGTTTTTGTTTATTTCAAAGGTAATCGAGAAACATCGCAAGAACTGCTTCAACAAAGAACATGCCATTATGCCAACCCCGGTTTGCTCGACAGTCAGCTTGCCATACTTGAAGAGCCCATGGATGTTCTGGCATTTGATATAATCAATGAACCTGAAGCAATTGTGCAAGAGATGCTTGAGCAAATCGATTTATAAATTTCTTTTTGCCGATGCCGCTTTGCCCAATTCTTTTTTCAAACTTTCAAAATCATTATTCTCTATTGCCGATTCAATTTCCTTAAGAGAAATCTTAAACTGTCCAATAGCTTTTAACATCTGATATTTATTGGCCTGAAAAATCTCAGCCCACATCTCAGGTGAGCTTGCCGCGACTCTGGTGTAATCCTTTAGTCCGCCGCCCGCAAAATCTAAAAGCTGCTCCGAGTCTTCAGCGCGCAGCACAGTGTTCATTAACGAGTACGCAACTAAATGCGGCAAGTGGCTAACAATTCCGAATATGTGATCATGAGTGTCAGGGTCCATTTCGTAAACCCTGCTCCCAACCATCTCCCACATTGCCTGAACTTTACTTTTAGCTTCTGAATTTGTTTTATCTATCGGTGTTAGAATGCACCTTTTATCTTTAAACAGATTTGAATCCGCAGACCTAACGCCTGAATTTTCAGTACCTGCTATTGGATGACCGGCGACAAAATGCATATTTTCTGTAATTAGCGGCTCAATCGCTTTTATAATTGATTTTTTGACGCTCCCCACATCTGTAAGAACTGTTTTTTCTTTAGCATTTTCAGCTATCGATTTTGCCGTATCAGTAATTCTTCCGACATGGGTCGATATAACTATAATGTCTGACCCTGATATTGTTCTGGTAATATCTGATGACCCATCATCAATTATCTCATTATCCAGCGCATACTTTATAGCTATTGGGTCAGTATCTACGCCTGCTACGATTTTTACCTCCCCCGATTCTTTAAGAGCCCAGGCAAGGGAGCCGCCGATCAAGCCAAGTCCTACAATTGTAATTTTTTCAAATTTCATAAGATTATTTACCCAGTACTTTTTTAATACTGCTTACAAACCTCTCGTTTTCTTCCCTGGTGCTGATTGTAACCCTGAGGTGGGTTTTTAAACCGTAACCCATGACAGGCCTTACTATGACTCCTTCATTAAGAAGCTCATTGTATACGGGCAAAGGATTGTCTTTCAGGTCTATGAGCACGAAATTTGTGTACGACGGAGCATAGGGGATACCCATATTTTCAAGCTCAGATGTTACATACTTAAGCCCTTCGCTATTCGTAGATTTTGTCCTCTCGATGTGCTCACTATCATCAAGCGCTGCAATTGCACCTACTTGAGAAAGTGAATTTGAGTTAAATGGTTGCCGCACCCTTTGCATATTGGAAATAATATCTTGATGCGCTATTCCATATCCGAGTCTGAGCCCTGCGAGCCCATAAATTTTAGAGAAAGTCCTCACGGTAATTATCGATTTTTCGCTGTCATGGTACTCAAGTGAATCCGGATAAGCTTTGTCGTCCACATATTCAAAATATGCCTCGTCCACAAGGACCAAAATGTCTTCTGGTACATTTTCAATAAACCATTCAAACTCATCTCTCCGTACCATTGTTCCGGTTGGATTATTTGGATTTGCTATGAATATGATTTTTGTTTTCTCAGTAATTCTCGAGTGCATATCCCTTAGATTATGAGTATAGTCAGGCATTGGCGAGATTACTGATGTCGCGCCCACAGCCTTGGTTATAATCGGATATACGATAAAAGCGTATTCGCCGAATATCGCCTCGTCCCCTGGTTGCATAAACGTCCTTGCGGCAATGTCTATTACGTCATTGGACCCATTTCCAAAAATTACAGTCTCGTGCTTCACACCAAGTTTTTTTGCCAGCTTTTGTTTTAAATAAAAAGCGTCCCCGTCCGGGTAGCGGTTAAGATTATGTACGGCTTCAATGACGGCCTTCTCCGCAAGCGGAGACGGGCCAAGAGGGTTTTCATTAGAAGCGATTTTTACAGCATTGCTCACACCCAGTTCACGCTCAAGCTCTTCGACCGGCTTTCCGGGAACATAAGGTATCAAATCTGCGACAAATGGGTTGGGTTTTATCAACGTCATTATCCTTTTCTCTTTTAAGCATATTTAGAGCTACAAATTTATCACTGATGAGTATATAAGACAATTTGGAAGACTAGTTGGCTGTTTGTCTCATTACATAAAAACCGTCTTTGAAACCAATAAAGAATTCCGAAACAAGCGGGTGGTCGATGGGTTGTTCGGTTCTGTCGTCCTCCAGATTATTTTCGGCCACATAGGTTTGATGAGTAGCGCCGTCGACTAAAACATAGTACCATGGCGCGTTTTTCGGGGGTCTGGACAGCGCAACTTTATCATACCATTCCTCTGTGCTGTCAAATACCGGGTCAACATCCACAATCACCCCTCTGTAGTCAAACATTTTATGATGGACGATCTGTCCTATTGTAAATTTTACGCTGCTTTCTTGAGTCATAATGTAGATTGTAACACCAACAATACTCAGGGCAACACCAAAGTGAATTTAAATAGTTTTCGAGATAAATTGAGACTTTGTTGGCTAATTGATATAATCATTTATGTATGTCAAACCAGACCCCGATGTTAAAACAATATATCGAGATTAAAAAGGAGCATCCCGACTCCATACTTTTTTTTCGCCTGGGCGATTTTTACGAAATGTTCTATGACGATGCGAAAGTTGCCTCAAAAGTCTTGGGCATCGCTCTTACTTCAAGAAATAAGTCCGGTAAAAATCCGGTTCCACTCTGTGGGGTTCCTCACCACAGCGCAGAGCCGTACCTTGCCAAACTTCTTAAGGAGGGGCACAAAGTTGCAGTGTGCGAGCAAGTTGAAGATCCAAAAACGGCCAAAGGCGTGGTTAAGAGAAAAGTTGTAAGAGTGCTCACTCCTGGAGCGATTTTAGATACTGAAAAACTGGACTCAAAGTCTAACAACTATCTTGCCAGCGTTTATGTGAACAATAACTCCTACGGTTTTGCCTATACCGATATTTCAACCGGCGCGTTCAGAACTACTTCTTTTGATTCTCTAGAGGCATTGTCTGACGAAGTTTCTCAAATCGGACCCAAGGAGATCTTGCTACAAGACGCAGAATCAAGGGGTCAGCTTTCAAAGTCTGAACTGTCAGGCACTTATCAACCTTTAGTAACGGAGCTTGATCCCTGGGTTTGGGATCTGGACAGATCAAAAGAGGTGCTTATGGATCATCTGTCTGCTAAAACGCTTGAGCCTTATGGTTTTGAAGATCATCCTGCCTCAATTTCGGCAAGCGGCGCACTGATACAGTATTTGAAAGATACCCAGCTTGATGAGATGCCCCCTCTGGACGAACCTGCATACTATAAAAAATCGGACTACCTCTTACTTGACGAATCAACAATAAGAAATCTGGAGCTTCTAAAAAATATTAGAGGCGATAACGAGCAGGGCACCTTGTTTTGGGTACTCGACGAAACAATGACAGCTATGGGGGCCAGGCTCCTTAAATTCTGGATAAGTAATCCTCTGATAAATAAGGAGGAGATTGAGATAAGGCTCGAAGCAGTCGAAGAGTTTAAAAGTAAGCCCCGTTTGAAGTCTGACCTCAGAGCGGTGCTTAAAGATATAAGCGATATTGAAAGGTTAATAGGCCGGATTTCCACTACATCAGCTAGGCCAAGGGATTTGGGGTCGTTGAGAGATTCCTCCTCTTATATAATTCAGATAAAAAACAGTCTTCATGATACGGATTCGACAATTTTAAAACAGATTGGAGCGGGCATTGACGATCTGGGCGACATTAGAGAGATGCTTGAAAAATGCCTTGTTGACGACCCCCCTGTTTCCTCAAGAGACGGAGGTATCATTAAAGAAGGGATCAGCTCGGAGCTTGACGAGTTACGCACTATAAGACGGGACGGCAAAAAGTGGATTGCAGAACTTGAAGGCAGGGAAAAAAAAGAGACTTGTATCGGCTCGCTTAAAATAGGCTACAACAAGGTCTTTGGATATTACATAGAAGTAACGAAAACGCACCTGTCTTCAGTTCCCGAACACTACATTAGAAAACAGACTCTTGTTAATGCTGAGAGATATATAACTCAGGAACTAAAAGAGTACGAAGAAAAATTGTTAGGCGCTGAAGACAAGTTACTGGATATTGAACGGGAGCTTTTTGAAGAATTCAGAATAAGAGTCGCAAAAGAATCCGAGAGAATCAGGCGGACCGCCTCGCTTATTGCGACAGTAGACGTTTTCTGCTCTCTATCAGAAGTTGCGGAGAAGTATGAGTACGTAAGACCGCAAATTTCCAATACAAGAACGCTGGATATGAAGAACAACCGTCACCCCGTGATCGAAAGAATGGATCTGGGCGAGCGTTTCGTCCCAAACGATGTAAAGCTCGACTCAAAAGAAAACCAGGTCCTTATTATTACCGGGCCAAACATGGCTGGAAAATCAACCCTTATCAGACAGGTAGCCCTGACTGTACTTATGGCGCAGATGGGTAGCTTTGTTCCGGCCAGCCACGCTGAAGTCGGTCTTGCTGATAGAATCTTCACCAGAGTAGGGGCGTCGGACAATCTGGCCAAGGGGCATTCCACTTTTATGGTCGAGATGGTCGAGACCGCCTATATACTAAGGCACGCAACGGACAAGAGCCTTGTAATACTGGATGAGATAGGCAGGGGGACAAGCACTTTTGATGGCATGAGCATAGCCTGGGCGGTTGCGGAATATCTGCACGACCTTGGCTCCAGAACGCTTTTTGCGACTCACTATCACGAACTTGCTGAGCTTGCCGTATCAAAAAAGAAAACACGCAACTACAACATATATGTAAAGGATAACGGGGATAAAATAGTTTTTTTAAGAAAGCTCGTCCCCGGAGCTACAAGTCACAGCTACGGAATTCATGTCGCTAAACTGGCAGGAGTTCCTGAGCGTGTGATTAACTCTGCACGGAAGGTTTTAATTAATCTCGAAAAATCACAAACACAGTTAAGAGATTCCATTCTAGGGGGGCAGGCTTCACTTTTTGGAGAGTCCCAAAAAGCATTGGAAGACAAAGGGAATCAAATCGCGGATGACATAAAAGAGATGGATACCAATTCAATGACACCTC
>CBDUCG010000138.1:0-5509 GCA_965365595.1 uncultured bacterium
CTCCCTGGCCTAGACGTATATTTGAAAGAGAGATTGAAGCACAAAATTCCTACAAGAGAGTAATACGCTTTGCCGGAAGCATTGTTGCATATATTGTGACTTGGACAATATATGACGAGGTACACATCCTAAATATTGCGGTGCATCCGGATTTCAGAAAAATTGGCTTGGGGGAAATGCTGTTAAGCGATTGTCTTGAGTACTCATATTTGAGGGGTTTAAAGTTAGCGGTTCTTGAAGTCAGAACGTCGAACAGGAGAGCTATAAGATTATATGAAAAACTTGGTTTTAAGACTTTAAGAATTAGAAAAAAATATTACTCAGATACCGGAGAAGACGCTTATGTAATGATGTTTGAATTAGAACCTGGAAGGAATAAATAATATTATTTATGTTTTCCGCTCTAATATGTATTCAGCCAATGAATTTAAAGATTCCTTATATTCACTCTCATCCATTGAAGAAATCGAATCTTTAGCTTTATCCACATAAGTTTCTGCCATGTCATTTGTTATTTTAACCCCTTTATATTTATCGACAATTGCTTGCACAAAACTTATTTCTTCTTCTGTAAACAGGTCTTCGCCAGCCAAAATCTCGTCTACTTTTGCCCTCTCTGATTTGGATGCCTTTTCTATAGAATAATAAAGGGGCAGCGTCATTTTACCCTCAATTAAATCCTGTCCAACACCCTTTCCAAATTCTTCTTCGGTTGAAGAATAATCAAGTGCGTCATCAGTCAGCTGAAATGCTACTCCTATGTTAAAACCGTAGAGACCAAATGAGCGCTTTACTCCGTCTTCTACACCCGCTAAAATTGCGCCTACAGATCCGCAGCTTTCAAGCAGTGAAGCGGTTTTATTTTCTATAATTCCAAAACATATTTCTTCTGTCATCTCAAGCATATTATTGGCGTTCATAACTTCAAGCACCTGCCCCTCCGCCAATTTGGCCGCTGCATCCGTTACAGCTTTTATGAGATCCAGATCGCCGCATGCCTGTATGAGTCCAAGGGCTCTCGCGAGCATGAAATCACCAACCAGAACAGTGGGTTTATTTCCCCATACAATGTTAGACGAAGGCTTTCCCCGTCTTAACTTCGCGTCATCCACTACATCGTCATGCAGAAGTGTGGCCGTGTGTATTAATTCAAGGGCAGCCGCAGCATATATTCTCTCTTTACCGGTAGTTTTCCCACAAGCACCGCTTGCAAGGAGAAGCACAGCAGGGCGAAGCCTCTTGCCGCCACTTCCCAGCAAGTATTTCGAAATCTCATATACCAGGGGTACAGGGGATTGTATATTAGATTCAAGCTCGTCTTCGACATGCTGAATCTCTGAGCTGACAATAGATAAAATATCTGAAAAACCCATCGCGGCTTTTAAGTTATCTGAACAGCGGAAATAAGTCAAAACATTATCATTTGACAGCAAGTTATGTAGCTTTGTTCATAAAATTCATTAAAAGAGTTTCCCTGATTCTTCTTCTATTTGATCCTCATCGGATTCTGTTTCTTCGGCTCCGGACAGCTCCAGAGTTTTAACACTGTCTATTGAATTTCCGGCAATACCTTTAACTGAACCATACATAAGATTCAGGTTCGAAATGACCTTCTGGTTCTGCTTTTTTCTCTTTTTCCACAATCCCTCCATTGCCTTTTTCAGATTCAAGATCATTTTGCATATCTATAAAAGCGTCCGCAATATCTTTAATATGGTTCTTAAATTCATAACTCGTAAGATAGTCATACATAAGGCTCATTTTATCACCCTTGTTATACTGGGACACCACTGCATCGCTTATCCTGATAATGGACTCTCTAAGCACCTGAGACAACCCCCTGAATCCCTCAAGACTGCATACCCAAATGTCGTCCATCCGGCCCAGAATATTCATGTCGTTTGGCATGGTTTCGGTAACTAATACTCCAAAAGACGCTTGCTCGGCACGAATATCATCCTTTAACTTTTCTATCCAGTTATTTTGAAAATTCTTTGACCTCTAGCTTTCATAGTAGATTGACCCGCAATTTTGATTATACTCAGTGTGAACAGTCTGAAGACAATCTGCCCCCTTCTTTCCCTTTTTGATTTCCTCAATTGTGTCCAGTGGTAACTTATTTTTTAGAAATTCCTCAATTGCGATTTCCTGAACTTCTCCCTGGAGCTGCTGGGAACCTTGTTCGGCTTTTCGCTGCGCTTCGGCAAGCTGTGCTTTTAACTGATCTATGATTTTCTCTTTCTCAGAAATTTTAAGGAGATTTTTCTCCGACTCTGATTTCTGTATTTTTTCCTTTTCTGCAGTAAGAAGATTATTAAGTTTTTGTTCGGCCTCCGCCTGAATTTTATCTTTCATCTCGTCTTTTTCTCTTAATAATTTTGCGCCCTCGGCTTTTGATTTATGATAGTCTTTTAGATGCTCGGATTTTTCATTTAGTTCTTCCTCAAGAGATTTAAATTGTTGAGGTTGTTCAAGCTCAATATCCTTTTTTAACTTTTCCTTCAAGAGCACCTTCTCAGTGGCAAGTTTTTGATTTACGATATCTTCAACTTTCTTTTGTAATTCTTCCTTTTCCCTAATTAATTCTAATCTTTCTTCATCAAGGCGCTTCTTTTCTTCTATATGCTTCATGCTATATTCCTGTTTTATTTTTTCCTCTATCTGTTGATGAAGAATTCTGTCGACTTCTATTTTAGAATTGCACTCGGGACAAGTTATTTTTATTTCTCTGCTATCCATTTGTTAATGCCCTCCATTAGACTGGAAAAACTTAACAAACACTTCCGCTTTCTTTCAATATTGTAGTCTAACATGATAATATTATCCAATATGCTAAAGGCAGGAGTCGAATATCGGAAATGAACTGGATTGATATCACCATATACATAATCTTCGCTGTATTTATTTTTATAGGCTTGACCAGGGGACTTGTGAAACAAGTATTCTCCGTAGCTGCGCTGGTTGGCGGAATCATAGTCGGTCTAATCTTCTATGATATAGCAGCTGAGATATTTATCAGGGATAATCTGGTTAATAATCAATCGATCGCCAATGTTGGCGCTTTCTTAATAGTCGGGTTTTTATCTTATTTGTTAATTCAGTTCCTGGGCTGGGTAATGACTAAAATAATAGGCACCCTTCAATTGAGCTGGCTCAACAGACTTGGCGGAGCTGTCATCGGAATTATCTTCGGTGGTGTCGTAGCATTCCTGTTTATTTCTTCAGTTACTTTTTTTGTATCTGAGAATGACCCTGCGCTTGAAACCTCTGAGACCAGACCATATTTAAACCAAGCCTATAGCGCAGTGGTCGACAATCTTCCTCAGGACTTTAGAGAAAGCCTGAAAAGAGCCAAAGAACTTATCCGAGAGGAAGGCCTAAAAGCTGCCATGAGAATTAAGGACTCAGAGGCATTGAATGAAATAATGAACGGTAGTGTGAAATAGTACTATTTAACTTTCCCTACAATTCCTGTAAAATTTGTAGATCATAGAGCACCAGGAAGACACTAATTATGATAGGCGTACAGACACTTGATGAATTTATAATCAGAAGACAGGCTGATTTCCCATATGCAACAGGTGAGCTTTCCAGACTGCTCCGAAATATAGCTCTTGCCTCAAAAATTGTAAATAGAGAAGTAAATAAAGCTGGCCTGGTAGATGTTTTAGGCACTACTGGCAATACAAATGTACAGGGGGAGGAAGTAAAAAAACTCGACATTCTGGCAAATAAAACCTTTATAGCCTCTCTTGAACTAGGAGGACACTGTTGCGGTGTAGCTTCAGAAGAAAATGAAGAATTTATTGCATTTGACGGACCGTCATCCGTGCAGGGTAAATACGTTGTGGCTATTGATCCATTGGATGGGTCATCCAACATTGACGTAAATGTTTCAGTAGGAACAATTTTTTCAATATACAGAAGAGTCTCCCCTACAGGGAAGCCTTGTGCTGCGGAAGATTTCTTGCAAAAAGGAATTGAGCAAGCCGGCGCAGGATATGTGATATACGGATCGTCAACCATGCTTGTTTATACAACCGGCTATGGAGTTAACGGTTTTACTCTTGATCCTTCAATCGGTGAATTTTGCTTATCCCATCCGGATTTAAAAATACCCCAGGGTGGCAAAACGTATTCTGTTAATACTGGAAATTTCTTTAACTTCTCGGATGGAGTACAAAATTATATAAATTACTGCAAATCTCGAGGCCGGGAAAACAGCTCTCCATACTCTTCACGCTACATCGGCTCAATGGTGGCAGATATACACCGAAATTTAATAACCGGCGGCATTTACCTTTATCCCTCACTTGAAGGTCATCCCCATGGAAAGTTGAGGCTGGTGTACGAATGTAATCCGTTATCTTTTATCGTAGAGCAGGCTGGGGGTATGGCAACTGACGGAGTAACCCGTATTCTAGACTTAAAACCCACAGAGTTGCACCAGAGGACACCAATTTTTATCGGCTCAAGCGAGATGGTATCAAAAGCTCAAGAAATGATTCAGAATCAAGATTAGATTTATTACAAAATTCTTAAAGACCCTTTAGAGCAAACAAAATATCAGAAAAACATTTGTCTGCCGGATTATCGCAACCCGCTCATATTGTTGCTAATTTAATCAAATTCACAGCACTAAATGGATTAAATTCCAGACTGGATTATTCTCTTGACATTTCTATGACAGGATGTAACTTTTCACATAAATCATCAGCACAGGAGAAAGCAAATGAGTACCGATTTAGAATTACTATTTAAAGATGAAGAATGGGACGATGACGACGAAGACTTAGATGAAGAAGAAGAGTGGGACATTGACGATGATTTTTTTGATGATGATGACGATTGGGAAGATGATGACGATTGGGAAGATGATGACGATGATGAAGACGAAGTAGAGGAAAGACACTAAACTCAATCAATTATTTATATAATTTTATTAACCTAACGAATACTCCGCACTAACCTTACATTTACCCGCAATACTATTAAACAGGAAAGAAGCTAATATATATTAGCTTCTTTCCTGTCTAAGGTCATGAAATCTAGGATTTTTTATACCTGCACGCTTGCAAGCATTTTCGAATGCAGTACGTACAGATTTTAGGAGTTTTCCATTATAAGTAAAAACGAATTCAGAGTTGTTAGGTGTGCCCGGGGCCGGACTCGAACCGGCACGAGTGTTAACTCGAGGGATTTTAAGTCCCTTGCGTCTACCAATTCCGCCACCCGGGCCTAAAGTTTTGTTTTATGCTGTTAGATTGAATCATTTTAATTGGAGGCGGCGCCCGGATTCGAACCGGGGCATTGCGGTTTTGCAGACCGCTGCCTTACCACTTGGCTACGCCGCCTGAAATTTATATTTAAAACAATTCCGGGGTATGATTTTGCTCACCTCTAATTGCAAAAATGGTATTATGAACTATCTTTGAAGATTTTCAAGAGATTTTACTATAATCCGCACAAACAAAGAACGCCTTTACTAATGACTACTAATATAATTCTC
>CBDUCG010000139.1:0-5491 GCA_965365595.1 uncultured bacterium
CCACCATTGCCATAGCGTTCCACCTGATAAGGCTCCTGATCTTCCATTCTATCTCTGGATCGCCTGGATACTTCTGCTGTTTAGAAACAGGAATTGTATTTATGTATGGGGTATTTGCAGTAAAAGGCAGTCTTACACCATTTTTTTGTGCATGTATCTGGAGCTTTTTTATTAGTTTGGCAGCTCGCTCTTCGCCTGCTGTATCAATTATATAGTCCAGGGACTCAATCCATTCCCTGTTTTCTAATTCTATCTCTTGATTCGTCTTTTGAGTTTTCTTGGATTCTTTATTCATTTGCGTAAAAATTCTACAGCATTGCCTAATTTTGAGTCAATTTTCTTTATATATTATACATACTACCCAATTTTTTATGTAGATATCAGTTAATTAGATTCTACAATGTTATTAGATATTGCAAATATTGAGCCAAAAGGATTGACCCTATTATTATTGAATATATAATATCTCAACCATGGAAAAATTTGACTTAACTGTTATTGGATCTGGACCAGGTGGTTACGTTGGTGCAATTAGAGCCGCTCAGCTGGGAATGAAAGTGGCTGTAGTCGAAAGGGATAAACCAGGAGGAGTTTGTCTCAACTGGGGATGTATACCTTCAAAGTCAATCCTAAAGTGCGCTGAAGTTTATGATTACTTCAATCATTCAGAAAACTTCGGTATTCAACACAAAGGGCTTTCTTATGATTTTTCTAAAGTTATTGATAAAAGCAGAAAAGCCTCCTCTACTTTGAATAAAGGCGTAGAATATCTATTAAAAAAGAATAAAATAACCCTTTTTAACGGTGTTGGTAAATTAATTACCAGCAGTGGTGTGGGGGTTACAGGTGAAAAGGGCCAGATTGAAATAAATACCGACAAGATAATGATCGCTACAGGATCCGTACCTGTTACGCTTCCTGGACTTGAAATTGATGGCAAGCTGGTTATGACGAGTGACGAAGCTATATTCCACAAAGAGGTTCCAGACTCCGTTGTTGTAATAGGTGGTGGTTATATTGGCGCTGAATTTGCTTATGTCTACAATTCTTTTGGTAGTAAAGTTACGATCGTTGAGATGATGGACCACATTCTGCCGGGTGCGGATAAAGAAGTGGCCCGTGAGCTACAGAGACTATTCAAAAAGAACGGAATGACAATATTAACGGGAACAAAATTTAAAGACATTAATAAGAAAAAGAAAACAGTTGATGTAATACTTGAAGATACTTCAAGTCAAGCCGAGACTAAAATTACAGCTTCTATGGTTCTTGTTGCCGTAGGAAGAAGGCCAGTTGCGAATGATGCGCCTACTTCCCTCAGTTTTTATAAAAAAGGCGGAGATATTGGGCTTAGCGATTTAAGGGTTGAGCTTGATGAGAGGGGATTCATTAAAACAGACGATAGATATATGACTACCTGCAGCAATGTCTATGCAATTGGAGATATAATAGGCCCTCCGCTTTTGGCTCATAAAGCATCGGAGGAAGGTGTTGCTGCTGTTGAAATGATGGCTGGGTTAAAAAGCAAGGTTCATTATAATAATATTCCCGGCTGTGTTTATTGTCAGCCTGAGGTTGCAACGGTGGGACTTACAGAGGAGCAGGTTCAGGAGCAGGGCCTTGACTATAATGTGGGCAAATTTCCCTTCCGTGCTGTTGGAAAAGCCGTAGGGACGGGAGAAACCGACGGATTTGTTAAAATTTTATCAGATAAAACTACAGGAGAGATATTGGGATCTCATATCATTGGGCACGGCGCAACCGAGCTTATAGCAGAAATTGGAGTAGCAAGGACTCTGGAGTCTACTCCTCTAGAGATAGCGATTACATCCCACGCACATCCTACGTTGTCAGAAGCTATAATGGAAGCTGCACTGGCTGCGATGGGCAGAGCCAGAAACTCATAATGCAAAGATTATGGATACGATAAACGTATATAAAATTGGGCTTGTTTCCTATGAGACAGCTCTTGATCTCCAGTTGAGGCTTCTTGAGAAAAGAAAGAATGGTGAGATTGGAGATACTCTTCTTCTCCTGGAACATCCCCCTACATTTACGATCGGTCGCAAGGGGCTAAAAGAACATTTACTAATAAATGAGAAATATCTCTTAGAGCACGGAATACATTTTCATCAAATAAGCAGAGGCGGAGACATAACTTTTCATGGTCCGGGCCAGATTGTGGGCTATCCGATAATTGACCTTAACAACAGGGGAAGAGATGTCCATAAATATTTAAGAGGACTTGAGGATCTGATTATATTGGTATTGGAAGATTATGGGATTAAAGCAAACAGAATTGAGGGACTGACGGGAGTTTGGGTTAATGGACACAAGATAGCCTCTATTGGAGTCGGAGTAAAGAGGTGGATTACGTATCATGGTTTTGCTCTTAATGTTAATACTGATCTTTCTTATTTTGATATGATTGTGCCTTGTGGAATACCCGATGTTAAGATGACATCCATAGCAGGCTGGTTAGGAGAAAAAGAGGAAATTCCTATTGAAGATACAGAAGAAATAATTATAAAAGTTTTCATTAAGATGTTTAATTTCAAGAACGCCAGAGTGCTTAACGGTTTTGATAATAATACAGATAATCTTTCGGAAAATGATTTGCTATGTAATTTCGAATCAGGTTCCAGTAAAGATAAAGACCTTCTTATGTAAGTTTCATTACTAATTATAGCGAACACCAGCTAAACTTAATAAAATGTTTTTGGTACGTATTTCAAATATATTTTCTGGATTAGTTTTCCTTTTTCTTTCCCAAGCTGTCTTGTCAACTGCAGATACTATTAAAGTTCCAGAGGGTTTTACTCTTGAAGAGTATGCAACTGATTTGGGAAGTCCTCGCTTTATGGCGCTAAGTACGGATAATGTGCTTTTTGTTACAGATATTAAAGGTGGAAGGGTTATTGCCCTACCCGACCGAAACAGTGACGGACTCAAAGATAGTGTCAAAATATTTGCTAAAGATTTGAATAGACCGCATGGGATCGCGTTTCATAATGGATACATTTATGTTGGAGAAACAAATCAGATTGTAAGATTTAAATATAACGGGATCACAAGCGAACTTGGTGAGAAGGAAATAATAGTTCCGGATATTCCAACCAAGGGTCATTTTACCAGAACCGTTTCGTTTGGCCCGGATGGTAAAATGTATATTTCCATAGGCTCTTCCTGCAATGTTTGTGTGGAAGATGATTATAAGCGGGCAACCATAATGAGGTTCAATTCAGACGGGAGCGGTGGAGAAATTTATGCCACAGGACTTAGAAATTCAGTAGGTCTAAGTTGGCATCCTCGGACAGGAGAGCTCTGGGCAACTGATAACGGCAGAGACTGGCTTGGCGATAACTTGCCCCCGGATGAAGTAAATATTATTCAAAAAAAGAATGACTACGGATGGCCTTATTGTTACGGGGATAAAGTTCCGGATCCCGAATTTGCTGATCCCAAAAGATGTGGTGGTACAATCGAACCCGTTATAGAAATTCAAGCCCATTCAGCTCCTTTGGGCCTTATTTTCTACGACGGGAAAATGTTTCCCCCTGAATATCAAGGTGATTTATTCATAGCTCTCCATGGGTCGTGGAATCGTTCCAAGCCAACTGGATATAAAATAGTGAGGGTAAAAATTGAAAAAGGAAAAGTTAAAAACATAGAGGATTTTGCTACGGGTTGGCTAGTCGGATCAAAAAAAACCGGAAGGCCTGTTGATGTTCTAGTTGGAAAAAAAGGTGAGTTGTATATCTCGGATGATTATGGCGGCAGAATTTATAAAGTTACTTCAAAGATAAGAGATAACCTGCAGTCAGAATAGTAAGGCATCGGAACTTATTGAATTATAATTGTGATTGTCTGATAATTTTTTGATATGTTAATCATTATCTTGATCCAGTCTTGCTTGATATCTGCATGACTGTTTCATTAACATACCCTTATCTAAGGATTACTATTCACTTGAGAACGTTTTTCTTGTTTCCAAATAAATAATAAAATATTAATACAATAGTAATTCCTATTAGAACAAATTTCACAAGAGCTGCACCTGAGGCAAGGAATATTAACAGGCCGCTCAGGCTGCCGGTATTTTGGAGCTGAAAGAGAAAAATAGTATTCTCTATAATATCCAAAGCGCCTGCGATAATAGGAATTGAAAACAAACTCAGGGCTCTCTCATAATCGAGACTTCTTACCAGTGAACCCAGGAGATTTGCCAAAAATCCTACGTAGGCAAAAATGAAAAGATAATCTACCCATAGCATAATCAGATGTGACCGTATGCCGTCCTCTCCGCACTGGCTGATGATTTGATTCAACCCGGATTTTGTGAATACAATCTCTAGAGATATCATATCCGGGCATCCTGAAGGCCTTAACTGCGCATCCAGAATGAACATAACTAGCGCGTTTAGCACAAAAAACATTGCTGTGAAGACCAGATACTGTTTAACTGCCAGGAGTTGAAATAGAAAATCTATAATTTTTGTGTACATAAGAGTCGTCTTGTATTAAGTTGCATATGATTATGCAGGATAAATGTAAACAATCAATATATCTCATGTAACTGATAAGAATTTTCTTGTCTGTAAAGTAAGTTATGCTAGAATTCTTAATTATTACACAAATGGAGATTTAACTAATATGACAAATCCTAGAATTGAACAATTAAAAATACTTGTTAAAAAAGATCCGAATAATCCTTTGGGACGTTATGGTCTTGCGAACGAGTACTTTAAGTCCGAGCAGTTTGAAAACGCAATTGTTGAAATAGAGGAGTATTTACAATTAAAAGACGATGAAGGCGCTGTCTACCGAATGCTGGCTGAATGTTATATGAAAACAGGAAATACTGAAAACGCTAAAGAGGCCTATGCCAAGGGTATTAATGCGGCAAACCGTCATGGACACCCAAGCATGGCTGAGGAGTTTGAAGAGGCTATTGAATTTCTAGATGAATAGCTATCAATGCCAAATGTCCACAGGAGCGTAAGATGGGAAATATTATAGAAGCCGCAGGAATTGATGAGTTAGAGCCAGGACAGTCCAAGTTGATTGAAGTCGATGACAGAGAGATTGCTCTTTTCAACTCCAATGGAGAATACTTCGCGATTGATAGCGAGTGTACTCATGTGGGCGGTCCTCTATGTGAAGGTGAAATTGAGGACGGCAAGATAATATGCCCGTGGCACGGAGCGGAGTTTGATTTGAAGTCCGGTCAAGCTATTACTTCCCCTGCTGAAGAGGATGTACGTACATATAAAGTTCATATTGATAGGGATTCTATAAAGATAGAGCTATGATAGATTCTTCACTACAAGTGAAGTCCTTCGAATAAATCGCCGTTTAGTCTGGTGCGTGAAAGCGAAGCAGCGCTTTGAAGCTCATCACGGATTTTACCCTCGAGCACAAGGTCTGCAAGTGCGATTGCCGCGCCATAGGAAATCATAAGCCCCCTCCCCGTGTGCGCTACGGACTCGTA
>CBDUCG010000140.1:0-5419 GCA_965365595.1 uncultured bacterium
GTTAAGACTCCTTGAGCTGAGAGGGGAGGCTAGGGGAGGAAGGTTTGTTTCAGGTGTGACCGGTGAGCAGTTCGCGTTACCCGAAGCTGTGGCTTTGCTAAGGGACACGAGAAGGAAAAAGAGCGCCGGCGAGCTGGTCTCGTTGAGCGCTTCCGACCCACTTAATCTGATGGGGATCATAACCCCCGGAAAGAGAATTTTTTCTCATTATAAAAACAGGGTTCTTTACAGAGACGGGGTGCCTGCCGCATACAAAGAGGGAGCCGAAATCAGGCTATTGTCGGACTTTGAAAACAGCGAAGAATGGAACATAAAGAAGAAGCTTATTAAGAGAAATTTTTCGCCTAAATTAAAACCCTATTTGGGCAAAGGTGCTGCCTGATATCAGCAATATAGTATCAAAAATCAACGTCTGATAATACCCAATTTATGTCAACTGCAAATATTAATATTATTCAATGATAATAATACGTTAAGAAGCCTTTTTTTACAAGAGCTAAAATAGCCGATTTGCGTTATTTTTATAATGCAATAATAACAATACCTTACGATTAATACTTAAAGTGATAAATCGGGTCAATTTTAACCCAATTTTACAACTTCCAAATTCCGGCGAATCTTCCATGATCCTCCGGTGCCGTTTTTGTGAAACCGCTTGGGGAAAATACTAATAATTGAAAGATTTCTACTGGGAAAATTGAGGCATAAATATAGGTTTGAAGCTTAATACTCTGAAATGTATTACTTTATTACCTGAACAGATTTATATCTCGTCTAATGAATTTTTTAAATGCTCTTTAACTGCTTGCTGTGAAAATATTTTTGTTTTGAATGTGCGATTTATTAGAGTCGTTACCCGAATTTTGATACAACTGTTTTAATTTCAGAATTCCCCACATCTTAAAGTCCTATATTAAAGATCCGCGCTTTATCCCCACCTCTTAATGCTATGGTTTAAAGCCTTGGTTTAACTGTCTGCTATCAGTAGAAATGACTAATGACGGGTAGCTCAAAATTACTTCTTTAAAATGGATCCCAGTATACCTCTCATTAGTTGAGTTGCGATCTGCCTTCCAACGCTGCGGGCTGCGCTTTTTGCCATGGTTTCCACTATCCCCTGCCTAGGTCTTCCGGGTTTTTTCTTTGGCGGCGGAGCTGCTTTTTGAGCCTGCTCAGCTTTCTTTTTGAGCATTTCATATGCCGACTCTCGGTCAACAGATTTTTCATAAAAACCATAAACTAAAGAGCTCTGAATTATTTTTTTTCTCTCTTCGGAATCTATGGGACCTATCTGGCTGAAGGGGGGTCTGATAAGGACTTGCTCTACTATATTGGGACGTCCTTTTTCGTCTAAAAACGATATCAACGCCTCTCCCACTCCAAGCTCTGTAATTACTTTTTCTGTATCTAGTTTTGGATTGGTTCTGAAAGTTTGAGCGGCAGCTCTCACAGCTTTTTGATCACGAGGAGTATAAGCTCTTAAGGCATGCTGAATCCTGTTTCCCAACTGTCCTAAAACTTCGTCCGGGATGTCCAGGGGATTTTGACTTACAAAATATATACCCACCCCCTTGGAGCGGATCAGGCGTGCGACCTGTTCAATTTTTTCCAAGAGGGCTTTCGGCGCGTTATCAAAAAGAAGATGAGCTTCGTCGAAAAAGAAAACAAGTTTTGGTTTTTCAGGATCTCCTGCTTCTGGTAATTGTTCAAATAATTCTGACAGGAGCCATAGTAATAATGTTGCATAAATTCTTGGCGAGCCCATCAACTTGTTTGCTGACAAAATATTAATTATTCCGTTTCCGTTTTCATCTGTTTGTAAAAAATCGTCTAGATTAAGTGCAGGTTCTCCAAAAAATATATCCCCTCCCTGGTCTTCAAGTGAGAGAAGTTTTCGTTGAATTGCTCCAATACTTGCCCGAGAAATATTTCCGTACTCGGTTGTAAACTCAGAAGCGTTTTCTCCTGCGTATTGCAAAATTGATCGGAGATCTTTTATGTCCAAAAGTAGAAGTCCGTCGTCATCAGCGATTCTGAAAATTAAACTCAGCACGCCTGACTGAGCATCATTCAGATCCAAAAGTCGACTTAAAAGAAGGGGGCCCATTTCTGAAATTGTAGTTCGTATAGGATGACCTTGCTCACAGAAAACATCCCAGAAAGTTACGGGGTTTCTGTTAAAGCTGAAATCTGAAATGCCAATTTTGTTTATTCGTTCTGTGATTTTTGGATGTTCTTTTCCAGGCTTGCTGATTCCGGATAGATCTCCTTTTACATCAGACAGAAAAACCGGAACGCCTATTCTGCTAAAATTTTCAGCCAAAACTTGAAGCGTTACAGTTTTTCCAGTTCCGGTTGCGCCGGCAATTAAGCCATGGCGGTTTGCCATTTTAGGGAGAATAAAAAGTTCGTTTTCACCTTTACCAACTAAAATATTTTGAGTCATGAGTTTATAATTCCCATTTAGGTATGAATTGTAAAGTAGATTATTTGCCTCTCAGTTTTTTTAAAACTTTTATATCTTCAGCAACTTTATCGGGAGGCGTTTCTACGATCATATTTGTATTTTTAAAAGCAGGGTTTTTGATAAAGTTTTTAAATCCTTCAAGTCCGATCTCTCCTTTTCCTATATGTTCATGACGGTCTTTTCTCTCTCCCAAACCCACTTTTGAATCATTCCCGTGGAACAGCTTGATACTTTCAACCCCAAAAGTATCGGAAATTTTATTCAATGTGTTTTTGAATTCCTTTTTGCCTCTAATATCATATCCAGCGGCAAAGGTGTGAGCTGTATCAATGCAAATATCTATATCGTAGCCTCTAACACCTTCCAATATCTCAGCCAATTCTTCAAAACTATCTCCCACAGTAGCTCCTTGCCCTGCAGTATTTTCCAAAAGAAGTTTTGTTGTGAAATTTGAATCATCAATAATCTTTTTAAGCCCCTCTATAATCAATTTTACTGCTACACTTCTACTTGCATCTTTAGAGCTGCCAAGATGGGTTATTACATACTTAACTCCGAGCAGACTTCCTCTCTCTAGTTCTTCTCTAATTATGGCTATAGATGAACCTCTTAGCTCTTTCTTTTCAGAGCATAGGTTTATGTAGTAGGGTGTATGAATATAGTATTCCGTCATGTTGTACTTGGAGCACTCGTTCAGAAATGATTCCACAAGCTCTCTTGTTAGCGCGGGAGCCTTTCCTCCTCTAGGGGATCTGGAGAAGAACTGAAAACACTCACAGCCTAAATCGTAAGCACGTTTAGGAGCTTTATCCATACCGCCTGCTATTGATACATGAGCGCCAAACTTCATTATTTAAATACTCCACCGCATTTCGTCTATTACAAGCAAAAGATTCGTATTACCGCTATTGCAATATAATTCATAATAAATAAAAAATAAATAGAAAAAATACAACAAAAAAATTTTCTCTAATCAAAAAACTTTAAAATGATGTGCAATAGCGGCATTAGTGCATTTCATTGAAAGAAAATATAAAGTTCCGATAAGCTATCTTATGTCTACTGTTAAATTTTTAGAAAAAAAATATGCTCTATTCCACTAATAAAATTAGATATTTTTTGCTATCTAAAATTAATGCTCCAAAATCATTGATAAAGCAGTCAATGACGTGATAAAATAGAGAGGCAATCTTACTCAGAGATAGGGTCAGAGAGTAATTTATTTCACTTACGCTCTAGTCTCACATATTCAGGCTTGCAAGGAATTTAATTTGACTACCGAGAATACCAATCTACATCCACGGGAAATTGTGTCCGCTTATGCCGATCTGCTAGCAAACCTAAAAGAAAAAGAAGAACCTGAGCCATTGAAGATTATACCTTCAGCTATTCCCGAATCTCTACTTCCGTTCCCTCCACAAACTATCCGTCATGCATTAGCAATTTATTTGCTCCATCATAATTACGCTAAACAAAGAGATATAATAGAAGACGCCTATCTGTATCTGGATAATTTTATACCCGATAAGGAATATAACCTTTTTCACTCATTACAGTCTTCTATGGGCAACAGGACTGAACCCAATAAAAATTCAGACAATAAAGTTGTTCATATGCTGGATATCATGAAAAGGTTGAGAATGAGAACAGAAGGCATAAGAACAAGAAAAGAAGAATCCTTAGAAGAATTAAATGCTCTCAGGCGTATCATGGATCTGCATGACAATTTAGTAGATACTGATATCGAAGAAGATTCGAGCTACGGAGAAGTACAAGAGCTCGGACTAAATATATAAACCCTCTTCACAATCAAACCCCGTTACCAAATTAAATATAAAAAAAGAGCAGAGCTCCCATAAGGAAGCCCTGCTCTCGTTTTTAAATCTTTGTTTCTCAGTTGAAACAGTATTCCACTTAACCCTGTGAGTACTGTGGAACCATGAAACGATGACGCATTGTGTATTTGAACGGTGTTGAGTAAAGAAGTGGTCCAAAATCGTCTTCGGTTCTTGTTACTGTTTTTGTCCAAAGGGTCTGAGCCGGTGGAATAATGAGGTTAAATGTGAAGGAAATAAGTCCTACAACCTCAGTTGCCGGAATCTGACCACCCATGTAATCAAATGGGGTTCCAGACATGTACCATGAGCGGATATCGTCGCCTGTAGCGGTTCTGATACTTTCAGGGTTTAGCTGGAAGCGATGTCCTGTTCCAAATCCTGGTGGTAGCTCTGATGGTAGATATGTAACCTCATGAATACTTGTGGTTACGTCTGGTCTTGTTGTGATTCTGTAGTTCATACGGCCCCAATCTGTCTTTCCATAAAATGTTGGTCTTGTGGAAAGAGGTTTGTCGGAATAACGACCGTTAGCTGTGTGAAGAATATATCCTCTTCTTTCCATAAGCATGTTGAAATAGTTGTTATTTGTTCCATGCTCAAAAGCAGCGATATAAGCAGCTTTTTTAGGGAAACCAAAAGGCTCTTTACCAGCAAAAATTGGGGAATCGTTAGAAAGATACATGTATGGATAGTAACCAGCTTTGTAGATAGCGCCGTCTCCGGTGTCTACTGTAGCTGAGAATGTTACACCAAACTCCATGTATGGTCCTAACATTGTGTTTCTGTGAATTACATACCAGAACTCAATAACGTCATCCTGGATAACGATTGGCTCAGGTGTAATTCCCTGCATTGCAGCGTGATCAGCGCGGATAACATATGCCATCCAGCGGCTTTCTGTATATGTTAGTGGAACAATATCATAGTCAAATACTGGGTCAGCCACACCTTGTGAAATGATGTGGATTCTGTCTCTATCTAGCGGTAAAGGTGGGACTTCGCCTTCAGCCAGCCATGGATAGCTATATTCATTTGCTTGTAAACCCATTGCTAATACCTCCTAATTAAATTTTAAGTTCGTTTTCTTCTTTTTTACTACATAAAACATTTAAGG
>CBDUCG010000141.1:0-5375 GCA_965365595.1 uncultured bacterium
GAAGTAGTAACTCTAAGCCTGGAGCAGGACCAGTGCTCTCATAATACAAAAGAGGGTGAAAAATTTCAATTTACACGCTCCGATATAGTTCTATTTGATACCGGCCATATCATTTCAAATCCCGGACAGCTTAAAGATATAATACCCAACCTTCCTTTGGGAGCCATATATTATCATTTTATAGAATCCAAGAACGTATCTTCAAATATTCTTACTTTTGTTGAAAATGCCGGAGACGAATATTCCGACTTGGCAAACCGGCTATCCAGACTCGACCCTTACTTTTTTACACTGCCGGAGCTGCAATCTAGAGCGTCTCAGATATTCATAGAGTTTTTTCAGGGAGAAAGCGGATGAGTGAGTTACTTGAAACATATGCAATGGTCGCAGGGAAAGAGGCCATAAACAAACTTCAGCAGCTTTCAGCTCCGATGAAGGGGAAGAAATTTGTTCATGTTAATTCCACAAGGGTTGGCGGCGGTGTGGCAGAAATACTCATGAAAATGGTTCCGCTAATGAACGAACTTGGGATTGAAACAAGCTGGGAAGTTATTACCGGTAAGGACAAATTTTATCAATGCACAAAGAGCATGCATAACGCGCTTCAGGGCGATCCCATAGATATATTGGACGACTTGTACAGAGCCTATGATGAGACCAACGCCGAAAACGCTGAGCAGCTTCGTCCAATTTTAGAAGAGGCTGACTATGTCATTATTCACGATCCTCAGCCCGCGCCTCTATTGAAACTTTGCCCTGACAGGAAAGGCATATGGGTTTGGCGATGTCATATAGACGCAAGCAAGCCGCACCCTTCTGTTTGGGACTTCTTGAGTCAATATATAAAAGACTATGACGCGAGCTACTTTTCACTTCCCGATTTTTCACAACAACTACCCCATACTCAGTACCTCATACCTCCGAGCATAGATCCGTTAAGCGAAAAAAATATGGATCTCTCAAATGAGGAAGTAGAATGCGTATATGAAGAGTTTGATATTGATCCCGATAGGCCGATAATGCTTCAGGTTTCAAGATACGATCGATTTAAAGACCCGATCGGCGTAATTCAGGCATATAAACTGGTAAAGCAGTCAATCCCTGAGATTCAATTAGTACTGGCCGGAGGGGGCGCTACAGATGATCCTGAAGGAGAGGAAGTGCTAAAAGAAGTTAAAGAAGCAGCTGGAAACGATACAGATATTCACATCCTGCTGCTGCCTGCAGATGCTCATAAAACAATAAACGCACTTCAGAGAGCATCTGACATTATACTTCAGAAATCCTTAAAAGAAGGATTCGGACTGACAGTAACTGAAGCAATGTGGAAGGGAAAACCAGTTATTGGCGGTAATACAGGGGGCATAAGGCTTCAGCTTGTTAACAACTATACGGGATTCCTTGTAGATACACCCGAAGGGGCTGCTCTTAGAATTCAGTATCTGCTACAAAATCCAAATAAAATGGAAGAAATTGGAAAAAACGCTAAAGAGTTTGTCCGCAAAAATTTCCTTAATACGCGTCATCTCAGAGAAATACTCAGCCTTTTTACTATTATCGAAAATCACAGCTAGATTATGCTAAGATTTTTTGAACTTTTAGGTACTCTTATGAGTAAATTGAATAATCCGGAGAGTTAAAAATGGCAGAGTCCATAAAAGTTGGTGATTTGGCTCCAAACTTTGCGCTTTTTTCTGAAACCGGAGAAGCTGTTGAGCTTCAGGATTATATTGGCAATAAACCGGTCGTTCTGTTCTTTTATCCCAAAGACAACTCAGCAATCTGCACCAAAGAGGCTTGCCTTTTCAGAGATAATTTTAATGAGTTTAAAGAGTTAGACGATGCAGAAATCATAGGAATCAGCTCTGACTCAATTGAATCTCACAAACTTTTCTCAGGAAAAAACAATCTTCCTTTTATGCTGCTAAGCGATCCTGATGATGACGTTAGAAATGAATACGGGGTGTCAAAAACTCTGGGAATTCTCCCGGGAAGAGCTACATACGTATTAGACAAGAACGGAATTGTCCGCCATATTTTTTCATCTCAACTGAACTATAAAGCCCATGTGAGTAAAGCGCTTTCGGCATTAAAATCTTTATAACAGGCAATAAATTTGCCAACCCACTTATATTAATCCGACTTACGTGATAAAGTTTCTGAAATATGTTTTTCTAAGTTGTATATTATTGGTAATATATTGGGACTAATTTTGGGAGATATACATTGAAAAAGAAACTATGGGCCGGAAGGTTTAAGAAAGGAACTCACAAAGTGGCAGAAAAGTTTTCGGCTTCTATCGAATTTGATAAAAGGCTTTATAAGGAAGATATAGAAGGAAGTATCGCTCATGCGACAATGCTTGCTAGTGAAGGCATTATTTTAAAAAAAGAAGCCGGTCAAATTATCAAGGGCCTTAGGCAAATAGAGAAGGATATAGAGAAAGGCGAATTCCCGTTCAGGCAAGAGCTTGAGGACATACATCTTAATATAGAGAAACGGTTAATCGAAAAAGTGGGGGACGTAGGCGGTAAAATCCACACAGCCAGGAGCCGCAATGATCAGATTGCGCTTGATATGCGCCTTTATCTGAGAAAGGAAATTAAGGAAATTGTCTATCTACTTAATGGTATTACTGAGCGGTTAGTCAAGCTTGCAGAGGAAAATATAGACACAGAAATCCCTCTTTATACACACGTTCAACGGGGTCAACCAATACTTCTGTCTCATCAGCTGCTTGCGCTTTTTGAAATGTTAAAGCGCGACAGGGAGCGCTACCTTGACTGTCTAATCAGGGTAAATGTTCTACCGCTTGGAGCAGGCGCAGGAGCCGGGACAAGTTTTCCTATTGACAGAAAATTCGTAGCCAAGCTTTTAAATTTTCCCGCAGTTTCGAGCAACAGTGTAGACACCGTAAGCGACAGGGACTTTATTGTCGAGTTCATATCCGTATCTGCAACATTAATGATGCACCTTAGCAGAATAGCTGAAGAATTTGTGCTTTGGTCTACAAAGGAATTTGATTTTGTAGATCTTGGAGATGAATTTACTACAGGATCAAGCATTATGCCTCAAAAGAGAAACCCTGATATGGCTGAGCTTATTCGGGGGAAAACAGGAAGGGTCTATGGCAATCAGGTTACCATTCTCACAATAATGAAAGGCCTGCCTTTTTCATACAACCGCGATATGCAGGAAGATAAGGAACCTATGTTTGATACTGTGGACACAGTGGAGGAATGTCTGGAAGTGCTCTATGAAATGCTCGGCACGATTAAGTTTAAGCACGAAAACATGAAAAAAGCCCTGAATGAAGGTTTTATTACGGCGACAGATATTGCCGACTATTTGAGCCGGAAGGGCCTTCCGTTCAGGCAATCCCATGAAGTAACAGGCAAGATAGTAAGTTACGCCGAGGAAAAAGGACTTGAGCTTTTGGATCTAGATATATCGGAATTTAAGAAATTCTCCAAGCTCTTTGATAATGACCTCTATAACTACATAACTCTGGATGGGTCTATCAAGAGCCGTAAATCGCAAGGTGGGACAGCGAAAAAGAATGTAGTAAAGATGATTAAATCTGCAAAGAAAGAAATTTCTGAGTGGTAGATTGTATATCAGCTTATAGAGGAGTTTAATATATGCCGGCAATGACCCAAGAAGAATATCTATCTTTTCTAACAGAAGGCACAAAAACCGGAAAACTGGCGACAGTGAGAGAAGACGGCAGACCACATGTGGTTCCGATATGGTTTGTGCTCGACGGAGACAATTTAATTTTTACAACTGGAGAGTCTTCAGTCAAAGCCAAGAATATGATACTTGATCCAAGGGTGTCTATAAGTGTAGATGATCAAACCCCTCCGTATTCATTCGTAACTATAGAGGGTACAGTATCATTATCTGAAAACCCTGACGAAATGCTCTATTGGGCGACCCGGATAGGGTCGAGGTATATGGGAGAAGAGCAGGCAGAGGCTTTTGGAAAGAGAAATGCAGTCAAGGGGGAGCTTCTTGTAACCATAACCCCGTCAAAAGTAATAGCTTACAAAGATGTTACTGCCTGGTAGCACATGAGTGGTTCCTATTTAACAGGAGCTTTAACCTTTAACCCCATAACAGATCAAGACTCTAAAAATATTACCATCAGTCAAACTAGCTATTGCCTATCAAGAAATTTGTAACGATAATAATCCTTAATGACAAAACTCTGCAAACAATATAAGCCCGACAGCAGAATTTAACCCAAAACTGTTAATCAATTTTGGAGTAAAGAATGAATCCAGAATCCGGTACTGCTGCCCATCATCAGGCACTAAATAAAATGAAGTCAAAGCTGTCTACAACTGAGAAAGGAAGCTCTATAGTATTATTATGGGCTCTCATTGTAGGTGCTTTAACTGGATTCGTCGGTGCTCTTTTCCAAATCGCTTTGGCCCGTATTGCAACTTTGAAAGAAATACTCCTCAGGTTTCTTGAATTCACTCCTGGACTTCCGATAATAGGCTCCATAGTTATCTCGGGCGTCATGGTCTATTTGACATTACTATTAATCAGAAGGATGGCTCCGGAAACCAGTGGAAGCGGAGTGCAGGAAATTGAGGGAGCGCTAGAAGGATTAAGACCTCTGAGATGGGCAAGGGTTATTCCCATTAAGTTTTTCGGCGGTTTACTCTCTCTTAGTAGCGGAATGGTAATGGGACGCGAGGGTCCGACAATTCAGATTGGCGGGAATATAGGGAAAATGATTTCCGATATCTTTAGAGTTAGCAAAATAGATACTCATGCTCTGATCGCTGCAGGCGCCGGTGGAGGCCTCTCCGCTGCTTTTAATGCCCCACTTGCCGGAATACTATTTGTTATAGAAGAGATGAGACCTGAGTTCAAGTACAACTTTTTAACAGTCCAAGCAGTTATCATTGGTTCAGCAACTGCCGATATCGTGCTCAGGTTAATGGTGGGTCAGGAACTTGCGATCCCAATGAATATGCTCTCTACTCCTCCCTTGCCTTCTTTATTTTTATTTTTGATTTTCGGATGCGTGTTTGGAATTTTCGGATTTGTATTTAACCGTCTTTTAGTCAGAACTCTAAATTTCTTTACTAATTTAACAGGCTGGCCCTTTACACTGACCGGTCTCATCGTTGGAGGCGCAGTGGGAGCACTTGTATGGTATTTCCCTGACACAATAGGCGGAGGATATGTTGTAATACCAAAAGCGCTTAGCGGATCAATACCCGTTATGATGTTGCTCTTACTCTTTTTTATAAGGTTTGGGACAACGATGGTCAGTTACGGTTCAGGTTCAATTGGAGGTATTTTTGCACCCATGCTGGCTCTGGGAACATTATTTGGTATGTGGTTTGGGCATTTTG
>CBDUCG010000142.1:0-5167 GCA_965365595.1 uncultured bacterium
CATTTTTGTCGTAAACCTTGATGATGAGAGAGTCAAAAATATTGCCGACAAACTTGATTGCCAAAAAGTAACTTTCGGAATTAATTCCAAAGACGCTATGATCACTGCCTGGGATATAGAATCCGGCGATCTTAAAAATATTAAATTTAATATGAATATTTCAGGCGATGTATTACCGGTTTCGATTAAGGGAATCGGGCTTCATAATGTTCTTAACTCGTTATGCGCAGCCGGAATCGCCGTTTCATTGGGATGCGACAGCGCTCAAATTCAAGACGGGCTCTCAAATTACACTCCCGCAAACATGCGTCTTCAGGTTCTGGATACTGCGTACGGGTTCAAAATAATAAACGACGCTTATAACGCCAACCCGGACTCAATGAGAAGAGCAATCGATGAACTGGTCAGATTGAAAGGAGACGGAAACACTTTAGCCGTTCTGGGCGACATGCTGGAGCTTGGCGATGGGAGCGAGATGGAGCATCTTGAATTAGGTGCTTATGCTTCAAAATCAGGGGTGGATCACCTCATTTCCTTTGGCGCATTTTCAGGTAAAACTTTAGAAGGTTATATAAACTCTAAAAAAGGATTGCCGGCCCAAACACATGATGAAGCGGCAAAACTGGTATTGGAATTGGCAAAACCGGGCGATTTGGTCCTGGTAAAAGGTTCCAGGGGCTCAAGGATGGAGCGGGTAATAAAAGAAATTATTGAGGAGTAAGGCTTCATGTTTCATCTTCTGTATTTACTGAAAGATGAGTTCATAGTATTTAATGTATTCAGATATATAACATTCCGCGCGTTCGGGGCCGGTGTGACTGCGTTTCTCATTAGCATCATATTGGGCGGATTCTTTATCAGATTTCTTGCAAGAAGGCAGTTTAGAGAAAATATCAGGGATGACGGCCCTGAGAGCCATAAGACCAAAGCCGGCACTCCTACTATGGGCGGGGCATTCATCGTTGTTGCTATAGCAGTGTCGACCTTACTTTGGGTAGATCTATCGAGTCAGGTCATGTGGACTGTTCTTCTTTTTACATTTAGCTATGCCCTAATCGGTTTTATGGACGACTGGATGAAGTATACAAAAGGAAGGGGCATGAGCGCAAGGTTAAAGTTTGTACTACAAATAGTATTCGGGACATTGTTTGTAGCGCTGATATTAACTGAAATAAACGGGTTTAGCATGGTACTCAGCAGCAGTGAGACCACTCAATATTCATATACTTCGGTACTGATTCCGTTCTTTAAAAAAGCTGTATTGGATCTGAGCTGGTTCTACATACCGTTTGGCGTCCTGGTTGTAGTAGGAGCTTCTAACTCGGTTAATCTGACCGACGGACTCGATGGTCTGGCGATAGGCTCCATACTGGTCGCGACTGCTACGTATATTATTTTCGCATATCTGTCGGGACATCAGGAATTCTCGACATATCTGCAGATTCCCTACATACCCAAAGGCGGAGAGCTTGCGGTTTATCTGGCTGCTGTGGGTGGGGCGTGCCTTGGATTTCTCTGGTACAATTCACATCCGGCAGAGGTTTTCATGGGAGATGTAGGCTCACTTGCTCTTGGGGCGGCAATCGGTTCTGTAGCCTTAATAATTAAACAGGAGCTGCTGCTGATTATTGTCGGGGGAATATTTGTTGCGGAAGCCCTTTCTGTCATCATTCAGGTTTTTTCCTTCAAACTCACCGGGAAGAGAGTTTTTAAGATGGCCCCGCTTCATCATCATTTTGAATTAATCGGATGGTCGGAGTCAAAAGTAGTCATAAGATTTTGGATTATTTCACTGGTGCTTGCACTATTTGCGCTTTCTACTCTCAAGCTCAGATAAATGGGAGCGGCGGCAATATTATTAGGAGCGATTGGATAAATAAATGGAACTTAAGGACAGAAAAATACTTGTTGTCGGGCTTGGAAAAACAGGGCTTGAAACAATTGATTTCCTTCTCGGCCGGGATGCGGATGTGCGGGCTTCAGACAGCTCCGCTTTAGAAACTATAAAAGAAACCGTAAAGAATCTTGAATCAAAAGGCGTTCAGGTTGAAGCGGGCGGTCACACTAACGGGACATTTCTTTGGGCTGACACCATAGTGCTTAGTCCCGGAGTACCTTTCAGTGTTCCTCAAATTCAAAAAGCAATGACCGAGGGCATAGAAGTTATCAGCGAGGTGGAACTGGCTTCCCGTTTTATAACGACACCAATTATCGCGGTCACAGGCTCAAACGGCAAAACTACAACTTCAACTCTTATCGCGAGAATACTTGAGAGAAACGGCAGAAAAGTATTTCTCGGAGCCAACATTGGCACTCCTCTAATAAAAATTGCCGGCGAATCCGACAGCTACGACATTCTTGTCCTTGAGCTTAGTAGTTTTCAGCTTCAGGGGATTAAAAGTTTCAGGCCATATGTAGCACTTGTACTAAATATTTCTCCCAACCACCTTGATCATCACGAGTCGTTTGACGAGTATGTAGAATCCAAGATGAAGATTTTTTCCAATCAGACATCCGACGACTGGTTTATATACAACAACGACGATCAGGTGATTAATAAATATTTGCCCGGCGTTAGATCACAAAAAATACCGTTTAGCATAAAAAGATTGGAAGAGGGAGCAAGTTATGACGGCAGGGCCATCAAATTCAGGGACAATGTGTATGATATAGCCTATGCCAAGCTTTTGGGTATTCATAATATAGAGAATATGATGGCAGCAATTGCCGGCACTTCAATTTTGGGCTGTAACCCGGAGCTGATTCAGGAGGAGATAAACAGTTTTGAGCCTCTTGAGCATAGAAATGAGTACATCGGTAGATTATCCGGAGCAAGGGTATATAATGATTCCAAGTCAACAAGCCCGGCTGCCACTGTAAGGGCTTTGGAGAGTCTCCCTCCGCCGATTATTCTAATAGCTGGCGGCAAAGATAAGGGGGTGAGTTTTGAACCTCTTAAAAATCTCGTAAAAGAAAAAGTAAAGTTAATGGTTCTTATCGGTGAATCCAAAGACAGAATGAAAAACGAGCTTGGAGAAGGAGTTGTGAGTGAATTTGCGGACTCTCTTAGGCAGGCGCTTGAAATAACCTTTCAGCATGTGGCGCCCGAAGATAGCGTATTGTTCTCACCGGCATGTTCTAGTTTTGATATGTTCAGTTCATATGAAGACAGGGGGATGAAATTTAAAGAAATTGTTGAAAATATTTGAGCCCGCAAAGGGCAGGAGTTACGATATCGGAGTTATCCTCTCTGCGGTTTTTTTGACCGCAGTGGGAGTGCTGATGGTTTACAGCACAAGCTCGGTCTATTCTATGGAGAACTTTGGGGATCCTAATTACTATCTAAAACGCCATGCCATGTATCTGGGATTGGGCCTCCTGGGAATGGTTGCCGCTCTAAGCTTTGATTACAGAGTTTTCAGAAAGCTTGTGTATCCAGCCTATTTTTTAGGGATAGCTCTCCTTGTTGCTGTTCTCGTAATAGGTAAAGATGTGGGAGGGGCGAGAAGATGGATAGATCTCGGGTTTTTTTCCTTCCAGCCCTCAGAGGTAGCAAAGTATCTGCTGGTTTTGTACCTGGCTCATTCACTTACCAAAAAGCGTGATAAAGTCGACAGCTTTGTCGTGGGATTCGCGTCCCACATTCTAGTTGCCGGAATATATGTAATTCTTGTTTTGCTTGAGCCTGATTTTGGTACTGCGACCACAATGATAGCAGTGCTATTCTGCATGATGTTTATTGGTGAAGTCAGAATTAGATATCTTGTCCCATTAGGGCTGATCTCTGCTGCACTCTTAACTGTAGCGGTACTGACCAAGGGCTATCGAATGAGGAGAATCACTGCCTACCTGGACCCCTGGCAAGACCCGCTTGGAGCCGGATATCAGTCCATCCAGTCTTTCATAGCATTTGCGCTCGGTGGTATATACGGCACGGGTTTGGGGGACAGCTCGCAAAAATTATTTTTCTTACCTCAGGCCCATACGGATTTCATTTTCTCTATTATAGGCGAGGAGCTTGGTTTCATAGGCGTTTTGCTGGTCATACTTGGTTTTATAGTTTTATTGATAAGGAGTCTCCGCGTGTCGCTCAGGGCGCCTGATTTATTCGGCTGCTATCTCGTATTCGGATGCGTAGTGCTGATAGCTCTTCAGGCGGGAATGAACATGGCAGTGGCTGTGGGACTTTTTCCGACCAAAGGGCTCACTCTTCCGTTTATAAGCTATGGAGGCACCTCTTTGATCACAAGTTTGACGGCGGTCGGAGTAATACTCAACGTTTCTAGATCGGGAATAAAATGAGGATAATAATTGCCGGCGGCGGTACCGGGGGGCATGTGTTCCCTGCAATATCAATCGCCGAAGAAATCTCTCAAAGAAATCATAAGGATGAAATCCTTTTTGTCGGAACTCAAAAAGGAATGGAAAACGAACTTGTTCAGAAAAACGGGTATCAGATACGACACATAAGCTCAAGGGGATTTGTCGGCAGGGGCATAATGAAAACTTTTGCAGCATTTTTCTCCGCTTTTAAAGGATTGCTGGAATCCGTTTCAATTATCAAAAATTATAGACCCGACGTAGTGCTGGGAGTAGGCGGGTATGTGTCCGGGCCGCTTTTGCTCGCTTCGTTTCTTTTTAGGAAACCAACTGCCATTTGTGAGCAGAACACTGTTCCGGGCGTTACAAACCGTATACTTGGCAAAATTGTGGACAAGATTTTTGTGTCTTATGACTCAAGTATTCAGTATTTTCCGTCAAACAAAGTCCTTGTTACCGGAAACCCGATAAGAAAGAACATACTTCAAACTTCCGAAATTACGCGGAATTCAGATTCCATATCAATTCTGATTTTCGGCGGCAGTCAGGGGGCGAAATCGCTAAACAGGGCAGTTCCTGAGGCAGTTTCCAGAATTGTACATGAGAACATTTCCATTGTACATCAAACAGGTAAAAACGATTTTGATTATGTAAAGAATTCTTATAATGAAAATGGTGTTGATGCCGAGGTTATAGAATTCATAGACGACATGTCCGGGGCTTACGCAATTGCCGATTTAGTCATAGGAAGAGCGGGGGCGGGAACCATTGCCGAAATTACGGCTCTTGGAAAGCCCTCTATTCTGGTCCCCTTTCCTTATGCTGCTCACAATCATCAATACGAAAA
>CBDUCG010000143.1:0-5136 GCA_965365595.1 uncultured bacterium
TTATCACATCCATATTAGGTGAGGAATTTTTTACCATAGGTATAGAAATAAGCTCCACGTAGAAGCATACTCTTTTGGCTTCTCATCGCTCAGCTCCCCCAGATAATTAACAAAACCATATTTGTCTGAGAGTTTCTCACCTTCTTCTGAAGGAGCTCAATAATACGCAATTCAATTTACCTGTCTTTTATACGATAGAGTTCGTCGAGCACTAAGATTAATCCCTCTTTATTAACAGGATGATTCAGACTGCCTACAAAACTGTGTCTTCCCAGAACAGGTGACCAATTGAGCTATGGTTCGTTAATTATTCTTGCAATATGAGTTGTATTTTTAGCCCCGAGCCACTCCTCAATTTAGGACTCAATCGGTGAAAGACAAAACGCATGGTCTATATATTGAGCCTGAGTTGCTTCTTCTATTAACTTTTTTCTCAGATAAGAGGCACTTTTGCCGGATGTATTTTCCCCTGTCAGATTCTTCTATGCCCTGATTTCATGAAGGTAATCAACACTCAAAAAGCCATGTGACAGGAGTACTATCTTAACTTTGTGATTAATATTTTCTTTGATTAGTTTGGCAAGCGGTCTTAGAACGTACTGATTTAAAAATATATATTCAACTGAACGTCAATAAATTTTCTTAAATCTTCTATGGCTTTTTCAGCCTTAAACTGATGACTATAGGGTTCAGGACCAAGTTTCCTTTTTACTCTGTTTGTAATTGTTCTATCATTTTCTATCTTCAGTTTTTTTGATTAAAGACCCGGAATAAGTCAGTGAGTCAAAGTATTCCCTAGAGCATATTTGAACTCCCCCAGGAACTATATCCATTGAATTATCATAATAGGCAAATAGTCCGGTAATTTTGTCTTTACTAGATTTTGTTAGGTTACTAATTCTGTTAATTGAAAAGTAACGAGATAGTCTGGTTCGGAATCAGTCCGATTCATGCCTTACAATCAGAACCGGACAAGGAGAGGAAAACATTACCTTGTGGCTTGTTGTGCCAACAGAAATTTCGCCCGAATCAGTTCTAACACCATGAGAACCCATGACTATTAAATCAATCTGATATTCTTTTGCAAAATTATTAATAACTTTCCAGCGAGGTCCGATAATAATTTTATCTTCAGTACTAACTCCGGCGGATTCAAATTTCTTTTTTTCCGCTTCCATTTTTTTCTCTAATTGATTTTCCAGTTCTTTGTAAAAATTTATAATTTCATCATCCATCTCATCATAATCCAAGGGTTCAATTGCGTGAAGCAGGTATAAAGAGCTATCCAAGGATCGAGCCATATATATGGCATGTTCTCTCGCATTGTCTGATTTATTTGAAAAATCTGTGGGATAAAGAATTTTTTCTATTTTCATAAGGTCACCCCGAAATTGAGATTTGAATTCTAATGAGTCATAATTTAATTATATACTGTCACATATTGGAGGACAATCACAATAAATAAGTTGAAATGATTAGGATTTTTAAATAGTAAAAATTATCCAAAAAGTTTTTTCACTTTCTTTAGGGTTTCTATACAGAGATCTATTTCCTCTTTAGTGTTATAGAGATAAAAGCTCATTCTTGCGGCATAATCCATAGATAATTCATGCATTAGCGGTTGAGCACAGTGATGCCCTGATCGGACCGCTATCCCCTGCTCGTCCAACATCCCTGCCACATCATGTGGGTGGACACCTACAACATTAAAAGATATAACACCTACACTATTACTTACGCCTTTGTGTCCGTAAACATTGATCCAACCAAATTCATATATTTTTTCAAGCGCGTATGACAAAAGTTCTTCTTCATGGTTATAAATATTCTGAAGCCCAACCTCTTGAAGATAATCAACTGCAGCACCTAGACCTATACCCCCTGCGATGTTGGGAGTGCCCGCCTCAAATTTCCAGGGTAGCTCATTCCATGTAGATTTTGATAGCGTAACTTTTTCTATCATATCCCCGCCGTACATAAACGGCTCCATTTCTTGGAGCAATTCACTGCGTCCGTACAGGAAGCCGATTCCTGTCGGCCCCATCATCTTGTGCCCTGAAGCCACTAGGAAATCACATCCTATATCTTGAACATTTATAGGTATATGCGGAGCTGATTGAGCGGCGTCAATTAACACTAAGGCTCCAACTTTCTTTGCCTCTTCTGTAATTTTTTTTACTGGATTGACAGTACCCAAAACATTTGATGCGTGAATTATACAAACAAGCTTTGTTTTGTCTGATAATACCCTGGAAAGATCTTCCAGTTTTAAATCACCTTTTTCATCAACTCCGAGGACATTAATTTTTATTCCCTTTAAATCCCTTAGCATCTGCCATGGGACTATATTGGAATGGTGCTCCATAATTGTAATTATGATTTCATCACCTTCTTTGAGATTATGCAAGCCCCATCCATAAGCCAGCAGGTTGATGGATTCTGTTGCGTTTCTGGTGAAAATAATTTCTTTCCAGTCCTGGGCGCCAATAAAATCCGCAACTTTTTTGTGAGCGTCTTCATACATTACTGTAGATTCGTAACTTAGAGTATGAACACCACGGTGGATATTTGAGTTGTGATTTTTGTAATAATTATCGATGCAATTAATTACACTTTTCGGCTTTTGTGAAGTAGCCGCGTTATCAAGATAAATCAGAGGTTTTCCGTTTACCTTGCGCTTAAATATAGGAAAATCATTTTTAAGTAGTTCAGGGTTAAAAGATGATGATTTTATAAGTTTCTCCATAATAGATTGATTACACAAGCATATTAATTAAAAGGACTCTTAGTCAGGTTTCTGTTCTGATAGAGCCTTTTTTAAGACTGTTAATCCTAACAAAGCACATTTAAATCTTATTGGAGACACCTGGCCTCCCAGCGCTTCCAGCATATCATGGTCGGTTAGTGACAGGACATTCTCTACTTTCTTCCCGGTTACTTTTTCGGTAAGTATAGAAACCGAGGCTTGGCTTATAGCACATCCCGTTCCTGAGAATTTGACATCCTCAAGCACTTCATCTTTAACTTTTAAGTCGAGCCTGATTACATCGCCACATGAAGGTATGCCTTCTTCATAAGAAAGATCTGCATCATCAATGGTCCCGAAGTTTCTGGGGTTCTTATAGTGATCAAGTATAAATTCTAGATTGTCGCTTTTCATATATTTTTATCGCAAATAAGTTTATTGGATAGTATACCAGTATATGAGGTTTCATAATACGAGGTTCGGTATTTGTAATATTACGATTAATCCTCAGAACTTAAGACACTCATTGTACAACCATGCTCTCTGAGCACCTTGTCTATTCTTCCCAAGTCGCAGTCCAGAACCCAAAAATGACTCAATTTCCTGTTCATAGGAGCTGAGCTGAAGGAAATAACTCTTTCTGAGTTGTTTTGTATCAAGTGCAGTACATCAAAAAGGTTGAGCTCGTCTGACATTAATACTTCGAGCTTTATCGGCTTATCATGAAAACTAAGCGTTGTTCTCACGGCATCCAGTATATCTGTCACTGTAATAATCCCCAGTAGCTCATTATTCTGTGACACAACCGGTAGCGCATTAAAGTTATTCATCCTGATTAAATCAGATGCGCTTTCAATAGGAGCATCTTCCATTATTGTTATTGGTTCATTCACCATAATATCGTTTACTGTCAGATTTTCATTTTCGGAAAGAGCGCTAATTAAATCCGTCTCTGTAATGATACCAACAAGCTTGTTCTCGTGAACAACAGGACATTGTCTGTAATTAAGGGCCTTCATCATATCAAAAACTTCTCTTGCGTCATCTTCCGGCGATGTGATTTGAGGATTGATTGTCATATGTTCTTTAACCAGCATTAGTTTTGACCCCCTTTTATTTACAACTTTAATTACAACGTACGAATAATATTTTTTTATTGAATATACTGAAAATTATAATACCATGCAAAACATGTTCTCCAATATGAATAGCGTTCCTTGACAATTATATCTGGTTTCGGTTTTCTTCTAATACAAGTTATGAAAAAGTATGGAATAGTATATCTGATAGGTGCGGGCCCGGGAGATAGTGGGCTCTTCACCATCAAAGGAAAAGAGATATTGGAGAGCGCTGATTTGATAGTCTATGACTATCTTGTAAATCCCAAACTCCTTGTTTATGCAAAAGATACCGCAGAGATTATCTATGTAGGCAAGAAATCGGGACAAAAAGAGATGTCACAGCGCGCAATAAATTCTCTCCTTACAAAATATGCCAAGAAAGGCAAAACCGTGGCTAGATTAAAAGGAGGAGACCCGGTAACTTTTGGCAGGGGCGGTGAAGAAGCCCGAGAACTTGTAAAAAAGGGGGTTCTGTTTGAAATTGTACCGGGAGTAAGCTCAGTTACCGCAGTGCCCGCGTATGCAGGTATCTCTCTAACAGATAGACATTTCACATCCTCATTTGCTGTTGTTACCGGGCATGAAAATCCTGCAAAAGAAAAGTCCAGTATACCCTGGAGCGCTTTATCTCAAATCGGGACTGTTGTTTTTTTAATGGGTATTAAAAATTTAAAGTACAACATGGCCAAACTCATTAAAGAAGGCAGGCAAGCAAACACACCAGTTGCCGTGATTACCTGGGGCACCTACCCTAATCAAAAAACAGTAACCGGAACATTGGAAAATATTTCGGACTTAGTCAGTAAGAATAAAAATATAACTTCACCTGGAATTGTCATAGTAGGAGAAGTTGTAAATTTGAGAGAAGTAATTAACTGGTATGAAACAAAGTCCTTATTTGGAAAAACAATTGTTGTTACCAGACCGAAAGATCAAGCATTAGAATTTATCAGGATACTTGAGGCGGACGGCGGAAATGTTATTTCATTCCCAACAATTGAAATAACTCCTCCGAAAAGCTATAAATCGCTGGATAAGGCGATTAACAATATTGAGCAATATGACTGGATAATATTTACAAGCGTAAATGGAGTTCATTGTTTCTTTGAAAGATTAAAGCACCTGGGTAAAGATATCAGAATCCTTCATGGGGCAAAGATTGCTGCTATTGGAGAAATCACCGCTCATGAGATTCAAAGCATGGACATCAACGTCGAAATGGTTCCAGACGATTACAAGGCAGAAGGACTGATAAAATTATTTAAAAAG
>CBDUCG010000144.1:0-4982 GCA_965365595.1 uncultured bacterium
TTGAATCATTTGAGTCTCCATTTGCAGACTTTGCATTGCCCCTATTATGATAGTATTTGCTATCATTAGGATTTAATTTAATCGCCTTAGAGTAATCTTCTATAGAACCTTTGTAATCACCCTTGCTAAATTTAATTAAAGCCCTGAAATTATATGCCTCAGCATTTGAGGAATCTAACAGAATGGCTGTGTTTATATCTTTCATCGAACCTGAGTCATCTCCTAGTAATGCTTTTGCATAACCTCTTTCAGCATATGCCGCACTATATTTCTTATCTAGTTCTATTGTTTTATCGTAATCGTTTATAGCGTCTTCAACTTTTCCTATGGAAAGATTTGTGGCGCCTCTTAGGTAATAAGCCTGGGTGTTGTTCTTGTCAATTTTAATTGCATTGCTAAAATCATTGAGCGCCCCGAAGGAATCGCCGTTTTGGAATTTTATGACCCCTTTTTGTATATATTCATCTGCGGTTTGGGCAAATGCCATTATAGGTAAAAAAATGATCAGTAGGTAAAGTGTGATTTTTTTCATTTGGGTATTATAGCACCCTGCTGTTAATTGAAAAATATGATGACTAAAGACTCCGACCAACAGAACTGGAAATTTTGGGTTCAGATCCTCTCAACTCCGGCTGTTTTCAGTAATTTAACTATTTTCTTTCCAATTACATTAAAATATTTTATGCTGATATTAAACCAGACTACTGAGGTTAATTGTAATCTTGAGATCTTTTGATCTTATGGATAAATTATTCATGGATAGTAGTTATAATTTATTTAATTTGTGGAGGGAAATATGTCAGAAGATAAAAGACATTTAGTAGTTGTGATAGCTTGTGGACTTGAAGATGAAAAGATGTCGGTGGCATGGAGTGTGTCAAACGGGGCTATCAGCTCAGGGATGGATGCTACTGTGTTTCTAACTAGCTCCGCGATAGACTGCGTTCGTAAAGGTGCTGCAGACAGAGTGCACTTAAATCCGCTTGATCCACCTTTAGGAGAAATGATTATTAATTTTACTTCCAGGGGAGGCAGAATTCTCGCCTGCCCTCCGTGTGCTCATGTCAGGGGCTACACGGAGGAGGATCTCCTTGAAGGTGTTATCATAGTAGGCTCCTCTGCAATTCATGAGTTAATTAAGGAAGGCGCAGCAACTTTGAGCTTCTAGTCCGGGCTTAGATTGTTTGGTGTAATATCAGATGGGATCCAAATAAGGTTGCTATAGCTTAAACAATGTACTTCTATAGAATCTGGAAATAGTATCCATTAATTAGATTTTTGCTTCATGAAGTTTCATGCTGGTTTCATCGACAATTATAAATTTGTCGGAAAGTTCAAGCAGTCCGGATTTCAGTTTGCTTGATATTAGGCTTTTGACATTTCTATCATGAAATTTCTCGCGATTAATTAAAATGGGATTAACTCCCCAAACTAGATTTAGATAGCTTAATGTAGTTAGTTCGGGTGTTAGAGCTATAATGCTTTGTCTTGGGCGATATTTTGCTAATTGCCTTGCAGTTATACCGCTGGCAGTATATACAAAAATAGCAATTGCTTCGACATTATTTGCAAATTCACAAGCGGCTAAACATAGCGATTCGCTGTCACTTTCCGGAATAGAATTTCTTAGGTTCCAAATTAAGTCATCGAATATTTCGCTCTTAATTGTGTTTCTTGAAATTTTGGCAAGTATCTCAACCGAACGGCTCGGATGTTTCCCTATTGCGCTTTCTTCCGAAAGCATAACGGCATCTGTGCCGTCGAGAATAGCGTTTGTAACGTCAGCTGCTTCAGCTCTGGTAGGTCTTGCATTATCGACCATGGATTTCAGCATCTGGGTAGCTGTGATTACAGTCTTCCCATTTCTATTGGCCCTGTTAATAAGCTCTTTTTGTACAATCGGTACATGTTCAAGAGGTATTTCAACACCTAAATCTCCTCTAGCGACCATTATTCCATCGATTGTTTCCATTATACTCTCAATATTTTTGAGAGCCTCATGCTTTTCAATTTTTGCTATTAACGGGATATCGCTTTGTTTCCTCTTGATAAATCGTTTTACTTTGAGAATATCCTCCGAGGTTTTGACAAAAGAAAGGGCTACGATGTCAACATTATTTTCAATCCCGAAAGTCAGGTCTTTTCTGTCTTTTGATGTAAAAGTAGATATATCCAGTGATTTTGAAGGTATATTCAGACCTTTTCTGGCCGTAAGTTCTCCGCCTACAACAACATAAGTTATGATATCCGAATCAATGACTTTTTTAACTCTGAGCTCAATTGAGCCATCACTTAAAAGAATAGTATCGCCCGGTCCAACCTGATTATAGAGTTCCGGATAGTTAACTGATATCTCTTGATTGTTTCCCTTAACTCTCCGATTCGTTAGAATAAATTTATCTCCATGAATCAGATTTATACTTCCATTATCTATTTTGCCAATCCTTATCTTTGGACCTGAAAGGTCTTGGAGTATTGAAACCGGAATTCCAAGCTCTTTTGAAATTTTTCTTATCCGGGAGATAACTGTTTTGTGTTCTGCATGAGTGCCGTGTGAAAAGTTCAGCCTTGCTACATTCATTCCGGCTAGAATAAGTTTTTCCAATACATCTTCGGATTCCGATGCTGGCCCAATCGTGCAAACTATTTTGGTCATAATTATATACTAACATTCTAATGTGAATTATATATAAAGCGGATATCTAAGCGCTCATACAATCCTCAAGAAAGAGCATTCCAGAGTACTTCTGCAGGATGTAGCGCGTGTCTGTGGGCACCATCCTTGATCTGATGACGGCAGCTTGTTCCAGGAGCCACTACTATCACTTCTTTTCCGTGTTTTCTCACAGTCGGAAGCAGTACAAGCTCACCAACTTTCATAGACACATTGAAATGCTCACTTTCATATCCAAATGACCCTGCCATGCCGCAGCATCCTGAGGGAATAATGTCAACGCTGTAGTTCTCGGGTATGGATAGCATTTTCTTTGAATGATCAAGTGTTGTAAGAGCTTTTTGTTGGCAATGCCCGTGGAATATTAACTGTCTTTGCTCTTTTTCAAACATATCGGATGTGATATTTCCTTTATCAATTTCATGGGATATGAATTCGTCAAAAATGTAAGTATATTTGGCAATATTTAAGGACGCCTGTTTTAAGTCTTTTTCCGCAAGATCGGGGTATTCATCCCTGAAGCTAAGAATCGCCGAAGGTTCTATCCCCACAAGCGGTGTATCTTTTGTAATAAGGTCTTTGAAAATTCTTATGTTCTTATTTGCATTAGCTTTTGCCCTCCGGATAAGCCCCTTTGAAATATGAGCCCGGCCGCTTTCGTCATGCTCAATCACTTCAGGGTTGTAACCCAGCATGTATAAAAGCTTGATCATCGTTATACCGATCTCAGCATCCAGATAATTTGTAAATTCATCACAGAAAACATAGACCTTTCCTTTACCACCCGAATTCAGGCTGTGTTTGTTTTTCTTGTACCAGTCTCTTACAGTCTGAAGAGAAAGTGGTGGTACTGACCTGTGAAGTGCAAAACCGGTCATTTTTTTTATTATAGGAGCTGTTATAGAATTGCTGAACATAAAATTATAAGCTTGGGGAAAGATAGAATTGAGTTTAGCAAACTTGTTAAAATTGGCTATCATCCGTGAGCGCATCGGAACACCGTGCTTGTCATAGTAGTGCTGCAGGAATTCCCCTTTCAGCTTTGCTATATCAACATCAGATGGGCATTCCGACTTGCAACCCTTACATGACAGGCAAAGGTCTAGGACCTCATAGATCTCCTCATTCTGAAATGGGTCTACATCGTTAGAGCGGGTGAATATCTCTCTTAGCATATTTGCCCGGGCTCGTGTGACATGCATTTCGTCTCTAGTTGCCATATAGGAAGGGCACATTGTACCGCCTGCATGTTCAGTTTTCCTGCACTCCGCTGTGCCTATGCATCGCTCGGCATGACCAACGAAGCCTTCTGTTCCAAAATCAAAAACGGTTTCAAAACTGGGTTCTTTATAGCCTCCGTCGTACCTGAGATTGATATTGTTCCGCGGCGCGTCGACCATCTTTGTAGGGTTAAAAATGCCTTGGGGGTCCCAGGTAGACTTTATATCTTTCATAAGGTGGTAAATTTTCTCGCCTAGCATAAGTTCAGTGAACTCACCTCTTAGCCAACCGGTGCCGTGTTCTCCGGATAAAAATCCTTTATACTTTTTAACTATTTTAGCAGTTTCTAGCGTGGTGTCCCTGAATAAATCGATCCCCTTATCGGTCTTTGTGTTGAAGTATGGGGTAACATGCAGCTCGCCAGCGCTAGCGTGAGCATAGTACATAACAGGCAGGTTATTTCTCTTCAAGAGCGCGTCAACTTCTTGGATAAAATCTGGAAGATCTTCAATAGCCACAGCGCAGTCATCAATATTGGTTGAGGGTTTATTGTTCCCTATTACATTTGAAGCAACTCCGAGTGCAGCGTTTCTTAAGTGCCAGACATGTTCTACATCATCGTGTTCAACGATTGGAAAGTAATATCCATATCCTGTCTTCTTTACGTCCTCAATAATGTTTTCTATGTCCGCCTTTGCTTGCTCTTCTGTTTCTCTTGCTATCTCTACTATGAGTACAGCACCAGGTCTATCCTTAACAAAGAATAGCTCTTCATTTAAGAGCGTGTTAGATCTGGCGCAATCTATTGTATAGTCGTCTATAAGCTCACACGACATTATCTGGTGCTGGCATATAGCCACATTAGCTCTCAAAGCATTATCCAAGGTCTTGAAGTTTATACAGGTAAGAGTTCTAAATTCAGGAGGGTGGGGGACAAGATTTACTTTTAATTCAGATATGAAGATAAGCGTCCCGGCGGATCCAGCGATAAGCTTGCAAAAATTAAAAGGTTCTCCGTCGCTTTTAAATGGCTGCATTTTTGATATTACGTCTAGAGCATATCCGGTGTTTCGTCTGAAAATTTTCT
>CBDUCG010000145.1:0-4946 GCA_965365595.1 uncultured bacterium
TGAGCAAAAACGCAAACTTATCAATTATGTGTTTTCGAACCTTAATTTAGAAGGTGCAACCCTTCGATATAATTTAAGAAAACTATTCGATTTGATGGTAGATTGCGCTACTCATTCTGAATGGCTGGGGCACAAGGATTCGAACCTTGACTTTCGGTTCCAGAGACCGACGTACTACCATTATACTATGCCCCATCAGGCTTTTTAGTATTTATAATAATAAGTATTCAGTCAAGTTCTTTGCCTGACGTAAACAATAAGATACAATTAATCGTAATACTTCAGGAGACAAAAAGGACTTATAAATGGCCGATAAACACTCTGAAATTTTAGAAACATTCGAAAACCAGTATCCGGGAAGAGAGTACGAGATAGATATATCGTGTCCGGAGTTTACTTGCGTTTGCCCAAAGACAGGCCAGCCGGACTTCGCCACCATCAATTTGAAATACATACCCGACAAGCTATGCATTGAGCTCAAATCCCTTAAGCTCTATATGTTCTCGTACCGTAACGAGGGTGCTTTTCACGAGCACATTACCAATAAAATACTGGATGATATTGTAGAGGCGTGCAAACCGATCAAGGCAGAGGTAACCGGAGACTTCAATGTCAGGGGCGGAATAAAAACCATAGTCAGGGCGAACTATTTCCGTGATAATAACCCCGAGGCAGGCTTTAAATAGTAATAGTGTCACATTTTCTAACATATTCTGTAGCGAATTAGTGAAAATTGTTTCATTCGGAACAAATAGAAGTTAGTATTTTCATATCAACCTCAAGGGTGGTTATGAATTGCTGCTAAAAGCTCAAATATTCATTACCGGTTTTATTATTTTACTTATCGTTGCCATTGCGTTGGCGGCCCCATATATAGCACCTTTTGAATATGACGACACTGATTTTTCAAACACTCTGAGTTCTCCTAATAAAGTAAACCTTATGGGGACAGACCAAGAGGGGCGCGACCTGTTAAGCAGAGTCATTTATGGCTCGCGCGTTTCCATTTCGGTTGCACTGGGAACTGCTTTAATCGCTCTTGTGGTCGGCACAGTTTACGGAGCCATATCGGGTTATCTTGGAGGTAAGGCCGATGAGCTTATGATGAGAGTGGTCGACATTTTCTATTCACTACCCGACTTGTTGTTGATTGTGCTTGTGACATTGGTAATAGGACGAGGTGTGGTTGGCATAGTGCTTGCGCTTGGCTTTACCGCATGGATGAGAGTGGCAAGAATAGTAAGGGGAAATGTGCTTCAAATAAAAGGGGTCGATTACGTTCAGTCGGCAAGAAGCCTTGGGGCTTCACCGTATAGAATCATGGGGCTTCACATAATTCCCAATATTTTAAGCCCTTTAATTATAACAATTACATTTGCTGTTCCCTATGCAATATTGGCAGAATCCACTCTAAGTTTTTTGGGATTAGGGATAGCGCCCCCGGAATCGAGTTGGGGCACGCTGGCGAGTACCGGGTGGCAGGGAATAAGGACATTCCCTCATTTGATAGTATTTCCAAGTCTTGCGATTTTTATTACCGCATTTTCGTTTAACCTTTTTGGAGAAGGGCTCAGAGACTGGCTCGATCCGCAAAGAGTTAGAAGATAGATATTAAATAATTAAGATTCATCGGAGGGATATTAAATATGAGTCAGAAATTTCTAGTAGCAGCATTTTCAATCTTGTACCTACTAGCCGTTGTAGTTAATCCAACTCACGCGGCAACCCGATTGAACTGTCAGTCCGAGATATACCAGCAGGCAACTGCCGATCCAAAGGATCAGTTCAAGAAAGGATACTGCTTTATCAAGCTTGGTCAGTATCAACAAGGTGTCACCAGGCTTAAGGGGCTTGAAAACCGGCTACCGGAATTGAGCGATTACGTACTTTACTTTCAGGGTGCAGGATATGAAAACCTGGGGGACTACACCAATTCTGCTGTTATGTTTAATAAAATTCTAACCCAATACCCAGATAGCGGACTTAAGAAAAAAACACTCGCACGTCTGGGGAATATTTATACCCAATCGGGGGACTATGCTAATGCCGAAAGAATCTTCAGGTCTTTGTCAGTAGAAGAGAAAAACAGGAGCTTAAAGGCGTCATACCTCCTGGGTCTTGGTCAAGCGCTTCAGAAGCAGGGAAAAACTAGTCCCGCAATGAGCACTTACCGTACAATTTGGGTCCAATACCCGGAGACCAAATCTGCATCTGAAGCATTTACCGAATTAAATAGCATGAGTAGCTCTCAGGCTACAGTGTTTCAGCCTTCGCAGTCCGATTATCTTGAGCGGGCAAATATACTTTTTGACAAATCCAGATGGAGCGCCGCGCTTAGCAACTACAACAAGGTCTCTTCAAAAAGTACAGAAGTCAGAACAAATATGGGCATTGCAATGGTCAACTTGAGGAGATTTAATGAAGCCGAGAACATACTCAAAAACATAAATTCCCCAAGATCGCTTTTCTGGCGCGGGAAGCTGAAAACCAAGCAGGGGCTTGATTCGCAAGCATCGCAACTCTATACACAGATTCATTATAATTATCCCAACAACCCGCTTGCTCCAGAGGGTCTTTATAACGCCGCAAGACTATATCAGATAAATAACCAAACCCAGCAGGCTATAAAAACATACGACATTCTCATAAGAAGTTATCCGAGAAACAAATATGCTGAGGACGGCGCTTGGAACCTGGGATGGATTTATTACAGGAAAGGACAATACAGAGAAGCGCACGGCACCTTCTCAGCATTCACAAATTCAGACTCTTCTTTCAACTCGTCAAATGCCAAGTACTGGAAAGCTAGGACTTTGGAGAAACAAGGCAAGCACGATGAGGCCCATGTACAATATAGGGAGCTTGCCGGCTCGACCACACCTACTTATCATACCTATCTAGCACAAAAGAAAAGCGGATACACTCCGACATTTACAAATATTAATCCAGAGACTATTGTGCTCAGCCCCAAAGCGACAGCTAAAAGAAATAAAGCTCAAATGCTGATTAATCTTGGGATGCCTGAGGAAGCACAGCTTGAAATTGTAGCCATGGAAGATGAGGCAAATACAAAAGAAGAATTGGTAATAGTAAGTTTGCTTTACTCGGAAGTAGACGATTACTACCAGTCAATAAAGGTCGCTCAGGGCCTTGGGCTCCCTCAAGCAAACAGACTCTCATACCCCAAAGGTTTTCAGGAATTTGTCGTACCGTATTCCAAAAAGTACGGAGTGGATGAGCTTCTCGTATATTCGATAATAAGGGAGGAGAGCAGATTTCAAAAAGATGTCGTATCTCCCGCAGACGCTGTTGGTCTGATGCAGTTAATACCGCCTACTGCAAGGACAGTGGCGAGACAAATCGGTATAAACGGATTTAGCACCGCAATGCTCACAATACCGAGAATCAACATTGAAATGGGTATATTCTATTTTAAACAGGTGCTTGATAAATTCAATGGTGATGTAGAGCTTGCGCTCGCCAGTTATAATGCGGGACCCCACAGGGCAGCCGACTGGAAAACGAGGTTTTACGGCTTGGAAAAAGATGAATTTATTGAAGAAGTTCCTTTTAGGGAAACACGTAATTACATAAGAAGGATTCTAAGAAGCTACGGTGCATATAAAGCCATATACGGAGACTCGGCTCAGGCAGCGCCGGTCGAGTCAGAAATTAAAAATCCGACGAACTAGGCACGTAGTTTTTCACCGCATTGAATGGAGAAATTATGTATCATCTTAAGCCCAAGGTCACTGCTTTTCTCCGGGTGAAACTGGGAGGCGAAGATATTATTTTTTGATACAGCGGCCGTGAATTCAAAACCATAGGTTGTTTTAACAGCACTCACACTGTCGTCTTCCGGACTTGGATAGTAAGAGTGCACAAAATAAAACCAGCTATTCTCCGGTACCCCTTTTAATATAGGAACATCCTTTTTAATTGAGACCTGGTTCCAGCCCATGTGAGGCACTTTAAGATGTCCTTCTTTAAAATCAGGAAACCTCACTACCCTACCTTTGATAACTCCGAGCCCTTTCACTCCAGGGGCTTCTTCACTCTCTTCAAATAGTACTTGAAGCCCGAGACATATACCCAAAAACGGTTTTCCGGAATCTATGAACTTCAAAATCGGGTCAATCAATTTGTACTCGGTCAGATTTTTTACACAGTCTCCAAATGCACCCACTCCAGGCAGAACAAGCCCTCTTGCGTTAAAGATATCCTGAGAATTTCTTGTTACAACGGCGGGAAAGTCCTGACTCTGAAAAGCTTTGCTTACACTTCTCAGATTACCCATGCCGTAATCTAAAATAGCTATCATATTTAGAGTTTACCTTTAGTAGACGGTATATCCCTGGATCTTGGGTCGAGCGTTGTGGCCTTGTCCAAAGCGCGCCCTACGGCTTTGAACATAGCTTCTATTATATGGTGCAGGTTATCCCCATACTTAAGCTCAATATGAAGATTGCACTTGAGAGTATTGGTGAGAGACTTGAAAAACTCCTCTGCGAGCTCAACGTCAAACTCACCGACTTTGGATTTGGGAATCTCGACCCTAAATTCAAAGTGCGGCCTTCCGCTCAAATCAACACAGGCAAACGCAAGGGTCTCATCAAATGGAACAAAAGCTTCCCCGAATCTTGTTATACTTCTCTTGTCTCCAAGAGCTTCGAAAATTGCCTCTCCAAGTGCAAGACCGACATCCTCGACTGTGTGGTGAAAATCGATATCTATATCACCAATAGCCTTAATTTTCAGATCGAAATAACCGTGTTTGGCTAATTGAGCCAACATGTGATTAAAAAATGCTATACCGGTATCAATGTCGAATTCCCCCGAACCATCAAGGTTAATATCGATTCTTGCCTTTACTTCAGTCGTCTTCCTTTCAATCTTTGCCCGTCTTTTACCCATGATTAACTTAGCATCGTATCTGAAATTACTTA
>CBDUCG010000146.1:0-4914 GCA_965365595.1 uncultured bacterium
AACTCTTGGCTTCGCTTGGAGGCCTGAAGAAAGGATTTACGTATTCAATCACATATAATAAAGTAACAAAATAAGTTTATTTTGCAAATAAGCAGCCGGAGTCTTTACAAAATATTAAGAGTTGTTATAATTTCTGCCACTATGAGCGAAGAACAGAACAAATCACCTTTGGCCCTAGAACCGCATGAGAAAGAAGCATTCTGGTATATTATGGGAGTTCCAATATTAATAGCTTCTATTGTGATACTGGCAGGTTTGACCCACGTCGTCCTGTCACCTTAAGCGGTTATCCACCTAACCAGTATTGAGACAATGTCATAGGGATCTATAACGCCACCTGTGTTGTCTTTATATTCGTATTTTCCGCTTTTTTTCGAAAAAGATATTTTAAAAAGCTGCGTTGCTTTTGAGGTAGAACCGGATTCTTTTGTATCTAGTTTCCTCGATCTTCCTATAACTGTGATTAGTTGCGGGTCCTCATCAAAGAATACTACAATCTTAAAAGGTGATATTAAACAAAACCCCCCTCTTCTACCAGGTATATCCAAAAACATTTCAAGAAATTCCTTCGGGAGGTCATAAACGCATAAAACTCTTGAGTTCACAGCAGTATTATAAATCTTTACCGATTCTTTACTTATTGAAAGAAATTTCTGTAAAACCTCTATGTAAACATGCTCAAGAGAGCCATTCTCGGAAACTTCAGCACTTTGTCTCTTTTTGTTGAGATTGCTCTTTGCAATAGCTGATATCTCCGCCTCAAAATTCTTTTTCATTTTGTTATCCGACATTATTAAGCAGGTTCTTTAAGTTCTTTCAAAATTCCCGTTAAATCGCTTCTGTGATCCCTGAATATGTCTTTATAATAAATCAGTGAACTGTCTTTTAGCTCAATTAGCTCCCTTACGGCTCTGATGTCTTTGCCCCCGGGATTGATGAGAAGCGCTCCTTTGAGCTTGCCTTCTTTAAAGGAAAAGCATCCGTCAGGATTATTGACCCCGCCTCTTATTACAGTCTCATCACCATATTCCAGGGCTCCTATAAACATCAGCATAGTTCCGAAGATTTCCGTATCATAAGCTGTAACCTGAGAGAAAGCTTCATGAGCCCCGGCCATGTTTCTCCCGGCAGTCCGTCCCTGAAACTGCGCGCTTTCAATGTGACCCGTCAAATGCCTGGTACCCAAAACAAGGTCATTAAATTCGGCGACATCACCGGCGGCATAAACATCCGGGACAGTTGTTTCCATAAATTCGTTAACTATAATACCTTTATCAATTTTTAATCCTGAATTTTCAAGGAAACTGGTATTTAAACTGATACCTATACCGACTCCGAATAAATCGCCAAATACCTGCTCCCCTTTTTCTGTTTTGACCGACGTGGCATGACCATTCTTGTCGGTGAATTCGATCGCTTTCTGTCCGGTATGAAGAAAAACGCCGTTGTCCACAAGTAGTTTTGTGAAAAATTCGCCGACTTTCTTTGGAACCAAATTCTCCCACGGATATTTTTCCATCATAAGGAGATTCACAGATAGACCGAGCTCTCTTAGTGCAGCAGAGAGCTCAATGCCGATAAAACTACCACCAATCACAACAGCTTCGGTAGCGCTTCCTGCCGCGGCCTTGATTTTTTTGGCGTCATCGAGAGTTCTGAGATAGTAAATCCTTCTTAAATCACTTCCCGGTATCTGGAATTTTAACGGAGATCCGCCTGTACATATGAGGAGTTTTTCGTACGAAATCTCTTCCCCGCTATCGAGACTCACGCTTCTTTTTTTTATATCTAGCGAGGAGGCACTGCTATTATTAACAAATGCCACATTGTTGTTCTCGTAAAAGTCCTCTTTTACAGTGAATATTTTATCTTCAGGATAGCGTCCCTGGATAAAACCTTTTGATAAAAGTGGAAGAGAATATGTTCTGTAAGGCTCTTTACCGATAATTGTAATATTACCCTCTTTATCTTCCAGCCTGATACCACGCACTGCCCAGCTTGATGCTGCTCCGGCCCCTAGAATTAGATATTTAGATTCCATAATCGAGCTAATTATAATCTTTTATGCCGGGAAATAAAGGGAGCTATGAAAGGCTCACCAATTTGTTATTCACTTAATGTTAACTGCGAAATACCAGTTCAAAAAGATTTAACAACAAAGGGCACAGGCCTAAAAACCTGTGCCCCGAAGTTCTTATGTATTAATTAATTGCATGTAAATGTGAAGGGTGTCTCATTATCATCACGTTTACATTTTATGGTGTTTTAGAAGAATTACAATCCGCCCACAGCCAAATAGATATTGACTGATACAAATCAAGACAAACTATCTTCTCTCCTAAGATAGTTGTTTTTTTCATGTTAACTTATAGATCATCAATCAAGAAGCGGATTTTTTTGAAAGTTTTACTTTTTGAGTACTCGTTTAACAATGAGAATCACTTAAATCAGACAAATGAACAGTAAAGTATTATTAAGATTGCATTAAATTCCTTGACTCTGGACGTTTAGTTGATATCATAAATATATACATGAAATATAACTAGGAGGCTTAAACATACCAAAAATTCATGGAAAGATATCAGGTCTTACTAAAAGTGAGATCGGTAATCTTGAAAGGCTCTACAGAAGAAAAATCCCCCCAAAAGAAATCATCACTCTTGAGCTAGCGAGAACGCTGACAAAATTTTCAGACGAAATTAAAAAAGGCATATCCATCTTAATAGACAGAAAAGGGAAAGTTCGCTCTATTTTCCTTGGCGACTGCCACGAATTTCCTTTTGATGAACTACTCGGCAGATCAAGAGAGGCCAAGTTCAGGTTAAGGGGCTACAGGCTGATTCATACTCATATTAAAGATTCCGAATTTTCGCAACCGGATCTGGTCACACTTTTAAACGAAAGACTCGACATGATAGGTCTTCTGGAAGTACGTAACGAGGGCGCTCCGGGCAAATTCAAACTGGCTTATATCCTGCCACCTAACCCTGAAGATAAGAAATGGGAAATCTCAACATATAACGATTTAGGAAGAGTCGATTTAATATGTGATGAGCTGATATTTGACATAGAAAATAATTTGCGCAGAAGCTATTATGAACATGGCGGTGAGCGGGATAAAGAAGGCGTTCTTCTTGTCGGTTTCTCTACCGGATTCAGGTCTGAAGCTGAAGAGTCGGTAAAAGAGCTCAAAGCTCTGGCCCTATCCGCAAACAAAGCCGTACTAGACATAACCGTACAAATAAGGAAAAAGATTGATCCAAGATATCTGATCGGTAAAGGTAAAATTAAAGAGGTAATCCTGACCGCAAAGCATGTGGGTGCGGAAAAAATTATATTTGACGTAGAATTGAGCCCTGCCCAGGTAAAAGCCATTAGCGACGAAACAAACCTTGAGGTTCAGGACAGAACACAGCTCATACTTGAGATATTCGCAAAACACGCGACTACAAGCGAAGGTAAATTGCAAGTAAGGCTTGCTCAATTACGATACAATCTTCCAAGACTTGTTGGACAGGGAGTCGAGCTATCTCAGCTTGGAGGCGGAATCGGAACCAGAGGCCCCGGTGAAATGAAACTCGAGGAGCAAAGACGTACTTTCCGCAAGCAGATAGATCATTTGGAAAAACAGATAGACAATATTAGCAGGAGAAGAGAACATACCAGAAAGAGAAGAACCGAGACTGGAATTCCCACTATAACATTCATAGGCTATACCAATGTTGGAAAATCAACGCTTTTTAATGCCATAACCAAAAGCGGAGTTAAAGTGAGGAACAAGCTTTTCTCAACCCTAAGCCCTACTACACGGAAAATAAGGCTTCCAAGCGCGAGGCAGGTCCTGGTTACTGATACAGTAGGATTTATAAGCGAGCTCCCCAAAGAGCTGGTCAGCGCATTCAGGGCGACTCTTGAAGAACTGGGAGGCTCTTCATTATTGATTCACGTTGCTGACGCAAGCGACCCTATGGTGGAAGAACGCATAGAATCGGTGGAGAAAATAATTGAGTCCACAGGATATGATTCCATTCCCCAGCAAATTGTTTTTAACAAATCAGACAAGGCTCAAAAACATATTGCCGCAAGACTTGAGAGAAGATATAACGGTCCTGTTATTACAGCTCTGGACAAAACCAATCTGCCTGAATTGCTGGAACTCATAGATAGAAAAGTTAATAACATTGTTGAGTTGGAGCCTGAGGATTCGAGAGCAGCATTGCAGTTAAATACGGCCTGAGCGGGATTATGTTCTCAGCATAAAACTACCGTTTTTAATTACTTTGACACCGTCACTCGTCCTGATGACCTCGAATTTGAATGAAGAACTGTTGCCATATTTAAATCCCAAAATTTCAAGCTCGTCACCGGGAAATACAGGAGCTGAAAAACGCACGCTGATTGACTCTGCATTAGAAAAATCTCGAGCTAAATAATTCTCAATTATGGATTGGGCACTCATTGCCATTGTACACATGCCGTGGACCACAATTACAGGCAGTCCCGCGCGTCTAACATAGTCCTCGTCCAGATGTACCGGATTCATGTCATTTGCCGCCTTTGAATATGTTTGAGTAATATCCATAGGCACTTTGATTATTTCTTTAAAAATATTATCTTCTGGTTTGGTGGATGCTCCAGTATGTCGATGCTTTCTTGCCGGTCTTTCCTTGCTGCCAATTCCTTGTATAAACAATCCCCAAACAGACTCTACAATTTTATTATCTTTCTCATCTGAAGAGAGCGCTCCTATTTTTATAACCTCGCCGCTTCCCTTATCAAGAATATTAACAATAGACAAAGTACAGATTATTCGGTCACCAGAATGAATCGGCTTATAAAACCGAATGAGCTGATCACCATGAACAAGCATCATCATATTTTTTTTTAGCCTGCTCAATAGAACCGTGAAGTCCG
>CBDUCG010000147.1:0-4901 GCA_965365595.1 uncultured bacterium
ATACATAAAACTAGACAATAGAATATTAGTAAAAATTCTATATACTAGTTCTTGACTTGATTTGCCGACAGACAGAGGATAAATGAGAAATATGGAATTATACGATAGCGAAACTATAGCCGCTATAGCGACCGCCCAAGGTGACGGCGGTATAGCTATAATAAGAATAAGCGGAGAAAAAACCGGAGATATCCTGGAAGCTATCTTTTCCTTAACCAGCAGAGCAACAAAGACTGCCGGCATGGAACCGTATCGTTTATACCATGGGCGCATATTAGAGCCGGAATCAGAGAAAGTAGTCGACGAAGTCCTTTGTGTGCAGATGAAAGCGCCAAATTCATACACAGGTGAAGATATGGCTGAAATTCACTCTCATGGCGGGCATGTAGTGCCCGAAAAAATACTCAATCTTCTATTCAAACTAGGCGCAAGGCCCGCAAATCCCGGAGAATTTACTCTCAGAGCATATTTAAACGGCAAAATGGACCTAACTCAAGCAGAGGCTGTGACAGATGTGGTCAATGCACAGACTGAGCAGGGCTTAAAACAGGCAGAATTACAACTAGAAGGAGCTTTATCAGACAGAATTAACCAATACAAAGACATAATAGCCGACATTTTAGCCGAAATTGAGGCTCAGGTAGATTTTCCCGAAGAAGACATTGACCCAATCCTTAAGAACAGGCTTATAGATAGCACCAATGATTTAATATCTAAAATTCTCGCTCTACTCAGCACATATGAGGAGGGAAGAATAATAAAATACGGAATCAATACCGCTATAATAGGCAAGCCGAACGTAGGCAAATCAAGCCTCTTAAACCAGCTTATTCTGAAAGACAGGGCCATAGTAAGCCCTCAACCCGGCACTACAAGGGATTTCATAGAAGAAAGTCTGGATGTACGCGGAATAGCACTAAAGTTGACCGATACAGCGGGTATTCGGGCAACATCAGACGAAATTGAAGGTATCGGAGTAGAATTAGCCAAGAAAAAAGCCCAGGAAGCAGAGCTTATTATAGCCGTAATTGATTCCAGTAGCGAATTGAATAACGACGATATAGAGGTTTTAGAGGGCATCAAGCACTCAAAAGCCGTTATAGCGCTCAACAAATCAGATATGAGCCCTAAAATAAGGCAGAGCAACCTAACAGCTTACATACAGCAAGACAGAATCATCACAACATCAGCAAAGCTCGGAGCCGGAATTGACGAGCTAAAAGACAGAATCCGGGACATGCTCATCCGAAGCAGCAACCAATCCGAAGGCAATGAAATCACATTGAGCGAATCAAGACACAAACTTGCCCTGGAAAAATCCATTGAGAGCTTAAAATCATTCATAGAAGCAATAAACAACGGTGAATCGCCGGAGTTTTTGGCTTTAGATTTGAGAGTTGCTCTTGACTCACTCGGCGAAATCACGGGAGAAGTAACAACAGAAGATATTCTTGGCAGAATTTTCAGCAAATTCTGCATTGGAAAGTAGACAATATGGATGTTTCACGTGAAACGTTCACCAATGTGGATAGAATTTCACAGAAATGTTAAGGCAATGTTAACACATATTATGCAATGATTACAATTGGTTAGATAGCACTGCCCTGTTTCTAGGTCAATTTTGTCCACAATTCTTCCACTTTTATCGAAATATTGTTTAATATCAGCGAGTTGTACTAAAATTGGGTTAAAATACGGTTGATATGCTTAAAATTATGGCATATTTATGACCATTTTAGTCCGTTAATCAGCAAATTTTGTACCTCTAAATACACAGGGTGCTCTATATCAAACGCAATGTCCCCTAGTGAAGATACAGGAACGGAACCTATTATCGAGTTAGTTATAAAAACAAAGTCAGAGGTTAGAATATCATCAATCTGGTAGCCGCCTCTCATCGTAGAATAGTTTAATTCGGCTACTAAGTCCATTATAAAATTTCGCGTTGTTCCTTCAAGCAGTCCACAGTTTGTATGTGGCGTGAAAAAACTACCCTCCTTGAACCAGAAAATATTACTCGCACTGCACTCTGTAATTTCACCCCATTCGTTCAAAAACAGAGCTTCATCAAAACCCGCTCTTAGAGCCTCTCTTCTGGCTAAAACATTTTCGAGATAATTTGTAGACTTAACAGTCTTCAGGGGAGATACAGATATTTTTCTGAATGAATTTACTTTTATATTGATAGATCGCCTCGGATGCTCATATTCTCTAATGATTACAAGCAGTTGCGACTTATCTGGTATGCTGGAGAATGAGGAGTTAGCGTCAGACAAAAGACAGATTTTTACATAAGCATCACTGACTTTAGATTCGGAAATTGCGTTTTCCAACAACTCAACGATTAAATCGCTATCTTTAAATGGGATATTTAACAGTCTGGCCCCTTTTTCCATGCGCTCCAGGTGTTTATTTAGTAATTCGGGCAAACCTTTGTTGTATCTGAATGTTTCAAATACCCCTTCTCCGTAAAAAAGAGCTCTCAGAGGTATTGAACTGCATAATTTATTTCCGTCAATTGATATGTATTCTTTCATTTTTGAAAAAAATTATCTAATGATAACAGTATGTTACATACTCATATATCATACTGCCATCGCACTAGCTAAGGCTTTGGACTTAAGCAACGTTTCTTCATATTCTTTTTCCGGATCTGAATCCCAGACAATGCCGCCGCCGACGCAAAAAGTCGCTCTTCCGGATTTAAGTGTCATTGTTCTAATTGCGACGCTAAGTGTAAAATCTCCTTCAGGATAGAACATTCCTATTGCGCCGCAATAGGGACCTCTTGAGTGTGGCTCAAGTTCATCTATGACCTCAAGTGTCCTCTTTTTAGGAGCTCCAGTAACTGAACCGGGAGGAAATACACTGCTAACTATCTGTGATGCTTTAATATTTTCGTCAACTTCACTTTCTACTTCGGACACCATCTGATGAAGAGTATTAAAGGTTTCAACCTCATATAGTTTATTCACTTTAACGGAGCCCGGTATTGAGACCCTACCCAAATCATTTCTCATTAGATCTACTATCATAAGGTTTTCAGCTCTTTCTTTCTCACTGCTTATTAATTTTGCCTTCAGGATAGTATCAATTTCATCAGTAATTCCTCTTTTGGTTGTCCCCTTTATTGGATTTGTAGTTAATTTGTTGCCGTTTTTCTGCAGAAAAAGCTCCATTGAGCCGCTAATCACCTGAAAATCTCCAAAATCGAGGAAAGAGCCGTATGGTACAGGTTGGATCTTATGAAATTTAAGGAAAAACTCTAACGGTTCTGTATCTAATTGACTAGTCATTTGTTGAGAGAGATTAACCTGATAAATGTCACCTTGTTCAATGTATTTTTTCCCGGCGGAAATCATTTCGATATATTGAGATTTAGACATATTTGAGCATATATGATGGGCTGGCGGTGGGGATAATGATGCATTTTCTACATTAATATCAGCTAGTTGCATCTCCTCATAAAGTTTGTCGAGATTTCCTGAAAGCATATCGCGCGGATGATAAAACATAAAATATAGATCAGGAAGCTTTACCCCTTCCTTATAACCGGATGGCATAAATCCATCTACAGTCCGCTTGGAATATTCGTAACCGATATATCCAACTGCTATATAGCCTTGTGCAAGATAGTCATCAAGAAGAGCCAGTGGATCGGCAGAAATTAATTCACTATGGCCATTGGACTTTAATATAGTATCTTGTTCAATCAAGGATAAAGTAATTTCAGGAGACTTAAAAGCCAGATAGGATGGAACCTTACTCCTTACCCAACCGCTGGCTGAATCCAGTAGAAGTGATGAATACTCTTCTGTGGTTTTCATATAGGAGAAAAGATTAACTTCATTGGTAATATTTACAAGAAAGATATAAGACGTGCACATTCTATAATTGTATGATCAAGCAGAAAGCACTCATAGAGCATAAATAATCATTCGATCAATTAGCAGCGCCTGCAATCTTGAAAATGCTTCGTAACACACTCAGCGTTGAAAATATTAATCCTGAGCTTTGCTCTCGGATTCTATAGATTCTCTGAGGATTACAGAGATGTCTTTGATCTGAATATCTTCATTGCCAGCCTGTTTGGCAGCATCTTCAAACATCGTATCACAGAAGTAGCATGCAACCGCAACCGTATCCGGCTTTTTGGACTCAACCTCTTCAAACCTGTTCCAGTTGACCCTTGGAGCATCTTCTTCCATCCATATCTTTCCGCCTCCGGCTCCGCAGCAGAAACTTCTCTCACGCTTTCTTTCAAGCTCTACAAGCTTTAGACCCGGAATGGATTTGAGCACTTTACGTGGTGCGTCAAAAATGCGGTTGTATCTGCCCAGATAACATGGGTCGTGATACACGACTTCCTCATTAACATTTTTTGTTGGCTTGAGCTTGCCCTGATCCACTAGATCACTTAGCAGCTGTGTGTGGTTTATTACTTCAAAATCACCGCCAAATTGTGGGTATTCATTCTTGATAGTATTAAAACAATGAGGACAGTTCGCTATGACCTTCTTAACTTTAAAATTGTTCATATTTTCAATGTTTTCAGCGGCTAACATCTGATAAAGGGCTTCTTCTCCCAACCTTCTTGCTGGGTCGCCTGTGCATTTTTCCTTAGGACCCAAGACGGCGAACTTAACTCCTGCCTGCTGCAAGAGGCTTACAACTGACTGGGCTATATTTTGGCCTCTCGGATCATAACCGCCGTAGCATCCCATCCAGTATACAAAGTCGAATTCGGTCGCGTCTTCTACGCCGTCTTCGCCCAATATATTCAAACCCTCAACTCCCGACACCCATTTAGCACGGTCAGATTCGCTGAATCCCCACGGGTTGCCCTGCTGCTGGAGTTTCTGTAGTGTTTTACCCGCCGGGCCGGTTAGACGGCCTTCAAG
>CBDUCG010000148.1:0-4839 GCA_965365595.1 uncultured bacterium
AAGTTGGAGAAGTTGATGTGTTGAAATTCGAGGACGTGGATATGCCTGTAATCGGCGATGATGAAGTGCTGGTTCGAGTAAGAGCCGCATCTTTAAACCACCTGGATTTAAGACTAAGAGCCGGAAAATCCCCAAGGCCTGTAGATTTGCCCCATATCGGGGGAGTTGACGCTGCAGGTGATGTTGAGGAAGTTGGGGAAAACGTAACGGATATCAAACCGGGCACAAGGGTAGTTATAGATCCCACGGTTAAAACTCCAAAAGGACCTTCGGTTATGGGTGTAAACTTTTACGGCGGTTTTGCAGAATATGTAAAAGTAAATGCCGCAAACGTAGTACCTATACCGGATGAAGTGTCCTATGACGATGCCAGCACTCTTCCTATTTGCTATGTAACAGCCTGGTACGGGCTTTATGACAGGGGAGGGATGGAAAAGGGTGAAACCGTTCTGATTCATGCTGCAGGGAGCGGTACCGGGAGCGCCGCGGTACAGGTGGCAAAAGAGGGCGGGGCAACAGTAATAGCTACTGCAGGCAGCGATGAAAAACTTGAGAAAGTTAAACAGATAGGAGCCGACCATACTATAAATTACAATACTTCAGATTTTGCTGAAGAAGTTAAGAAAATTACAGAAGGCAAAGGAGTCGACCTCATCTTCGATCAGGTTGGAGCCTCGGCCTGGGATAACAATCTGAAGTCAATTAAACCAAAAGGCAGAATCCTTTTGGTTGGTGTGGTGGGTGGAGGTCAGACAACTCTGAATTTCGGCCCAATAATCATGAGAGACCTGTCAGTTCTGGGTGTTACAGTTTTCAACGCCCCGAGACAGAATTTAATCAATGTTATTAATCTGGTCTCTTTAAACAGATTTAAACCTGTTATCGACAAAACTTTTCCGCTTTCTGAAGCCGCTCAGGCTCAGAAGATGCTCGAGGACAGAAGCCAATTCGGAAAAGTTATATTAAATCCATAAGTTAAAGGGCTATTGCATGCCGGGTTTGGAGATTGCGGCATTAAAGAATTAACCCAGAGCTTTTTCGAAGGTCTGGAGTAGCTCTGAGATATTGAGATCTCCAATCCCGCATTTCTTGGAAAGAGTTGCTACAGAAGTCCTTCCGCCTGTTTCCCATATGCAGGTTAGGAATTCACCAGCGCTATCTTCCCTCCACCACTGCTCATCATAATTCTCGAGCATATACCTTCTCAGCTTCGCTTCAATTAGAGACCCCTTGAATGAATCCAGAGAGCCCAGATGAGGCTGTATATCGTAGAAATAGCTCTTGGTGTCAGGCTTGCAATGAGTAGCAATTTTCATTATTTCATTGAACATTTCTGACTTGTTTCCCTGATTCTGGTAAAAGCCGATTTCATAAATGACTTTTGCGCAAAGAATCCTGGTCCGCATAAGGCTTCTTAAGTTGATAAACTTAAGAAAATCGTTCTCGGCATCCATCCTGAACTGCTTCTTCAGCCAGGAAGGCTCGAAAAGAAGATTCCTGAATAGCGTTGAAAAAATATTTACGTACGATTTTTCTCTCAAGTTTGTATATTCAAAATAATCGTCTCTGTTTGTAAATCCGTAACATAACGCATGGCCAAATGATTCAAGGAAAGATTCATAGTCAAAAATATTTCCTTCAATATTGCTTGAGATCAACATTTCAACTCCGGGTTCTGACGTGTATAAAAAACTCCCCTCTATATGACCGTTTCTGTTATCCGTATCAAATTTGATTACAGCGGGCAGCATTATCCCTGTTTCATCCAGTAGACTTTGCGCCATGGAATGGGGCGTTAATTTTGGAAATGAATCTTTTAATTCATATGAATTTAGAAGGTAGAACATATCATAGACAGTTGCGTCTTCAATTTGGATATCCATTTTTTTTGTCATAAACCATTGGAGTAAATCCCTTGAAACATATTCTGTATCTCTAATAAACAGTTTTGCCTGCTCTATCAATACGAGAGGGTCGTGGTTTTCCAAGGTTTCATATAAATTTAGATAACTTGAATACCTAAGGTCATGGCAATCTTTTTGTTTGTAAGCGTATTGTCTCAGATATAGCTGATTGAGCTTTTCTAGAACCCTGTCCCTTTTCTCTATAATGTCTTTAGTCTCTTCTTTTTTTGATTTTTTTAGTAAAGCTGATTTATATTTTCTAAACGGCACTTTGGATTTCGCTACGTTAAATGTCGACGACGCTTCAATCTCTAGGATACCGTCTTCTATCTGTGGTGATTTTCCAAGTATTATTGCTTGAGCGAGGAAACTTGATGAGAGTTTTAGTCCGTTTCCTTCTTCTTCACTCTCTGGATTTGCGTCCTTTATTGATTGGAAAATTTCAGGCTCCAGAAGGTCGCCGCAGGATTTGAATATATCAGTCAGTTCGGTTTTGTTTTTTAAACCCGCGCGGTTCAGGTAAAACTCTCTTGATAATTTGCTATAAATAGACTTGCCTTCTTCTCTGATCAGTTTTAATTTATCTCTACTCATGTTTACTATTCCACAGATTCAAACTGGACAGGTTTTTTTGTAGGAGTTCTAAGGAAAAATGTTCCCAGTGCAGCTAGGTAACAAGATGCTATTGCAAATAGAAACGGATAGAAATAACTGCCCGTAATATCAAAAACATATCCGGCAAGAATTGGGGCTCCTATTGCCGCTATTGAATACGAAGTTCCGAAAATGCCATAAATCGTACCCATGGCCTTTAATCCGTAAAACTTTGCGAGAAGGGTCGGAAAGATCGGGACGCAGGCACTGTAGAAAAACCCAAATAATAATCCGAACAGGTAGAATGCCCAGATTTCATCGAAGGCAAGAAGAAGAAATATAGCACTCCCCTGGGCCAAAAGGCATACAAGCAGAACTTTTCTGTATTCAAGAACTTCTGCCAGAAGCGATGTTAAAATGGTCCTGCCGATAATGCTCCCAAAACCTATTGCAGCTGGAGGGCCCGCTGCCGCAAGAGCTGAAATGTTCAGGTCAATCTCAAAGTTGTAGAACTGTGTGACTATGATCAGAAACGTAATGAATGCAAATGTATACATTAAATACATTATCCAATAATTGGGTGTTGATATTGCCTCAAGAGCGGTCCAGTCTTTGGTATTATTGTCCGAGTTGTTGCCGTTTGCCTGTGCATCTTTTGAGTCGTCAGCTTTCTCGCCGTATGGTTTAAGCCCCAAGTCTTTAGGATAACCTCTCATTACAAAAGCCCCGAGCAATGTGACAAGCATTATTCCTCCGAGTGAGAAAAGCGCGTTTCTGAACCCAAAATTGTTTATTAATGATGCTGTCAGGGGATTTGTTATCAACCCACTCAATGGTACACCGGTAGTAATAATCCCGATTGCGAATGCTCTTTTAGTTGTAAACCACCTACTCACAACGGCAACGCAGGTAATGTAGAGGACCGTGTCTCCCAAGCCAACGAGTATGCTGTAACTTAGAATTAATTGCCAGGTGTTTTGCGCAAATCCCGAAAGTATCATCCCCAGCGCCGCTATTGATCCGCCGCCGAATATGACTATCCGCGGGTCATATTTATCAATAAGCCGCCCTGCAATTATAAACCCTGGTGCTAGAATAAGTGATCTGAAGGAAAAAAGGGCCGAACCCTCGGCGCGAGACAGGCCGAATTCTTCGTTTATATAAGGCAGAAATACCCCAAAAGAATACAGCAGTAGCCCATCCAGAATTATTATAAAAAGTGAAGCCGCTACTATGTACCAGCCATAATATATCTTTTTGCCAAACATGAATTATCCTGAAACTGCATGGACAAATGAATGCATCTTTAAGATGTAAATCATTATGCCTCAAGCATCGTGTGGGTGACTCAAGTCGGGTAATGATACCTGAAAATAGAATATAATTTTATAAGTTGCCGACGAGAGACCGGATCAGAAAGCTACATGCCCAACTCGTCAATCTTCGCGCCTACCTTCTCCGATTGCTCGGTATAACCGCTTATTTTAAGCCTGTTTCTGACTTTTCAAGTGTCGGGATATCTTCTTCTGTCCAAGTGCCTTTATCTATTACCTCTGTTATGGCGAGCGCCAGATCATCTCTCATTTCCTTATACGGTTGAGTAAAACTCCAGCTATTCTCAAGAATTTCAAGCGTTTGAGATGAATTGTCGAGGTCACTTTGAGAAGGTTTTTTCTTCTTGCTCTTTCCCAGCCATGAAATCAACACCTCTGATTCTTTATCCCCACTTGCCACCTGATGCGCAAGAAGTCTCAGGTCGGCGATGATGGCGGGTTTTGAGTAAGTCGAGGCAAGTATTAGTAATAATGTATTTGTATCAACCGGAGCCATATCATACAATGTCCTAGCTGCTGTTGCGCGTATTGCAGCATCCGGTCCAAACAGATATTTTGCAACAATCTGACTTTGTTTATTTGCGGAATTCCCCATTTTAGCAAGTGATTCCAGGGCAGCCACTATTTTTTCTCTATTAGACTTTTGATCATCTTTCAATTGCTGAAGATAAGTTCCTAGTGCTGATGATTGTTCTGCTCCCTTAGGTCCCATGTTTCCCAAGGCTATCGCTGCGCTTTTACTTACAAGCTCATTCTCGTCATTCAAAAGACCGACAACCTGAGGGGCATATTCCCCCGCTGGTGGTCCGATCTGTCCCATTGCCATAGCAGTATGATAGCGAACTTTTCTATCCTTATCGTCTAAAAGACTTGCTAATTGGGACAACTGAGTATCGTTAAGGTTATTTATTTTCCCAAGTGCATAAGCTGCGTCTGCGCGAACATCCCGGTCAGAATCAGCAAGCAGAACTATAATGTTTCCAACTTGACTTTGGGCAACCGGCCCC
>CBDUCG010000149.1:0-4827 GCA_965365595.1 uncultured bacterium
AGCGACGATCAAGGCGAGGCAGTGAACGTGATCGAAGCGCAGCCAGGCGTCGCCCGTCGAGCGGGCGAGCGCGATGTAGGCGAGCCGGTCCAGGCTGCTGTTGAAGTCCAGGTCGGAGACAAGAGAGAGTCATTTGATATCAGTAATTTAAAAAATTTAAATGATGCTGCTAATCTTCTTAATAAAGTTTTTGCTTTTGTTACACCCAATTTAACTTCCACTGATATTGAAATTAATGATATTGAATATGCAATGTTAGACGAAATGCTCAAAACTCTAGATGCGCATTCCGGAATTATCACGCCTCAGGTGTATAAAGAATTCATGATAGAGACTGAGGGGAGTTTTGGAGGATTGGGCATAGTTATAGGAATCAGAGACGGAGATCTGACGGTGATATCTCCAATTGAGGGAACTCCCGCTTACAATGTTGGAATCAAGCCAAATGATAAAATTGTTCAGATAGAATCAGAATCGACAATAAATATGTCTCTCATAGAGGCTGTTAGCAAACTAAGGGGACCTAAAGGGTCTCAGGTTGGCATACATATTGACAGAGAGGGATTCGCCAAACCCAAGGAATTCAAAATAACCCGTGATACGATCAAGATTGAGAGTGTAGAGACTTTTGATTTAGACGATGGTATCCGCTATGTAAGAATTAGAGATTTTCAGAAAAATACACTAGACAGCATAACCAGCAATTTAAAGAACGGAACAGAGAAACCTAAGGGAATCATACTGGACTTAAGAGGGAACCCGGGCGGTCTACTGGATCAGGCGCAGAGAATTTCCGATCTCTTTTTAAGCGATGGAGTAATCGTCACAACTAAAGAAGGCAATTCCGCAAACCACTATCATGCAAACAATAAGGATATTGAGTACACGGGCAATGTTGTTGTGCTGGTAGACGCTGGTAGCGCAAGCGCTTCGGAAATAGTCGCGGGTGCGCTGAAGAATAATGAGCGTGCAGTAATTATAGGAGAGAGAACTTTTGGTAAAGGATCTGTGCAGCAAATATTTGATTTGCCAGACGGCTCGGCACTAAAACTGACTAGGGCAAAATATTTTACTCCCGGTGACATTTCAATTCAGGATATAGGAGTAACGCCTGATATTATTTTACACCCTACAACGATTAGTGAAGAATCTGTCATCTTCAATTCAAACCTGGAACCACGTTTGAACAGGATGAACGGTAAGGTCAAAAAAGAAGTAAAAGTTGATAGAGAGAAGCCTATTCATACTATTACTTATCTTCAGTACGCAACTCCAATAGACGATCAAGAGGAACCCACCCCTGAGGAAGCCTTATCTAAAGAAGAAAAAAGAGAAAAAGTTGAAAAAGATTTCTACGTATCTTTAGCACGAGACATTATTCTTTCTTCAAACGTGCCGACCAGAAAAGAGGCGCTATATCAAATCCAAAAAGATATCGATAATATCTCCAAGAAGCAGGATGAGAAAATAATTCACCAGTGGGATACATTGGGGGTAGACTGGTCCTACGGAAAGGCCTCAACAAACCCCTCGGTAATTGTGAGAACTATTCCGGAGGTAATAACAACAAACGCGGGGCAAGAAGTTGAAATTACAGTGGAGGTAGAAAATAAAGGATCTGAGCCCTTATACAGATTAAGCGCAACCACTGAATCTGAAAACCTTGTGCTCAGCGATAAAGAGTTCATATTCGGCAAGCTCAATCCGGGCGAGAAAAGATCCTGGACCACTAAAGTGGAAATACCGAAATGGGCCTTAAAAAGAGAAGATAGTATTACTTTAAAGTTTCGGGAGGCTAATAAATCCAAAATTCCTGACTATGACTTTAATATTAATATTAATGCCCAGACCATTATACGCGTTTAATTATGAAATAGTTGATGACGGGAGATTCGGTTCTTCGGGCAACGGCAATGGAATAGCCGAAACAGGGGAAACTGTGGCTCTTGTGCTAAGGGTGACAAACATTGGGGGCGGACCCTCAGAAAAAACACTGTTGAGTCTGAAAAACCAGTCCGGTGATAAAATCTTTCTTGAAAAGGGACGGTCAGAGTTGGAAAATCTGCTGCCTGAGGAAATAAGGGAAACCTACTTCACGTTCAATGTAACAAAAGAAGAGTCATCTATAGATTTCGAGATACAGATTGTAGATGAGATTTTCAGAGACGGTATAACAAACAATGTAGTCATACCCATCAACGCCAATGTATCACCGTTTAAAGCTAACAAACAAGAAATTACTGTAACTAAGGACAACACTCCAATAAGAGGAGGCGGATTTGCTGAAGCTCCTATTATTGCTATTACTCAAAAGGGATCAAAGTTCAGTTCCGAAGGAAATACCGAGGGCTGGGTTAAAGTTTTCCTGGACAAAAAATTTACAGGCTGGATAAACAAAGATAAGATTCGGTCAAATGAAAATTCTGAATCCGCGCAATTTATTGATCCGCAATATCAGGAAACTTTTGAGGCTCCTCCGGTAATCAGCTTGACAGATCTTCCGGTTTCAACCAAATCAAATGTCGTTAACCTGTTTGGGGATATTGAAGACCAAGATGGCATTGAGCTGATCTCAGTTTTTATTGGCGACAACAAAGTAGCACTCCTGCCCTCTCACAAGACCAGCGTGCCCGTTTCCATAGACATCGAGCTACAAGAAAATATTAACCTGATAACGGTAATTGCTAAAGATTCCAAAGGTCTTCTTTCAAAACAGAGTTTTGTAGTCAGAAAAGAGGGTTGAAAAGGAAGCGGGCTTGATTGTTAAATTCATACTAAGCCGTGCTTTTACAGGATTGTTCGTAGTATTTGTTGTCATAACAATAACTTTCTTCCTATTGAGAATACTCCCAGGGGGTCCGTTTGATGAAGAAAAAGAGCTCCCTGATCAAATCCGAAAAAACATAGAATCCAAGTACAATCTTGATGAGCCGTCATGGAAGCAATACTTTATATATGTTGATGGTCTTACACAAGGCGATTTTGGTCCTTCTTACAAATATGTAGACAGATCGGTTAATGATATTATCCGGGAGACGCTGCCGGTTTCCGTTGAACTTGGTCTTATAAGTCTTTTTATATCAATTGCTCTTGGAAGTATTGTGGGAATTGTTTCTGCGATAAAACCTAGGGGATTTTTCGATTTCTTTGCAGTCTCCACTGCAACAGCTCTTGTTTCTGTTCCGAGTTTTGTTATCGGCGCTGTACTCATATATTTTTTCTCGGTTAAATTCAGAATTTTCCCGGCAGCTCTATGGGGAAGTCCGAGTCATATAGTTCTACCCGCACTTACCCTAGCCGCTGGTCCGGCTGCATATCTCGCCCGACTTATAAGGTCGAGCATGCTGGAAACTTCAGAGGCGCTGTTCGTAAGAACCGCGCGCTCTAAAGGGCTTAGCAACTTTACAGTAATCACCAAACACATACTGAGAAACGCGCTAATACCAGTAGTAACAGTAATGGGTCCTATAACCGCCTTCTTAATCACGGGCTCTTTTGTAGTAGAGCACATTTTTGCAATCCCAGGGATAGGGAGGTTCTTTGTGCTTGCAGTTTCTAATAGGGACTATCCACTGGTAATGGGCATAACGATCGTTTATACAATTATTTTAGTTCTTGCCAACTTGATTGTAGATATATTGTACGTTTATCTGGACCCTCGCATAAAGTTTGATAAAGGGGGCATATAGTGAATGAGGAATATCAAACTAACCATAGAATATGACGGCACGAACTATTTTGGATGGCAAAGACAGGCGCGAGGAAAGACTGTACAGGAAGAGATAGAAAATGGCTTACAAAATATCATTGGAGAGAATATAGCGCTCCAGGGTTCCGGCAGAACGGACTCCGGAGTGCACGCGCTGGCTCAAGTTGCAAATTTCAAGACCGAGAGCAGGATTGAGCCCAAACAATTTCAGATGGGGCTTAATTCAATCTTGCCAAAGGATATAACAATTATAGATTGTGAAGAGGCAGATCCTGATTTTCATGCACAGTTCTCGGCAAAAAGCAAAACTTATACATACAAGATTTACAACAATCCCCATCCTTCAGCGCTTCTTAGAAAAAGGGCATGGTTTGTTCCCTACAAGCTGAATATCGTTAATATGTATAAATCTGCCGAGACTCTATTAGGTGAACACGACTTTAAGGCATTTGCTCAATCCGGGGTAGAAGTAAAGACAACAGTCAGAACTGTATTGAGCGCCACAATCAATGTCGAGCAGAACAATATTATATTGTTTAATATAGAGGCTACAGGTTTTCTTAAGAGAATGGTTAGACTAATTATCGGTACAATGGTGCAGGTTGGCAAGGGTAGAATAAACCACTTGGACTTCGCTAAAATCCTTAATACCGGAGAAAAAAACAAGTTTGTGTACGCGGCACCCCCTCAGGGCCTATACTTAAAAGAGGTAACATACTGAAATAGGGTATAATTCCGACCCATATCAAGAGTACTGTATAAGAGGTATAAAATGAAATATCTAAGATTTGAAGACAAAGATAAAACAGAGAGATACGGGGTTATAGAAGGGGAGATTATAAAAGAGATAGATTGGGACCTTTTTGGGGATTATATGCCAACTGATATAACCTATGAATTGAATCAGGTAAACATACTGCCGCCATGTGTGCCTACAAAGATTGTATGTGTGGGATTAAATTACAAAGATCATGCTGAAGAGATGAATAGCAAAGTACCTGAGGACCCCAAACTCTTTATCAAACCGAATACGGCCATCATTGGACACGAAGATACCATAGTTTACCCCGATCATATGTCGAAAAGGATTGACTATGAAGGAGAGCTTGCGGTCGTTA
>CBDUCG010000150.1:0-4818 GCA_965365595.1 uncultured bacterium
AGTGCAAGGGAGTTGAATCCTGATCTCTTTATTGTGGCAAGGGCAAGCGAGGAAAGAACAGAGAAAAAATTGTTAAGAGCGGGAGCTGACAGAGTTGTTTCTCCTTATCATACAGGAGGATTAAGAATCGCCAACAGCATTCTGAAACCCGCTGTAGTAGATTTTATTGAATACGCTACAAAATCTGGAAATATGGAACTTCAGCTTGAGGAAGTTACGATTACCAAGGGATCCAGGTTAAATGGTGTAAGCTTTCAGGAAACAGGAATAGGTAAAGAACTGGGGATAATTGTCGTCGCTGTTAGGAAAAAGGACGGAACAATGCAGTTTAATCCGAGCTCAAACAGCGTTATTAAAACCGGGGATACATTGGTAGCTCTTGGAGAAGCAACAAAACTTAAGAAACTGGAGAAAATTGCCGATAATCAGTTTGATATATCCAACTACACTTTAAAATACAGAGGATCATAGAACATATAACTGAACCTGAGGAGCGAAAGTTAATAATTTTACTTTCTTAGCCGCTTTCCAACTAACTTTCGTAAATGTTACTCAATAATATTACAGTTTAAGGTTGCAACTGTCCGATAATCGGACGTATTACATAATTCACTTTTATCTATAAAGATAAACCATCTTAACCATTGAATTTAAATGCTGAATTTAAGGCATCTTATTTGCATATATATCAGATAGATGATTTATAAAAGAAGTAGGAGGGAAATATGAATAAAAACCTTGTTAAATATTCAAAACCTTTACAGGATATGCTAAATAGAGATGTTATAACTATATCTCCCACTGCTCCGGTTTCAGAGGCCGCATATCTAATGATGAGAGAAGAGATTGGATCCCTTGTGGTTGTTGATAATCAGATGTTTCCCGTCGGCATAGTAACAGACAGGGATCTGGTGGTTTATGCCGTTGCGGAAGGTAAAAACCCGGATGATGCGATTGTTGAGGAAGTGATGACAAAAGATGTAGTTTATGTGGAGGAAGAAACTAATGTTCTGGATATACTAAGTACAATGTCCGAATATTCAATAAGAAGAATGCCGGTAACGAAGGACGGTAGATTGACTGGCATTATATCCGTAGATGATTTAATAGTTGTTATAGCCACTGAGCTTGTAGATTTGGCTATGGCTGTCAGCAGCAAGTCTAAAGTACTTTAAATCTGTTCTCTTCTGCGAGTTTATCAGATATGATTGTCAATAGTGAATATGTATTCTTATTGCATCAATAATTATAGCGAGGGAGAATAAATGAAAAAAATATTATGGGCCACTGATGGATCAAAAGAAGCAGAAAGAGCTTTAAACTACGCCGAATACATGGCAACTAAAGCAGAGGCCTCGATATTAGGTGTCCATGTAATACCGCTTCCAGTTCAATTGCTATATGAAAATCTTGAAGACTCCAAAGAGCATTTAAATAGCAGGAGAGCGGTTATTGAGAATGCTGTAGCAGATAGATTTGAAGAAGTAACAGAAAAACTAAAAAAATCAGGAATTAAATTTGAGGGTGTGATACTAAAAGGTAAGCCCAGTGATAAAATCAGAGAATTTGCAAAAAAGAAGAAAGCGGATCTTATAGTGTTAGGAAAACATGGGCACGGTTTTATTGAAAGTATGCTCGCGGGAAGTGAAACCATAAAAATACTCAAGGGGTCGCACATTCCTGTGCTAGCTATTAAAGATGAAAGCAAAAAAAGAAGCACCCGGTTCAGAAATATCCTAGTGCCCATTGATCTTACAGAATGTAGTGATACCGCTGTATCCTACGCATTATCACTTGCCCAGATTACCGACGCTAAAATCAGAGTAATTTATGTTTTAAGACTCGACATGTATGCTCAGGATTTACCTGTAAGCGCACTTCAAATGGTTATTGATGAAGCTAAGAAGGATCTTATTCAAAGAGTTGCTAAAACAAAAAAAGCATATGAGAGGAAAAAAAATTCCTCAAAAGATATAAAAGTTGCAACAGAAGTTATCCACGGCATGAGTGAGGCGGTCACCATATCAAATTATGCTCGAAAGAACAATATTGATCTCATTGCCATACACACCCATGGCAGAAGCGGAATAACAAAGTTTTTATTAGGCAGCGTGACTGAGAGAGTACTATCAAGTTCAAAATGTTCAGTGCTCGCAATGAAACCCGATTGAGAAATCAGTATCTTAAATAACCATGAACAATGAAAAGAACGACATAAATTCGCGTTATCTGCCTGAATTTGTGTATGGCGGAATTGATGGGTCGGTTACAACATTTGCAGTAGTTGCAGGTGTCACAGGTGCGTCGCTATCCCCTGCAATCGTTCTGATACTGGGATTTGCAAATCTCTTTGCTGACGGTTTTTCAATGGCCGTGGGAAATTATCTAAGCACTAAGTCCAAAAAAGAATATGCCGACAAAATAAGAAAATCTGAAGAACATTCTATATTAAATATACCAGAAGAAGAAACCGAAGAAATAAGAGAAATATTTGCTGAAAAAGGTTTCGCGGGTCAACAGCTCGATGACGCTGTTGAAATAATCACTAGTAATCAGGAAGTTTGGGTAGATACCATGATGAAAGATGAGTTCGGTATATTCGAAGACCACACCTCACCCTTTAGAACCGCACTTGTTACCTTTATTTCTTTCAATATCATAGGTTTTATTCCATTGCTTGCATATGTGCTGTCTTATTTCTCGGAATCATTCAGAGAAAATACTTTTACGCTGTCCGTAATATTTACATCGATCGCTTTTTTTATAGTTGGTTCTGTGAAAGGACGTATTATTGGAGAAAGATGGTTTTATTCCGCCCTGGAAACACTGTTTATCGGGGGAGTGGCAGCGGCGATAGCTTATCTTGTCGGTTACTTACTAAGGGGCCTTGCATAAAATCGGATTTGTTATCTGAAAGATTATTAATGAAAATATACAGATATGGCATACAAAGAATCCACAGAGAGCAAAAAATATTTAAACAAACTACGTGAATTAGATAAAGAGCAGTGTCTGGTTCCCTATACCTATAACCCTCCGTTGCAAAGGGCAATGGACATTACTTCAATTGTATTAATTATAGGTGCAATAGTAACCGGAGCTTACTTTATGAGCTGGACTTATTTCTTTTCCCTAGTTGCCGCTGCGATCGTTATTTTTTCGATTAGAGAGCTGTTCGTGCAAGACGACAGAACCCTTATAAGAATATACGGCCCACTCGGGAGAATCAGATATTTATTTGAAGATACATTCCGTGATAAATACCTTCAGTATTTTAATGAAACAAATACTAATGGAAGACCGATACCCAGAATTGTCAGAGATTATATTTATCAAAAAGCCAAAAATATAAAACCCATTTCCGGCTTTGGCACTGAACTTGACGATTTTGACTTTGAAAATACGGCACAATCTCACATTCTTCATAGAAATTTCCCAGGAAAAGCAATCAAAGCCAGTTATGAAGTGGTCATAGGGGAAAATAGAGATAACGTAAGGCCATTCACTGTAACCAATTCAGTTAATGTGTCAGCAATGAGCTATGGCTCAATAAACTGGAAAGCTGCCGAATGTATAAGCATTGGGACAAAGGATATTGCCTATGTCAATACAGGTGAAGGAGGATATGGGCCTCACGGGATTTCGGGGAATGACACGGTTTTTCAAATTGGAACAGGAAAGTTTGGTGTTGGCAAAGAAGGTTTTTTGAATGACGGAACTCCTACCCGCTTTCTTGATGATTCACTGCTACGTGATTTAGTCAGGAATAATGACAATATTAGAATGATTCAGATCAAGATTTCTCAGGGGGCAAAGCCGGGCCTCGGCGGTGTTTTGCCTGGGGTGAAAGTTACGCCCGAGATAGCTGCTGTTAGAAAAGTTCCGGTTGGAAAAACTATATATAGTCCCTCTCAACAGGCTGAATTAATGGCATCAACGCCGAAGGAATCCGTCCAGAAAATGATAGATTTCATTAAAAGAATAAGAAAACTAACCGAGCTTCCGGTAGGTATTAAATTATGCGTTGGCAGGCTGGATGAAATCGACTTGATCGTCGAGGCTATGAAAGTAAGCGGAGAAGGACCGGACGCAATACAAATTGACGGTTCTGATGGAGGTACGGGGGCCGGAGAGAACATATTTATGAACTATGTGGGTTTCGGCAATTCATTTGAAACCCTTTTTTATCTTAATAAGAAGTTACAGGAGGCTGGAATCAGAGATACTGTGACAATTAGCGGCTCCGGAAAATTATTCACCCCGGCTCATGCTGCCATGGCATTTGCGGTAGGAGCCGATGTGGTTGAAACAGCAAGGGGAATTATGCTGTCGCTTGGTTGCATTCAATCACTTCAATGTCACACCAATATGTGTCCTACGGGCATTACAACAAATAGTAAATGGAGAATACACGGCATTAATATTCCCGAAAAATCTACAAGGGTTCACCATTACCTGAAGGGATTTCATAACGATATGCTTCATCTGACTGAAATTCTCGGGCACAGCGATCCACGTGATATTAATAGAAGTGATATCAGAATAATAAGCTATAGAAACGTGTTTGCCAGATATTTTGAAGATGACCCATTTGGCATATATACGCCTTCGGCTTCTTCACTCCAAAACAATTCTCCAACAAAATTATAACAAGCTCAAAGTTATTATAACTCTGTATTTAAAGCAACTTTTATAATGATGCTATCACATCCATATTAGGTGAGGAATTTTTTGCCATAGGTATAGAAATAAGCTCCACGTAGAAGCATACTTTTTGGCTTCTCATCGCTCAGCTCGCTTAGATAATTAACAAAACCA
>CBDUCG010000151.1:0-4815 GCA_965365595.1 uncultured bacterium
GATACATTCGTTCTTATCTATTAAAGGATGGCAATCTATACCTTAGTCTTATGGCAGATGGTGGCATTTACGTTTGGGAGCCTTACAGAGACACTTCATTTCGGACAGAGCCTAATAAATTAATCGAAACCGCTATCTTAAATGCTTCGCCTGACTATACTCAAGAGATTGTTGATATTGGAGGAGGAAATACAGCTCGATATGTGTACGGGATGGTCGATCTTAATGGAGACGGGAGAGACGAGGTATTCGTATATCTTTTGGGTTCTATTTTCTGTGGCACAGGAGGTTGCAATCTCATGCTCTTAACAGAGAGCGAAAACGGTTATCTGCTAATAAATAATTTCCCGATTAGTCGTTTACCAGTAATTGTCTCGAATAAAAGAATACAAGTATGGGACGACATCATACGGCTTGAGTCGGGAGGAGGCATGCCAGCTACATATGTTACACATAAATTCGATGGTGAGAAATATGTTGAGAAGAATCGAGTGCCAGAGGATATGAAACCGGAAGGTACTGCATACTTAACTGGAGATCTTGAATTTGACAAGGGCATCCCATTGAAGCCTCAGGATTGATTCAAGCTAATTGGGGTTGAATAGTTATGGAAATACTGTCTTCGTTATTTGTCGGAAAACCATTAAGCATATTAGATGAATATATTGGTACATGTAACTTAAACTATGGTCCTATTATATGGGGCAGTTTAGATTAAAAAGCAAAGAAGAAAGGGATATTATTGACAATACTCTTTTATAAGATCATAGGCTTTTATGTCGCCCATTTCACCAGCCTTGGATAAGTCTAGACAACCTGAGCCTTTTTGGCCAATACCTATTTTAGCCAAACCTCTGTTTTTGTATGCATTAGCATAGTTGGGGTTTAATTCTATAGCCTTATTATAGTCTTGTATTGCACCCTTATTATCACCTAGCTCAGCTTTAGCATTACCCCTACTATAATAGTATGCTTCAGAATAATCAATTAACTCAATAGCCTTATTATAGTCTTGTATTGCACCCTTGTGGTCACCAAGTTTGCCTTTAGAAAGCCCCCTGATCATGTATGCATCAGTATAGTTTGGATTTAACTCAATAGACTTATTGCAATCTTGTATTGCACCTTTATAATCAGCTTTATGATATTTAGAATTGCCCTTTTTAAAATATTCTTCAGCCGTTTGGGCAATAGCTATAAACGGAATTAGCAATATTGTGATTATTAGTAATGGTTTTTTCATAATGTCACATTATATCATGAATTTAAATTAATCTTTCCATATACCTCTTTCATTATCTCTCGCATCCTTCTCTGCTTCAACAAACAGTTCCTGATATTTACACTCTCCCAGCTCAGCTATTGGACCGCCTCACATCCTTTCCCGGAACATAAGAAAAAAGCAGTCGACCTAGTTAGTATAGACACCTACACAGACGCCTCTATAAAAATAGAGAAATAGATAGAGAGGTAATATTTAGTTTAAATTCAGTAAAATAAGAGTTTATAAAGAGTGGCGACGGGTGGATTTGAACCACCGACACAGGCCTTATGAGAGCCCCGCTCTGCCCCTGAGCTACGCCGCCTCGATTTTGATGTGTATAGCTTACATTAATGGTAAGTTCTTTACCTTCTTGGCTAAAATTTCAAAACCGAAAATATATCATGGTTCCGTTAACTTTCAAGAGAACAGTTAAAAGCCCTATTATTAGTAGTAAGAATTCTTATTTAAATTCAGATGGTTAGGATAATTTTTTAACAAATCGAAAAAATCTTCTTGACAATTTAAGTAAAATACTTTATTTTTATTGTCGAAGTTAAACGGAATACTTAACAAATCATCCTCCATCCTCCTTTAAGAGAGGGAATGCGCAAATAGCCATCTGAGCATTCCCTCTTTTTTTTATAAAAGTCCTTTTTTTTACACAAATCATGTATATCCTTAATAACCTATTGAACAAATCATGTTCACTTGAGGGTAATATATTTTACGCTGAATTGAAAAGGCAACTGAAGTATTGAGAAAGATATGAAAAGAAGAAGTCTATTAAGAATACTGATAGGAATGTTATTTGTGATAGTGCTGCTTTGGGGAATAATTCTTTATGTATATTTGGATAATAACTCAAAAGCTGACTATTATGGAATTGTATATGAAAGAGAAGCGCCTGAATTCACACTAGCCGACCAGGATGGGGATCAGGTTAGTTTGTCTGATTTTAAAGATAAAGTGGTTTTGATCTTCTTTGGATACACCCATTGTCCTGATATCTGCCCAATGACCATGTCGGTAATGAACAATGTTGTTGATCAGCTGGGCGATCAGGCGGACCGAGTGCAGGTTGTCTTCGTTACTGTAGACCCTGAAAGAGATACTCAGCAGAAATTAAAGAGCTATATCCCTTACTTTAACGAAAGCTTTATTGGACTTACGGGAACTCCTGAAGAGATAGACAAAGTGGCAGACGACTATAATGTTTATTATAGCAAGGAGGAGGTTGAGTCTTCTTCTGAATACTTAATTGGGCATAATTCAAGCGTGCTTCTAATAACGCCGGATGGTGAGATATTTTTGAGGTATCCGCAAAACAGGATGGACCCGGCTTCCATAGCAGGCGATATAAAAAGAATATTATGATAAGGAGATTTTATGTTTAAGAAGATTTTGGTACTCTCAATTCTGCTAATGTTTATGGCACATATCGCGATCTCTCAGGAAGTAATGATCATAAATGATGCCTGGTTAAGGGAAGTCCCTCCCGGCAGCTCTGTTAGCGCGGCATATATGACAATACAGAATAAAGGAAATGATGATCAATTGATTGCAATTTCATCTGACGTTTCAGAAACTGCCAAGCTTCATACGAGTAAAGTAGATGATAGTGGTGTTGCGACTATGGAAATGATCAATGTTCTGGACATTCCATCCGGCAAAACAGTAGAATTAAAACCCGGTGGTATGCATATAATGTTGATAGGCCTAAAAGAGTCTCTTGTCGGTAAGGAAAGTGTAAATTTAAAGTTACACTTTAACCAAGCTGGCGATATACAGATGGAAGTTCCAGTTAAAAAATCAGCTGGAAATACTCATCATCACCATAATTAATATTTCGCCGTTTAGCTTTTAAACTCAAGTGTGTTTGAGGAAAGTTCTTCTTTGACGCCTTGGGTAGTTTCAATACTGATTTTTTCTGTGACCTCATCCATTGTGCATCTGCCATTAAAAACACCGCCGTCTTCAACAATGAGTGATTCTATAAATACATCACCCAGCACAATGCCGCTTCTTTTTATCTCAAGACTGTGAGTTTCTATAACACCTTCAACTCTTCCATATACAACAGTATCGGCTGCTTTAATTTCACCAATCACTATCCCGTCCTCGCCTATTATAATAGTATTGTTACCTGCTATTTTGCCGTCTAGTTTGCCGTCAATTCTGGTAGAAGTGGTGGTGGTCATATTGCCTTCAAATTCACATCCGGCGCCTATCAGAGTTGTGATATGACTCGAATCCGATTTGGAAGTTTTTTTTGATTCCTTATTTTTCCCTAATATACCCACTTTATTTTAGCGATAAAAAGTTTTTTGGATTTACTCTTTTTCCGTCTTTAATAACTTCATAATGTAGGTGTGTTCCGGTAGATCTGCCTGTAGAGCCAGCCTTGCCGATTACATTCCCAACCTTAACCAGGTCGCCTTCTTTAACTGTAATACTTGATAAATGACCGAATAATGTTTCATAGCCGTTTTCATGCTCAATAATTACTGTCTTGCCGTAGCTACTGTGCCAGGATGCTTTTGTTACTTTCCCGTCAGCTGTTGCTACAATTTTTTGACCGTAGTCGGCATCAATGTCGATACCGGAATGAAAACCGGCTCTTTTTTTGAAAGGATCTTTTCTATATCCAAAGCTGGAATTTATCTTACCAGTGAGAGGTGTGCCAACAGGAGTGCTTATCATTGTATTGAAAAGATCCTCAATGTCTTTCTTCATATACTCAACATATGACAATGTCAGCTTCTCGGCAGGAATAAATTCTCCACCGATTGACAGTTCTTTTTTAATACCTTTTTTCTGAAGTATATCCTGCATTTCAAGTAATGTTTCTTCTATTCCCTGAAGCTTATTTCTCAGTTTTGCTTCGCTGATACGGCTGTTATCTATGTCCTGACTTAGCAGATCTATAGTGCTTACCAGCTTGTTAATAGACTCCATCTTCTTGGAAGAATCTTTATAGTAGATATAGCTTGTACTGAATGAAAAGAGAGATAAGAATGCGAAAACTAGAACACTGCAGATAGCTATTCTAATGTGTGACTTTTTTACGCTAAATGATTTAGCGCCCTGGTGCCCTGCTGTGACCAGCATGATTGTATAACGGTCCGTATCCATTAGTTTCCTCCAGAATCTGTCAAACCAGATTGGGTAAGATTTGATAAGATGAGTATTTCTAAACCAAAACATCTTACATAGTATCCCATTGAATTGCAAACTGTTTATAGTGTTATATATCAGGAGTTTTAATAGACCAGATTATTCGAAACCTGAGTTATCCCCCTAAAGCAACTGTTAATAATCTTATGGCATGAATCAAAAAACTCTTGCCTTCTTGCGGTGAATGATGATTGAAGATAATATGATATTAGGTTGGGTAAAGTATAGGAGTCTTTACAGAGTAGCCGAAAATATGTAATTTGCACTACTCAATAAGAGTTTTAGACAAGAATTTTTATTAACCAAAATAAAAAATGAGGTGTTTTTTCTCGGAAGTCTTCAGATGGGAAAAGTGATATGTGTTGCAAATCAGAAAG
>CBDUCG010000152.1:0-4798 GCA_965365595.1 uncultured bacterium
ATGTTCAAGAGATATAGTATTAGTGTATAACAACAGATAAAGATGGGTCATATGCAGGTTAAACTTATACCTATTTCTGGGGGCTTGGCAATATCACTAATGCTCTTTTTGTTCATACTTAGGGAAGCATTGAAATAAAGAAGATTATGTAATTTGCAATCAAATTTTTAAATATTATTATCAAGCGACCAGTCTTTTAATTCTTCTAAAAATACAAGTGCAGATCTTCCAAAGTCGGTTATTTGGTATTCCACAGCTATTGGTTTTGTGCTAAGTACTTTGCGTTCCAGAAGACCTATATCTTCCATCTCTTTTAACCTTTGATTCACCATCTTCTTGCTTGCACCCCTTAATTTTCTGGTAAGGTCATTAAACCTTATTGGCCCATCTTTTAAATACCAAAGTATCGATCCTTTCCACTTACCTCCGAGTATTCTCATCCCTCTTTCAATAGGGCAGGGTAAAATGCACGGATCAGGGAAATTAGTAGATTGATTTCGTTTTTTATCTTCTTTAGTTTTCATTTTCCTCCAAAAAAAGAAGTGGTTACTAAAAGTATACTAGTTGATTATAGTGACCTATTTAATTAAAATCAACTTCTAAAAAATAAAAGGAGATAAATATGAAAGCTTATCAAATCTCAAAGCCGGACAAATTATACGAAATGAATCTCAATGAAATACATGAACCTGAGGTTGGATCATACGATGTACTTATAAATATGAAAGCATGGTCACTCAACTACAGAGATCTTAGCATGCTTCGAGGCGGATATTATAGAAATGATAAAGTAAAAACCAATCCACCACTTATTCCACTCTCGGATGGCGCAGGTGAAGTTGTCGCCGTTGGTGATGCTGTCACAAGATTTAAAAAAGGTGACAGGGTTGCTGGTATATTTTTTCAAACTTGGATAAGTGGAGATTTAACAGATGAGCAGATAAGTTCGGCTCTTGGTGGTGCAATAGATGGTATGCTTGCAGAAAAAGTTGTGTTAAATGAAAATGGTCTTGTTAAGATTCCCGATAATCTAAATTACCAAGAGGCTTCTACACTTCCATGCGCTGCAGTAACAGCTTGGCAAGCATTAAGTCTCGACCAGGTAAAACCCGGAGATGTTGTTCTTATACTCGGAACGGGGGGTGTATCAATTTTTGCGCTACAGTTTGCAAAAGCTGCAGGCGCCAAGACTATCATTACTTCAAGTAGTGATGAAAAACTGGAAATGGCTAAAGGGTTAGGTGCAGATCTTACTGTAAATTATAAAGAATTTCCAGATTGGGAGAAAGAAGTTTTGAAATTAACTGATGGTGAAGGTGTGGATAATGTTATAGAGGTTGGGGGACCAGGAACTCTTGAAAAATCAATAGCATCTACAAAAGTTAGCGGGCGTATAAGTTTAATTGGGGTACTATCCGGGCAACCAGAACAAAATCCTTCCCCGATGATGATAATGCTAAAGAGGTTAACTCTTCAGGGAATATATGTTGGCAGTAGGGATATGTTTGAATCCATGAACAAGGCGATAGAAGTAAATGAAATTAAACCGGTTATTGGAAAAACTTTCGAATTTCAAGATGTGGCTAGTGCATTTGAATATTTGAAAAAAGGCTTACATTTTGGGAAGGTGGTTATATCTTAGTTTAATATAGCTCATATAAATTTTATACATAAGGAGAAACAAAGATGGCAGAAGAAAAGAGATGGTTTGAAAAACACGCCCCAGAGATGGCAGAAGCTTACTGGAACTACTACGATATTGTAGAAGGTGAAACCAGCGTGGACAAACTGACAAAAGCTCTTATAGCACTTGCAGTAGTGATAACACGCAGGTGCCAGCACTGCACCGAATACAGAATCAAGGCGGCGCTTGCAGCAGGAGCCACAAAACAACAAATTTCAGAAGTAATAATGCAAACCGCAATTGTTTCCGGAGGAGTTGAACTGTTCTGGGCAAAAGACGTATATGACAAATACTTAGGATAACAATTGCAGCTGCTTGCATAATGACCTGCCCAACTATGATAGATCCAGAAGTTAGGTTGTTTTTTGACACAAAGCACTATTAATAGTTAACGGGTCAGTCATGATTATAATAAATCAATGAATACAATAGGTTGTTCTATATACAATAGCGTGCTCACTTGGGATAATCTGTACTCAGGTTGTCCTTTTTTTGTTTTTGAATAATAAAAAAGGGAGGCGAAGCTCCCTTAAGTTTTTAAATTGAATTATCTTTAGATTTTAAGCTGTTACTTTCCTTCTTCTAATTACAATAAACCTACTATGCCTAATATTGTAGCCATAGCTATTAGACCCCATTCTGATAGTGTGGGAACTTCAGCGGTTGGTGGCGGTGGGATTGGTGACAGAGTAAACTGTGTGACAAAGGACCTACATTGTCAATAATACCTTCCACATAATAGTTATTCGAATTTAACCGGTGTCTGTGGTTTTATGTTGACAAGAAGTTCAAATATATCAGGACGTGAATAGTGGCCAGCTACATCAAGGGTTCTTTTTGCTTTACCAACTAGCTTGCAATCAATATCACAATAGAGAATTCCTTCTTCTTTTCGCATAGGACCTGCAACTATATCACCACCGGGAGCAATAACAACTGAATCACCGACATTTACCCACTCATCATTATCAGGGTATACCTCGGATTTCTCGGGAAAATCATCTGGTATATCACTACCCTTCATTATATTGCCACAGCCTATTACCCAGCATCTGCCTTCTCTTGCTATGTGCTGTAAGGTTCCAACCCATGCATCTCCACTATCATATGTTGGTGCAATATATATTTCTACACCTTGGGAATATAATGCGTACCTAGCTAAAGGCATATAATTTTCCCAGCATATTAGTGTGCCTATGCGTCCAATAGGAATATCAACAACTTTCAAACCAGTTGCATCTCCAAATCCCCAAACCATCCTTTCAGGATTTGTAGGCATCAACTTACGATGTCTGTTCATAAGTGACCCATCCGGTCCTATGATCATTATAGTATTGTAAATAGTTGTTCTGCTAAAGCTGTTATCCCTCTCATTTATACCGCAAACTATTGTAACATTACATTTTCGAGCGGATTCATATAGTGGAATCAAATCGTCGCTATCCAAATTGACAGTATTCTCCAAGAGTTGTGAATATAGTTCCTCTGATAATTTTCCATCTTTACCAGGTCTCAAACGCCATATCCAAGCCGGATATCCCGGGATAAAAGCTTCTGTAAAAATTACTAATTCAGCGCCTTTAGAGGCCGCCTCATCAACTATATTAACAGCTCTGGTTATTGTCTCTTCCTTATCCAAGAATACTGGTGCTTTCTGAACAACGGCAACCTTAGCCATAATTGATATGCTTCTCCATTTTTAATCTAAGTCTGATAAAAATGCACAATACAATACACTTAACAGTCAAACAATTTTCATTATTGTACTCTCTCTTTTGTAAGATTTGTACTGCACCACTTTTGTCAAGACTGATTTAAGTCGAAATTATGGATATTGAAACAAAACAAAAAAGGAGCCAAAGCTCCCTCTTTGAATATTTTTAACTTGAAATTAATAAATATTAAGCGGTTTAGATGCTTCGATACTCAAAGTTGAACGACCTAAAACTGAATACAATTTCACAACAATTCCAATTACAGAATTGCTCTTAAATCGACTACTTCCAATGCTCCATTGTCAAAAAGCTCGTTGAAGTTCTGCTCACTCAGTACTACCGAAACTATTCTGGAATTGTCCCCTGGGTGTGCTCGATTCTGGTCTGCAGCTTGTGGGGTTAGAAATAATTTATTGGCATTGTGGCTCTTTGCAGCCTTGGAGCCCCGTCTACCTCTTAGAGATAAACGATAAACATCAACAGAGCCGAAGCCATTTCTATCGGTCTGACTGCTTCCCCCACCGTCGCAGGAAATACCAATAAAAGCTGTAGCGGCAACGGCGCCGCTAAACTTGAGAAATTGTCTTCTATTAATATTGAATTTAGCCATGATATTAGTGCTGGCAGGGGGAAGAGCCGTCCTTCCCCGTCGGTTCAATCACCCTCAAGCAATTGGCCCAGACTTTGCGATAAGACTTTTCATCGGAACGGTCGCACCATCAGCCCTCCGCCGACGGCAGAACTGGGGTCCTGCAGAGGAGCCTTGACTCCTCCCCGCAACCTGTCGTCTCCACTCTTATCCTTTCTGCATTTTTGATTATATTATACTCACTAATTAAAAGTCAAGACTTAATTGGGAAAACACTTGTACATTCAGACTTATGATGTTCCATTAAAAAATAAAACAATATATACAGCATGTTATACTATATATAACATCGTGCCCACTTGGTACAATCTGACTTCAGGTTGCCTCTTTTTTTACATACGCATTTAAACTGAACCTACTTTAGCAATGTTGACAATGTCAGACTTGAACTCAATAAGCAAATTGTATATTTTAATAATAAAAACCTTTATTCTGTATAGAAATGCCGCATAGTATTCAGAACATAGCAACAACCAAAATTCACATAACACCAGACTGAGACATCGTTTGACAATAAAAATACTCTTGGATGATATTATCAAATTAGGAGAATTATATGACTGAAGCAACCTTATATGAAAGATTAGGAGGAGAAGATAAGATAAGAGCAATTGTTACGGATATAGTGGCGTTACACCACCAAAATCCCGCCATTAAAACACGCTTTGATAATGCGAAAAAAAGTGATTCAGAACTAATTAATCTTGTATCAGATTTAGTGTGTTCTGGGACAGGTGGTCCACAAGAATA
>CBDUCG010000153.1:0-4791 GCA_965365595.1 uncultured bacterium
CAAGTGGATTTAGCACAATAAGGAATTCTTAATCTTTATTTTCTATTAATTCATGATGATGGAAGCAAATTGATGTTTAGAATGTTTAACTTGGCACTGCTTGTGCTCATCATTATACATTTTGTAATATCCTGTTCTAAGAATAAGGATACACCTTTGGAGACAACATCTGACGAATCTGAAAACTTTACTGTAAAATTCGACTTAGTCGGCGATCCGGGGGGGATTAGTTGTCAGTTCCCAGGACCAGGGTAATTGCATTATGGAGATCCACAACGACCGAAAAACCATATCCGTGATTGAAGACGACGAATATTTTGTGATATCGATAGATACAACCACCAATGAAGGAACAAAAATGTTAAATTCGATTTACAAAAGCATGGTTCAATCTCAAGGCGCTAAACGCTTAAGGAATTAAGTTTAGCGGTTTTTGAAAATATGGCGGCATAATAACGGGTGAGAAAACAATTGCCGGGAATAAATGCGATGTGTGAGAGCTACAGGATGGTGCGCAAAAAACCTGTATGACAAAATATACAATGATCCTCGAAACCGAGTCTAATATTGGCGGGATTAAAAAAGGTAAAATTGCAGCAGAAGTAATAAGAGGTTCAACTGAAGGAGTAGACGTTTGCAGCACTTGAGATGCTGAAATAGAAGAAGTGGACATAAGTCAGATGCTTCAGCAACAAGACGTCGACGCACCTAAATTCGAGTTGAAACCGGAAGAAACTTCTGAAGATAATTCAAAATCTGAGCAAGAAAGAAAATCTGAAAACAAAAAAGACGAATAATGTTTCATAGAAGGCTGGCTGATACAGCCAGCCTTCTATTTTCTAAATACCTGTTAGCTTTCTTTGCGAATACCTTCTACTTCCAGAGTGATTCTGACCTCATCGCCGACAACAAAACCACCAGCTTCAAGTGCTTTGTTCCATGTCATACCGAAATCTTTACGGTTAATCTCTCCATTTGCCACAAATGCCGTGCGTTCTTTGCCCCAAGGGTCGCTTTCTATGTGGCCTTCATATGTAGCATCAAGAGTCACTTCTTTGGTAACGCCGTGAATTGTGAGATCGCCGATGATTTGAAAATTGTTACCATCGCCATTTTTAATTTCCTTGCTTTTGAAAGTTATATTAGGATATTTTTCAACGTCCAAAAACTCATTGGATCTCAAATGATCGTCTCTTTTTGTCTTGTTTGTATTAATGCTAGCAGCGGCGATGGTGGTTTCCACGCTTGATTGTGCCATATTATCTGAGTCTAGAGTGTAAGCACCTTCAAAAACATCAAATCTCCCTGTAACAGTGCTTATGGCCAAATGCTTTACTTTAAAAATCACTTGGCTGTGGTCAGGATCAATGGCATATTCCCCGCTCTGGGTGTATGCAGAACCTGGCATTAGGAATGCTACACTTAACAATAACATTATGGTTAAAGCTATATAGCCTTTTGCGAACTTCATAGGTAATACCTCCTGTGATTTATAATAAATTGCTTTCTGGTTTTGATGAAGATGTTTGTAACTAGATTCAAAAAATACCACAAAATTTTTTCCTTTCCACAATAATTTGATATGATTTAATTAAATTTCATGTGAAGGAGCTACAATGTTCAAAGTTAAAATTAGAAAAGCAGTTACTGAGGATGCTGTAAAAATGGCAGAGATATTAAGGGAGATAGAGTGGTCTGAAAGGCGGAACAAAATGAATATTGAAGAAGTATCGGATCCTATTGAAGACCTTATAAACTATTGTATCGAGGATCCTAAGGGTCATACGATGATTGTAGCTGTTGATGAAGATGATAAGGTAATCGGGTTTACAAACGTTCACTGGGTTCCATTCGTAATGCTTGGGAGCTGGGAAGGATATGTGTCAGATGTTTTTGTGAGCCCAAACGCCGGTGGAAAAGGAGCGGGCAGCGCTCTTGTAAAATATGTAATGGAAGAAGGAGAGAAAAGAGGATGCATGCGTTTAATGCTTACCAATGGAAAGGAGAAACCTTCTTATAAAACTGGTTTTTATAAAAAACTTGGATGGACCGAAAGGCCCAAAGTGGCCAATTTTGTTTACTACTACAGAGAACCGTGGTCTTAGTTGTATGTTTGTATGAAATTTTTAAAAGATGTAAAATGCATTATTAATAATGGCAAAAAATAAAACCCTGATTCTAGTCAGACACGCAAAATCGAGTTGGAGTGATTCGACTCTAAATGATATACAGAGGCCTCTAAATAAAAGGGGAAATAAAGACGCCCCAAAAATGGGGAAGCATTTGGCTAAAAAAAAATTAATACCCCAAGCCATTTTCTCAAGCTCAGGGCTAAGAGCGCTAACAACGGCAAGGCTGATCTCTGTAGAGATAGGAATGAAACCTACAGGAATAATAGTTGAAGACGATTTGTATACATTTGATTCCGAACAGTTATTAGATGTAATAAAAACAATTCCTGACGAATATAAAAAGATAATGGTTGTAGGTCATAACCCGGCAGTTACTGATATTACTAATATTTTATCAGGTTCTGAAATAGATAATATCCCAACTTGCGGTGTGGCAATCTTAAAACTCTTAGTTGATTCCTGGAAAGATATTGGAAAAAACACCGCCAAACTGAGTCGTTTTGATTATCCTAAAAAACTGTGGTAAAAAACCTTCAGGAACTTTTATTAATAATAATCCGACAGAGTTAAAAAATGAAGATATCTACCCCCGACTTATGTGACTCACATCCTGGTTCTGTAAGCATTGTGGAGCCGGTCTTTAAAAACTATGGCGCTAAAAAATCATTTGGCGGAGAGGTTGTCACAATAAAATGTTTTGAAGACAACTCACGCGTGAAGGAAAATGCCGCAGTTTCGGGAAAAGGAAAAGTCATGGTCGTTGACGGGGGAGGGTCATTGAATAAAGCGCTACTGGGTGATCTGATAGCTGAAACAGCTCTGAATAATGGCTGGGAAGGATTTATCATCTATGGCTGCATTAGAGATGTTGAGCCTATAAATACTATGCAGATTGGAGTAAAAGCTTTAAATTCCATTCCCTTAAAAACCGAGAGAAAAGGGTTAGGCGATATCAACATACCAGTCACTTTTGCAGGAGTGACTTTTGAGCCCGGAGATTTTGTCTACTGTGATGAAACAGGAATTATAGTTTCAAAAGAGCCATTATGATAAGGAAATAAATCAGTATTTTGAGATGTATTTATACATCAGCCAGAAATGCATAGCGCTTCCTATCATGATGAATATATGAAACACCTCATGAAACCCGAAAAATTCAGGCCATGGATCGGGCTTTTTGGCTACATATACAACTGCCGCTATGGTATAAAAACCTCCGCCGACAAATAGCCATAACGATCCCGCCGTACCAAGAATATCAATAATGGGAAACAGATATATAAGCGCAATCCACCCGGAAAGAAGATATATGACCGCAGAGAACCATCTGGGAGCATGAATCCAGAAAAGCTTTATTAAAATTCCAATTATCGCAAGAGACCAAATAATAGCAAGCAAGCTCCACCCGTAAAAGCCTTTCAGAGCAATAAGACATATGGGTGTGTAAGTCGATGCTATAAAGACAAAAATCATCTTATGGTCAACTTTTTTTAACCTTTTTATATCATTTTCAGATAAATATAAAGTGTGATAAATTGTGCTTGCTGCATAGACTAGCATCATACCCAGACCAAATATGGTGAAAGAGAAAATATGTAAAGGCTTAACCACAGGATAGATAGAAATGTGAATTAGCACAATTAAACCCAAAAAAGCACCAAGAAAGCCTAAGAAATGAGTCAGAGCGCTCATGGGTTCTCTTGCGAATTTCAGCATGAATTCAGGATTTTTCATTGTCACATCCAACAAGTAATATTTTTCAAATTACAGATATGTAAGTAAATGAATTTGACTCAATTTGCGTTTTATATTATAAAGAAAACTGGGCTGTCTATATAATGTTGCATTTTTAGGTCCAATATCTCTAAAACTGTATTGATTATGATAACAAAATAATCTAGAATCAGTATATTAAGCTAAGAGTACTATAAACGGAGCAGATATGAAATTACTCTTAATAAATCCACGGTTTCCGGAAAGCTTCTGGAGCTTTAAATGGGCAGTAGACAATATAATGCCTAAAGATATCAGGACCATAAACCCTCCTCTAGGGTTGGCCACTCTTGCAGCTCTTACACCTCAGGATTGGGAAATTGAAATAATAGATGAAAATATAGAATCGATACCACTTAAGCCAGATGCCGATATAATTGGCATATGCGGAATGGGGGTCCAGTTCAAGCGCCAGACCGAGCTACTCAATTTCTACAGAAATCAGGGTTATTTTGTAGTCGCCGGTGGCAGTTATGCTTCACTTTGTCCGGAATATTACGAATCAATTGCTGATTCCATAGTTTCCGGAGAGGCAGAATATATATGGCCTGAGTTCTGTAGTGATTTCGAGGCCGGCAAGCAACGTACTTTATATCAGGAAAAGGGTGAGGTATCGCTCGAAGATTCACCCACCCCCAGATTCGATCTTCTCAAAATAGATAAATATCAGGCTGTAAGCCTGCAATTTTCACGAGGCTGCCCCTACCGATGCGAGTTTTGCGACATTATTGTAATGTTCGGAAGAAAACCCAGAATTAAATCTTTTGAACAAGTGGGTAGAGAACTGGACGAGCTAAGAAAGTTAAACGTTACAAACGTATTTTTTGTCGATGACAATCTTATTGGCAACAAGCCTCAGGCAAAAAAATTAATGTCATACCTCAGG
>CBDUCG010000154.1:0-4595 GCA_965365595.1 uncultured bacterium
TACGATGAAACACCTTGGACTGTTCAGGGTAGATTAATGATCTTCATCGATCAGTTCTTCAAATAGAAATGAAACAAGCGGTATAGGTTTTCGGACCTTTACTTCTTGCTAAAAGTTTTATAGCCCCTTCTCTTACTTACGTGAGAGAAGGGGCTTTTTTATATGAATGAATGATTAAATGTTCAGTTAGTTTTTATATCCAGAGACCTTTGGATGATTTGTCTCATTGTATCTGTGGATTGGTTGCCGTACATCGGGAAGTTTCCAAACACAAATGTGGGTACACCAAGAATTAGATTGTCTTTTGCATCTTTTTTATTAGATTCGATTCTATTGAACATATATCCGTTAACTAGATTTTCCTCTAACTCTTCTCTATTAAGTCCGGCTTTCTTGCCGATATCAAGAACATTTTCGAGGTCCCCAATATTAACTCCTTCTACCAAATATGCTTCATAGACAGCTTGATGGAATACCTCAAATTTGCCTTTTGATTTAGCAAACTCAGATGCCTCAAGGGCTTTTCTTGAGTTGGTAGCAAACCCCGGGAGCTTTATCTCAATACTGTCCTCGGCAGCCATTGTATAAACTGTTTTGGCAAAGGATCTAGACTTGATTGTCTTGAGTCTTTTTTTGCCTTCAGGAGGGAATTCGGGATGAATTTCTATACCTTTCCACTCTATTTCTAGGTCGAATTCTGTAGACAGTTTAAGGATTCGTTTGGTTCCAAGATAGCAAAAAGGACATATATAGTCGTAATAAACTGTAACGTTCATAACAACTTTATAATATAGCTGAAAACTAGAAACTCAAGGTCTTTACTGGATGGCATAATCTCACGTTAATTTCAGTTATGAGATTTATAGTTTGTTATGCTCTCTTGCAATCAATTATTAATGTTTAAAGTGTCTGAAACCGGTGAACACCATTGCAATTCCATGCTCATCACAGGCGTCAATTATATCCTGGTCCCGGATAGAACCACCAGGTTGAACAATTGCCGTGATACCCGCCTTGGCCGCCTCGTCTATCCCATCACGGAAAGGAAAGAAAGCATCTGATGCCAGAACAGCTCCCTGTGTTGGGATTTCGGCTTTAATAGTCGCAATTTTAACTGAATCTACCCTACTCATTTGTCCTGCTCCAATCCCCACAGTCTGACCCGGACGGGCAAATACTATAGCATTTGATTTAACGTGCTTACATACCTTCCAGCCAAATTTAAGAGCGCTCAACTCTTCCGGAGTTGGTTGCCGCTTCGTTGGCACTTTCATCTCGTCAAAATCTTGATTAATTCCACTGTCTCGATCCTGAACAAGAGCACCGCCAATTACTTTTTTATAATCAAGACCCGCATTGGCAACAAGAGGTCTGTCAGGGGTTTTCATAACCCTAAGGTTTCCTTTACTGGAAAGAACTTCTAAAGCCTTATCTGTATATGCTGGAGCGATAACTACTTCTAGAAACATTGCTGCAAGTTCAGATGCGGTAGCTTCGTCAACTTCTCTGTTAAAAGCAACGATACCGCCAAAAGAGCTTACAGGATCGCAAGCTTTCGCTTTTAGAAACGCTTCAACCACGCTCTCATCAGTGGCAACACCGCACGGGTTATTATGCTTGACAACTACACATGCAGTTTCTGTAAAATCTTTAACAGCCTCCAAAGCTGCGTCTGTATCATAAATATTGTTTAGTGAGAGTTCTTTTCCCTGAAGTTGAGTTGAGTTTGATATGCAGGGTTCTTCAAATCCTGATTCCACATAGAAAGCTGCTTCCTGATGAGGGTTTTCACCGTAGCGCATCTTCATTTTTTTGTCCATATGTATTGTCAGACTCGGAGGGAACTTGCTTTCACCTCCTTCAGGATGAATTGCACCGAGGAAATTGGAAATGGCAGCATCATAGCGAGCTACATACGAGAATGCTTTGACTGCAAGTTTGAAATTAGTCTCTTCAGATATAAAGCCTTTATTTTGCTTAAGCTCTTTTAAAAGATTTTCGTAATCTTCAGGATGTGTAACCAGTGTTACATATTGATAATTTTTGGCAGCCGCTCTGAGCATTGTAGGACCGCCAATATCAATATTTTCAATAGCCTCCATCAATTCCACATTGTCTTTTTTAATCACCTCTTCAAATGGATAAAGGTTGACAACAATCATATCAATCGGGTCAATAGCGTTTTCCGCCATCTGCTTTTGATGAGTATCATTATCACGAAGTGCTAAAACACCGCCGTATATTTTGGGATGAAGTGTTTTCACCCGCCCATCCAGAATCTCAGGAGATCCAGTATATTCAGAAATATCAATAACATTAACGCCAGAGTCTCTTAACTGTTTTGCGGTCCCACCCGTAGACAATATTTCTACATCAAACTCCTCAAGGCCCTTGGCTAATTTGCTTATACCTTGTTTGTCTGAAACACTGATTATTACCCTATTAATCTTGTTCATTTACCTGCTCCTTAATGGATTTGATAATAAAGACAATCGATGTTTAAAACTTGTGATTTATTTGGAATTCGATACACGTAATCTGAATAAAGACTATTATTTTAGCGGAAGCAGGTCAAATTCCAATAGGTTCTGTAAAGTTTGTATAAATATTTGAATTAGAGACTTTTGAGAAATTTGGATTTGTTACGTATAATCTAATCTATTATTGTGATGGGTAAAATCAATTAGTTGTCTTCCTTATTAAAAATATCTGTCGTGGCATCACAATAAGCGGGGGATTTTTAGAATGAAAAATCAGAAAGCTATAAATTTTAGAGTCGGCTTATTCGTATTAATAGCCATCGGGATTTTTTCTACAATTGTATTTTTCCTAAGCGGGGAGCAGAGCTACTTTGAAAAAAGCTATACATTAAAAACCTCTTTTAAAAATACGGCCGGTCTCATTAAAGGCGCAGCTGTAAGGCTATCCGGAGTCCGTATAGGAGCGGTTACTAACTTGGGTTTTGCTCAAGACCCGGTTGGGGATAAAGTTATAAATGTTACTATGCTCGTCAATAAAGAAGGTATGAGCAGATTAAATCCTGATTCTAAAGCCACAATTAAAACAGAGGGTTTATTAGGTGATAAATTTATTGAGATTCTGCCTGGGGAAGAAACGCCGCTTGCAAACCCCCCGGACATAATTACGATTCAAAGCCAAACCCCTATAGAATTTGCAAGCATTATAGGCCAGTCAGGGGATTTACTCACAAACATTATCAGTATATCTGAGAGTCTTGATAAAATTGTCAAAGGCATTGGTGAAGGTAAAAATCTGGATAATATAAATCAGACCATTGCTTCAGTAAAAGCTAGTTCTGAGGCTCTTCAGAGAAATATGGAAGCAATTGAAAAAGGGAACGGAATACTCAATACAATGATCTATGGGCCCAAGGACAAATCCGGCCAAAATATAGATGAGAACACTCTTATTAAGTTAAATAAAACTGTTGCAAAACTCGATACACTTCTAAACCAGATCAATAATGGCGATGGCGCTATTCATGCCCTTGTTTATGATGAAAAGCTGACAGGGGAAGTAGACACGACATTATCCAATCTGAGTGCTTCATCTGTTGAATTAAAAGAAACAATGGCGAATTTTAATGAGATATCCGAAATGCTTAGGGGAGGCGAGGGAACACTTGGCGCGCTTATTATAGACCCTAGTATATATGATAACCTCAAAGGGATTCTGGGAGAGGCCGAGAGGAGCAAATTTGTTCGTGCTGCGGTCAGATACCTAGTAGACCAGGAGAAGGCCGGCGGTGCTGGTGAGTCGACTCCGAATTAGCACACAATTGCGTTAACTTCTATATAACCAAGAGCATGAAATCCGATGTAGGACTCCATTCAACAAATCAGTATCGAATGATACAATAAGCTTAGATAGAAGCTTAGAAAGAAAATTTTTATTAAGAGCATAATAAAGGTAGAAATTCTAACAATGATATAAAGTTATATGATATATATATATGAATCCAGCATACTTACATTTAATAGTGAGTCATATTCCAATTGTGGGAATAGGTTTTGTGATTTTGCTTTTTATTATAAGCTTGGTGAGAAAAAGCAATGAACTTATTAATGTCTCTCTTGTTTTTGTGATTTTAGTGGCTTTATTTACCATTGTTGTGCATCAAACTGGAGAATCCGCGGAAGAGTTTGTAAAAGGTAAATCGGATTTCTCCGATCAATTGGTGCAAGCCCATGATCTAGCAGCCGATCTGGCAACAATACTTGTGGAACTAGCCGGTTTCATAGCACTTTTAGCATTGGCTCTGAAAAGGTTTCGGAAAAAACATGCAAACAAACTGGTTATTTTAACTCTAGTCGCTCTTATTATTGCCGGAGGGCTGATAATACGGACTGCATATTTGGGTGGAAAAATAAACCACCCGGAAATACACTCAGAAAAAACTACATAGTAACCCCTCTTGTAAATGTCAGTTGGGATTTTATCTTGTGTGGGATATGAGACTAAATCAGTTAATGAAATTTCTAAAGGATGAGTCAGGTTTTCAATTTGAAAAACAAATAAAGTTAATAAGCGGGTGACGGGATTCGAACCCGCGACCCTTAGCTTGGGAAGCTAAT
>CBDUCG010000155.1:0-4595 GCA_965365595.1 uncultured bacterium
TAGCTGTTTCAGTTTCCTTTCTGCTCAAAAGCCAGTCCGAAAGCCCTGCATTGGCATCATCAAGGTACCTGTCTATTAATTTTTCAAGCACTTCACCGCCCTTTTCGGAAACAAGTTTCGCGTCTCCTTTCCCCCTGACCCCCATATAGGGACTTGAGTTGGGCCCGACTTCAAAACCGCATTTATTATTCGACCTCAAAATATTAGCTATAGCCGAGTCATCCTGAACAGCGCACCAGATTCGGTCATTTTCGTATATGTACCATAGAGAGAAAACAGTTGGATATCCTTTGGATGTAATACATGAGAATCTCAGAGGAAATCTTGTCTGAATCAGATATTCTTCAGTTCTTTTAAGATCCCAATCTCCTTTTATTTCCACCATAGTATTTTGGTCCCCTTAATATTGTTTGCTAATTAGTATAACTTGATTGAATAGATTTGCAGATTTCTAAAATAGTCTTATCCTATAATTGATTAGTTAAGGAGGGACTTACTAATGATAAAAAAATCTATATCAATCACATCCACGTGTTATGCCTTGATTTTGATTGCCCTAGCATTATCATTTTCAATTACCGCAAAGGCAGATGAAACAAAATCAGTTTTAAAACCGGTAGATTCAAACCATGTCTGTATGATTACTGATCAGGAATTCGCAAGAGAGCAGATACCTGTTGAAGTAGAGGGAAAAACTTATTACGGATGCTGCGAGATGTGCAAAGCAAAACTGAATAACAACCCTGAGAGCCGTGTTGCGACAGACCCTGTGAGCGGAAACCAAATTGATAAAGCAGAGGCTGTCATCGGAGCAGCGCCTGACGGGAAAGTGTATTATTTTGAGAGTGAAGAGAATTTAACCCAGTTTGATCCGGCTTCAGGTAGCTAAATAATTCTTAATATGGTTATGTGTACAGAGTTAACCAACATGGTCGGTTAGAAAAAAGCCGAGAGCTGCATCCTGAGAATGTTCTCGTCTATATGAGGCGACTGTTTGGTATAAGTATTTCTGATAAATGAGTAGTCAACCTGAATTTTCAATCTGTTATCATGGAATATATAGTAATTCAGCCCTGGCGTTATCGCCCATATAGTATCCCTCACTGCAGCGCCCACAGGGATTACGCCCGCTGATGCATCGAAATCAATAAACGAATATCTTCCTGCGAATTCAAGTGTACTGGGTAGTAAAAATACCCCGCTCTGAAGGTTAAAACCCTGATCATAGGCTGTGTCTGAAGGGCCGAAATCAGGAGCAAGCCACCTGCCCGCATATTCTCCTTCAACACTAAACCAGTATGTCTTGAAATTCATGTCGGCTGTGAATGTGGTAAAGTCCGACTGAGGAAAACCAAGCTCTGCTATCCTTGCACAAGCGCCTCCGCCCGGTGATTTTCTGTCGCAATTGAGCCCAGGTATTGCAGCTATAGCAGCTCCCGCTACAAAAGTCGGTTTTGATGCGAAATTAGGAGATATGGCGTAATCCGCGGCGGCCGGGAACTGGCCGTTAGCGTTAAACCTGCCGCCGTCACCACCCAGTCCTAGCTGTATTCTGCCCGCATATAGCAGGTTTGAGTCAACACTTGTACCGTTTCTGCCGTCACCGTTAAATACACCCGCCAAATAGGAAATATGATATCCCGAGGTTAGCCCGCCCAAAATCGAAGCTCCGATGTCACGGTCAAGTGAGAACTCTCTGTTTACTATAGATCTTTCAACTAATTGCAGGCCAGCAGAAGAAGTTAGAAACTCTCTATAGAAAGGCACTTTGAACTGCCCGACACGGGGCGCTATTTCATTCTTATAGGCTGCCGTAAAATACATATCAATGAGTATTTCATCTACTGAGGCATCCAGAACTACCGAATAAAGTAACCACTGTCTAAATGCGTTCCCATCCCAAAGAAACCTGAGCCTTCTTACATCGAAATTCGTCGAGGTAAGCTCCTCATCAGTATCGTTTACTGACAGCTGAAACTGACCTAAAATCCTAAACCTCATTCTGTAGTTACCGTCTTCGGACTGAAACCTGAGCCCGTTGTCGTAGGCGGCCCTGAATTTTGTGTACCATTTAGTTTCCTCACCCTGATCGGTATCTTCATTTTTATCATTTGCGTCCGCTGTTATTTCAGCCTCGAGCCTGTCAATTTCCAGTTTGAGCTCCTGTATCTGTCTCTGGCTCTCAAGCTGAATTTCATCTATTTTCTTTTTAAGTTCCTGAATTTCCTGGTTGTCAGAGGCAGAATAAGAGATAGGACTCAATATAAAGAACCCCAAGATAATTACAATAATTGAAATGTAAATTGTTCCGGATTTCAAAATTTAATATTCTCTGAAATATTATTAATAGAAATCGCCGCCAATTTCATAATGCTGAGATATTTTTCTATATACTGAATCATTGAACAATTATAATACCTCAGCATATTAAATACTAGCTGTTAACAACATCCAGAAATACTCTGTTGACACCGCCATCCAAAAATGAGCGTATAGTTTCAAGATCGCCTCTTTCTGCGCGCCAGTGGTGATATTTCTCATAGTGCTGTTTAGATGCCCACTTCTCTACCAAATATAAACGCCCTGAATCCTCTGCGTCAGTACAGAGTGTAATCCCCTCGCAGCCGTCGAAGTTTCTGGTGTCCGGAAGAATCTCGGCAAAAAAGTTTGCATATTCCGAGAGTTTATCCTCTTTTATCTTAGCGTCTACAATAATCATTATGCTCATTTGGAATTCCCCCTTGGATGATACAATTTGACTTAACGGAAGCTAAATACATGCTTCAGTCCCATTAATATTACAATTATCAATTGAATAAAATCAAGGGTTTTTACAAACCCGATAGTTCAGTTTATCTATTTTGGATTTTGCCCCGGGCAGTACTGTGCCGGATTTTCTTTAAGGCCAAAAGCTTTCATAAGCTCCTGACTGGCTCCTTGAAAATCACTCACTGTTGCTCCTGACCAATAGGCCGTATTGCATGTAAGAGTATTGCACTCACCGCCGAAAGTGATGAAAGGCTGTGTACGGTCTATATCGCATGTACAAATTGCTTTTAAGGGATCAGCCGGATCTATAATACATGGTTTATCGAGACAAAAAGTCCATGGTTTTCCGCCCGGACAAACCAGGACAGGTTTATTAGGCGACTGATTGAAAGAATAATTCGAGAGCGCATGTATAACTCCGTTTAAATCAGTTCGAGGAGTACGCTCACTGCATTCAGAAGTGCCGAAGTTTTTGCCATTATTCACGTCACAAGTGCATATTGCTTTTGTATCCGGGTTGCTCGGATCAGGAATACAGGGAGCAGATGTACATAATACACAGGTATTTTCACATATAATTCCGGAAGAGCTGCTCTTATCTGTATCAGCAAGGGTGGTATATCCACATAAACCGGACACAACAATAACAACAAATGTAAGTATTATATTTTTCTTCATTCGAGCCTCCGATACCTATATTTATCTCTTTTTCTTACCACTCAGCAATATTTCACTCATTTTCTCTTACAATGTGCCCAATATCAAGGGTTAATGCATCAATATTAAAAGTTGGCGAAGCAGTATTCGAGTTTACATACACTGTAATTCCGTCATCAAGGTATCTGTCGATCTTAGCTTGAAATCCATTTACTCCCCCGTCTTTCTGGACAAACTTCCCAACATCTCCTACCGGCTCTGGCCTTATCGGAGGAGAAACATCTCCGCCAGCAGCCGGGTCAACTCCAGAAGGGCAAGTCTGTTCGTCCAGCTCTGAGCATACGACCCACCCCAGTCCAAAAGAGATATAATTCCCCTGCATAGGACCACTTACTAGCTGTGCATTTGACCACATTTCATCATAAGACTCCACACTTAATAGCAGTGGGCTAAAACTATTGAGTGCTTTCTCGTATTTAATCATATCATTCTGAGTAGTAGTAAGATAACCCGCACTATAAGATTCAAAAGGCGCCGTCAGCCTATCGGTCGGTATCTGCTCGCACTCCGCGACAAGTGGTAGCGGACCGCAGTTCTGTGGCAGATCCTCAACTGCAATACAGGGGAAAGTCTGCGACAAAGGCTCCTGTCCTTCCTCAAGGACGCGGTAGCCCAATGTAGAATTTGGCGTATCCGTAAGCGGCAGAGTGCTCGGGCCAGTGCTTGTCATACCAATGGGATCCAATACATTGGTTTTAAGATAATTCTCAAAAGACAATCCGCTTATAGATTCCACAACAAGTCCTGCAAGCACAAAATTCATATTAATATATAAATACTTGCTTCCAGCTTCAAATAAGGTAGGCATTATATTTTCTGCATCAATAAGATTATCTATAAAAGGAATCTGACCAGCAGGAAATCCGCATTTTATGTCATCTCCTTCCATTTCAACACCGCAGTTGAATTCGGAACCGAGTGGATGCCTCGGGGATGGTGGCGCGCATGTTTGACCTTCCTTGGGACCCGCAATGCATACCATATTCTGCGGTATTCCGCTTGTCATCGAAAGAAGTTCTCTTATAGTTACACTTTTCCATTCATCATTAGTTAGCAACTCAGGCAAGTAGAGTCCGATCGGTTCATCAAGCGATGCAAAGCCGTCCTCT
>CBDUCG010000156.1:0-4381 GCA_965365595.1 uncultured bacterium
AAGATGTCTTAAAGCAGTGATGCCATTTGTTAAGTGTTTGTATCAAGTGTAAGAATGAGTAAACTAGTTTGTGTGAATATTGATATACTGGACGAAACCGGCGGGCTTGAGGCTAAATATACAACAACTCTGAGGAAAATAGCGCGTCTTGTGTTAAAAGAGCTTGGGTTGCCTAAAGACTCTGAGCTTGGCATCACCTTTATCGGCGATTCTCAGATGAGGGAGTTGAACCGGGAATATAGAGGCATCGACCGGACAACCGATGTTCTCTCATTTCCCCAGAATGAGGGACCTGATTTTACTATCTTAGGAGATATTGTCATTTCAATTGAAACTGCAGAGAGACATAGTAAAACTTATGGTGTGACACTTCATGAAGAGCTCAAGAAACTTATAATCCACGGTATCCTTCATTTGATAGGGCATGATCATAAGAAGAAAAAAGAGACAGAGATTATGAGAGAAAAGGAAAGTGAGCTTTGCTTGATAGTAAAAGATTTATGAGAATTAATTCTATTTCCCTTTTCTTATCTTAAGCTTTACTTCTTCAATGGACCGGGTTGTAGACCTGGTTATCGTAAAAGTATATTTGGAATGTTTTACTTTGTCTCCAGCTTTTGGAATTGATCCTATTTCGGCGAGAAGAAAACCGCTTAAGGTTTCATAATCGTCGCTTTCCGGAAGTCCTAATCCAAGATCGTCGTTAAGTGCTTCAATCTCAATTTTTGGATTGATTAAAAATTCTCCCTCTTCCGTTTTTCTCCAGAGTTTAATTCCTTTATCATATTCGTCCTCAATCTCGCCTACCACTTCTTCCAAAATATCTTCAAGCGTCATCACTCCGACAGCTCCGCCGTATTCATCCACCACAACAGCCATTCCGGCAGTTCCTTCTTTCATCTCGTCTAAAAGCTCATCCACCGGTTTTGACTCGGGCACGTAGAAAGGGGGCTGGGAATAATTTTTAACCGCGTCATTAGGATCTGCGCCCAAAAGATAGAACGAATGAAGCATGCCTGTGATATTGTCTACACGCTCTGAGTAAACAGGGATCCTTGAGTGACCCGTTTCCTTTATTAATCTTATCGCGTCTCCGACTTTCAAATCTTCCCTGAGAGCTTTTACCTGAATTAGAGGGATCATGACCTCTTCAACAGTGGTTTCGGAGAACCTGAAAATTCTTTTAATAATCCTTTCCTTGTAATCAATTGTTGGGGCTGTTATATCACCTTCTATCACATCTATTAGCTCTTCTCTGGTAATAAAAGTGCTCTCTGTCTTGCCTATCAGATTTAGCAGGTGGCGGGTGAAAATATTCACAAATATGAGAATAGGATAAAAAATCTTGGACGCTACCCACAGCGGGTAAATAGCCCATAAAACTATAGTATTCCTTCTTTTCTGAAATACGGATTTTGGAACTATCTGGCCAAAAATAATTATAAGCGGTGATAGTATTAATACTGTATAAAGCTCTCCCCCCTGTCCGTATTTTTCTTGTATATAGAATGTTAATACGATGGTGCTTATAATAAGAGATAGGTTGATACCTACAAGTGTGGTGCTGAGAAATTGCTCGACCTGGTCAAAAGCGCTCAATACAAGCTTTGCGCTATTTGAGCCTTCATCGGCAAGCGCTTTCATCTTTACCTTGTCACAGGATATAAGAGCTATCTCAGAACCCGCAAAAAAGGCCTGCAATATTAGTGATATTAAAATTACCGCTATTACTATTTCAAGCGACATCCGCAACCTCTTTTTTCATTCTCTGTACCCTAATTTCAGTAATGCGTTTTCCGGAGACGTTGTAAACTGTAAAGGTCAAATTGCCGTAACTAACACTGTCCCCCTGAGACGGAAATCTGCCGAACAAATCAAAAACAAAACCGGCAACTGTTTCATGGTCTTCCTGTGATGGAAGAATTGATTCTTCAAGCTCTTCACCCAAATTTTCAATTCCGCCATACCTGAGGACCGTAAACAGGTATGAATCATTAAATTCATCTATCTTCATGCTTCCGGGAATAATAATGGACTCACCCTGCGATCTGATTTCGGCTGTTTTAATTACCCTTCTCTCGTCCTCTATCTCGCCGAACAGCTCTTCCAGTATGTCCTCCATAGTGACTATTCCATCAAATCGTCCGTATTCATCAACAACTATCGCTATATGAATCCTCTGCTGCTGGAACTCCCTTAAAAGGTCAAATGCCATTTTTGTCCTTGGTATAAAATATGGAGGCTTTAAAAGTTTTTTGATTGTTTTTTCCCCGGAACTATCGAAGGAAAGTAGGTCCTTGGCATATAGGACACCAACTATATTATCTTTGGTTTCCTTGTATACAGGAGTCCTGGAATAGCCCCTTTTTTTAATGTCATAAAGAGCCTGGGACCTTGAAAGATTAGACGAGAGCAAGAAACAGTCTATTGAAGGCGTCATTATTTTATGGGCGGGCACATCCTCCAGTTTGAAAAGGCTTCCAACAAGCTTTTTCTCTATCTCTGTTATTACTCCTTCCTTACTTCCTATGCCTACTAGTGTTTTTACCTCTTCGGCAGAGAATTTCTCTATATGCTCGGGCTCTATTTTGCCTCCCAATATTCTGGTAAAACCTATTGAAAGACCCATTAGCACCCATCTTATCGGCGTAATCAGTATATGAAAATAATGAAGGGGATAGGAAATTATTCTAGCGATTATTTTGGGGTATTTAACACCGAGAGTTTTAGGACCGATTTCACCAAGCAGCAAAAGACTTGGAGAAGCTATTGCAACTGAGGCAAGCATAATAGTCCGTTCTGAATAGTTGTGCAGTAAGGAGCCCACGGTCAGACCTATAACACTGGAATATGCCACGTTAACTATTTCATCCGCAAAAAGTATAGTGATTATAAGTTTGTACGGGTCTTTAAGGAGTTTTTGTATGAGTTTTGAACTCTTCTTTCCGTCCTTCTTCAAGCCGTCGAGGTGGTGTCTTCCAAGTGAGAAAAGAGATCCTTCCGACAGGCAGAAAAAACCTGACAGAAAGAGAAGAACTAGAATTATTATTATGTTATAGCTTAGTGATATATCTTCCATTTAACTGTTGAAATGAACAAAACCCCTTTCTTTAAAAGTTATTTCTTCTCTATTATTATTGAATAACTCAACTGCGCCTGAATTATTGATTTTGCCGATTTCCGTAATTCTGATTTCAAGTTTTTCAGAGATACGCTGAATGTCCCCCAGACTATCCTTGTTTGAAGTGAAAAGGAGTTCATAATCTTCACCCCCGCTTAGTGCGGGTATGAATTTATTATCATAAAATTGCTTTGCCAAATCGTCATATTCTTCAGACATAGGCAATTTATCAAGGTCTATGGCAGCGCCTAAGCCCTTATGAACAGAAATCCGCTCGAGGTCAAGAAGTAATCCGTCACTGATATCAATCATAGATGTTGCCAACCCTTTTAAGGCAAGCTCTCTTCCCAATCTCAGCCTGGGAGCAGGGCAGAGATGTCTGTTCTGTAAAAAGTCTGATTGGGCTGAGCTTCCGTCATTTTTCATAATCTTAAGACCAAGAGCTGAATCTCCCAGAGTCCCACTTGCGAATATCAGGTCTCCTTGACAGGCGCCGCTTCGTTTAACCATTAAATCCGGCTCAACTTCTCCCAAAACAGTAATATCGATAAATAGCTTACAGGATGAAGACAAATTACCGCCAATAAGCTCAACTCCAAACTCTTTTTCAGAATCTATGAAGCCTGAAATTAGATTTTCAAGAAATCCCTCATCTTCGGCCTTAGAAAAGCCGACTGTGGCCAGTATAAACCTTGGCACTCCGCCCATTGCTCCTATATCACTGACTGAAACAGCAACTGCTTTCCTGGACAATTGAGACGGAGAAATCAGAGATTTCACAAAATGCACATCTTCAACCTGGGAATCAGTTGTCGAGAGTACTAGCCTGTCACTACCGAAATTTACCGCAGCCGCGTCATCTCCAATTCCCAGTACTATACTGTCGGATGGTTTATGAAAACGCTCTTCTATAAGTCTAAGAGCACTAAGTTCATCTATCATCGTAATTAAACCCTGTAAACGCCTTTAAAAGGATTATTGGAGATAAAGCTTATATGATTAAAATATTTTGGAGTTTGTATGAATTCTGGTTTTAAACCACACAAATGAGGGTCTGGTTCTTTCATTTATCTAGGTGTAAAAATTTGTTAAAAATTTAAACCACTTAGCCCAATGGGACTAAATACAAGTTTAGGATATTTGGTCTTGTATGTCAATAAAATAAATAACAAGGCACCTCGGTAAAAGTTTAGCAAGAAAGTTAACCCCGGTTATAATTTTTGGGCTATGAGCAAAGATAAAATAACTATATATATCAAA